>NZ_JBHIPV010000009.1:63486-90469 GCF_042196165.1 Bartonella sp. AP20NXHL | reverse complement strand
GAGTGCATCCTCTCATGGATTGGATACTGCCTTATGAGGGTTTGGCAGTTTCCGTTGAGGGGAAGGATGCACTCTTTAAGGGCTGGAGTGCATCCTTTCCATGGATTGAACGCACTCTTTGGAGGCTAAAGTGCATCCATAGGGAAAGGCATATTCCATAAGAAACAGAGATAACCAAAAGATTTGTTTTTATATTTTTATTGATAGGTTGCTGTATTTGCGAGGGCTATTCATTCTTTATTCTCAATATTTAAGATGATTATGTGATAAGGGTTGTTCGTCAATACAATCGTAAAAGACGCTGAGCATTTTTATAAAAATTAAGATATTTTTGTGCCTTTTTCTTGTTTTTTTTGTGTTTACACAAGATATGCACGGCTTTTCAACAGTTTGTTTTTTTTAGCTTTGCTAATGGCGTTGGCTAAACACTTCAATTGTTTTAACTGCTTCAATACCGCCTTAAAAAAACAGTGCTTTATAATATGACAAAATAAGCTGTATAACTTTTGATTCTTACGCGATGCTAGAAAAAGGGGAATGTTAGGAGAGATGTTGTCTATATTCTTAGCTTATCTCTTAAGGTAGGAAGATTAACATACTTTCTGGATCTATTTTTATTTGGCCGGATCTATTTTTATTTGGTTTGACGGTTAAAGAGCAATAGCTGAATGGAATCACGCTTGCTTCATGTTTTTATCCTCACGCTTTAGATTTTTTCTCATAGAGATTTTGTTTTTAATGAGGTTTTACGCGAATCACGTAAAACAGAATGTTCTAAATAGAATATATTTGTGTTGCACATTTACGTACTTGTTTAAAAAACATTATGTTGTCTTATCATCACAATGATGTTGATGAATGGGGATATTGATGAATGGGGATATTGATGAATGGGGATATTGATGAATGGGATAATGGAGAAATCTCTTGCGAAGTGGATAAGCCCTTCTTTAAAATCTCATAAGGGGAAAGCCTGCACTATCATACTATTCGCGCCTCATGTGATGACAGCCTTTGGCTCTTGAGCGTGTTCATAAGAGGCATTTTGATTCTTTATCTTGCTAGTGTTTTATTTCATATATCTCTCATGTTTGTAATGTGGAAAAGACAAGGTGTTGATTGATGCAACATGAAATAAATTTAAAATGAGAGAATCCCTATGATATCCGGGTCTCTTAATTTTATATGGATAACTGGAAATTATTATTATAAATCAAAGTATTATCGTGATACATCAACCTGTTGGTGGACTATGCGATAAAGAAAGTTATCCAGTAGTTAAGTCATTCTGTTATGTCGTAAAACACTGTCATTTGAAGTTTGGTGATATGAAGCAGGCTTCTTTGGATATGTTTTAAGTGTTTTTTTAAGGGCGTGGTGAATCTTTAAGACAGAGCAAGCTTCTGTTGCGCCTTGAGTTTAGCTGAAAATCCCTGAATGGAAGCCAAGAGTGAATGGAAGCCAAGAGTGAATGGAAGCCAAGAGAGAAGTGTATCCAAGCTGTTTGTAAATCAGATTGAGTTAAGAATCTTTGTTCTTTGAGAATGAAACGCAAGTCAATTTGACAAAAGAATGATCTATTTTGCGGGTAGACCTTATGGAGGAATATAACAAAGCTCATAAGGAAGTGATTTAAGACAATACAGTCATAAAAAAGTACAGTTATAAAAAAAAGTCCTCCGTCGCAATTAGAGGACCAAAGAGCAGGAGAATTTTAACATTGACTCGCAGGACGTGTCAAAAAAGAATAAATTCAAAAGGCCGTACTAAATACAAAAAATCATACTTAAAGAACCTACCACATTATAATTAGCAGAGAATTGAAAAAATAGCAATATAAAAAATACTTTTTACAAAAAATTTTGTCATTTTGCATTAAAACTTAACACTTTTTTCAATTGAATATTTGTTTTAAGACTCGATATTAATTAAACTATATTTAAAAATATTATGATACATGCAAGCATCTTGATAATATTCTTCAATCAAAAACGAATTAAGAGCCCCTCATGATTATAGGACTGATATGGGGAAGGCTTTTTGTTTTTAAGAGTGTGGGGTGTATCTTCAGTATGTGTGGGGGGTGAAGTATTGTCCTTTTGGGTGTGGGGGGCAAGGTAATGAAAATGGGGGCGAGAGCTGCTCAATGCTTGAGCCCGTGTGGGGGAGGTTTCTTTAGAGGGGCGGGGGCAACATGGGAGGCCGCTTAAAATGGCGAGGAGGGGGATTATTCAAAATGTTTATGGTTTGCATATCCCCAATGAAATGCGAGCAAGTCTAAACAATCTCGTAAATGATCGGCAAGGGAGTTTTGTTTGCGTTTTGAAGAACTTAATTCTTTTATCGCTTGTCCATGGCCGATAACGCGTTCAAGCAGTGAATAGCCAAGAATACCCAGTTGAACTTTGATTGTTCTTAAATGATTGGAGGCTTCTATTTGACGTTCAATGGGGTGTATGTACCCTTGGCTACAGGAAACCTTTTCACGGGTGTAGTCAAGGCTCATGTGGAGATCGGCTTGGCTTTGACGCCAGTAAAAATAAAAACGTTCTGCCGCTTTATATTGGGCTTTGCTGAGATGTCCTTTCGCATATAAAAGTGCAATGGGATGGCTTTGTGCATTGGCAATGGCATTGATGGTGCGCGGGTTGCTGGAACTTTCTCGATGATTGGGTTTAAAATAAGGATTACGCGTTTCAACAGGGATTTCTTGCGTCTTTAAATGACCAATGTGCTTTTCTTGATTTTGATGATCAAGCGGGCAGGTTTGCATATTTTTTTTCTGCTTATGGGTCATAGCATCTCCTTAAAAATTATCGTTTGCTTCTTTATGTTTATGCAAAGAAACGGGATTGTGCTGTTGTATGCTTGTTGAGGGATACGTTTTTATGTCTGCTTTTTGCGTGAGGGGAAGTTTCAAAAAAAGGGTGAGGGGTCGCTTTCTGTGGGTGTTGTCATTGTTTTATAGGAGAGGGGTTTATAGGGGAGGCTGTATGGGGAAAAGTGTGTTGTCTCGCGTGGATTTGCTTCTTGAAAGGATTGGCATTTTTTTGCATGATGGGCGTTACCTTTAATTTTACTGCTGTGGGGGATATTGATGTCGAACGATTTGTTTTTTTTGCCGTGGTTGGTATTTTTCTGCTTTGTTGCTCTTGTCTTTGTTTCTATTTATGCGGCAATGAGGTTTTTCGCGGTTACAAGGAAGAACTTTTTTAAGAGTGGGGTGCTTGCATTCTTTGTTGGCGTGACCTCTAAGTTTGTTTATGCGCAAGCTGAACACTTTGGTTTGGCTCAGGTGTGGTTTTCAAACAGTTAGGTCTTTCACATTCTTTTTGGCGTTGTCTTTGGTCTTATCCTTGGGCTTATTTGTCTAGGGGCAAAGCGTTTTGGGTTTAGGCTTTCATTCTTTGCAAAGGATTGATCTTTTGCTGCATTTTTGGCATGGTCTCTGATTTTTACTTAATAAAGGAGCGGGGCGTATGGTGGTTGCGCGGGACATGTTTTTGAAGGGGTTGGTGTTTGCGGGCATTATTGGACTTGTTCCTTTTTTTGCTCTGGAGGGGGTACGGTGTGTGCGTGTACTGTTGGGGGGCTTAAAAAAATGAGCATTTCTCTTCCCCACGGGCGTGGTCTTTGATGTTCTTTCTGTGAGGGGTATTTGATGTCGAACGATGTGATGTTTTTGCAGTGGTTGGGGTTTTTCTGCTTTGTTGCTCTTGTCTTTGTTTCTATTTATGCGGCAATGAGGTCTTTTGGGGTTACAAGGAAGGCTTTTTTAAAAAATTTGGCGTTGAGCTTCATTATTATCGCTGTCTCTAAGTTTGTTTATGGGCAAGCTGAGCACTTTGGTTTGGCTTGGTTGTGGTTCTCAAACAAGTGGGTCTTCCACATTCTTTTTGGCGTTGTCTTTGGTCTTATCCTTGGGCTTATTTGTCTAGGGGCAAAACGTCTTGGTTTTAGGCTTTCATTCTTTGCAAAGGATTGATGTTTTGCTGCATTTTTGGCATGGTCTCTGATTTTTACTTAATGAAGGAGCGGGGCGTATGGTGGTTGCGCGGGACATGTTTTTGAAGTTTCTGGTGTTTTGCTGCGTTGTTGGAGCTGTTGTTGGATTGGCGTATAACGGAGCCAAGCATATGGGGGGGGCACTGGTTTTTGATCTTTAATAATGGGGTGTTTCTGGGCACTATTGGACTTGTTCCTTTTTTTGCTTTGGAGGGGGTACGGTGTGTGCGTGTACTGTTGGGGGGCTTAAAAAAATGAGCATTTTTCTGTCCCACGGGCGTGGTCTTTGATGTTCTTTCTGTGAGGGGTATTTGATGTCGAACGATTTGATGTTTTTGCAGTGGTTGGCACTTTTCTGTCCTTTGGTTCTCGTCTTTGTTTCTATTTATGCGGGAATAAGGTTTTTCGGGTTTACAAGGAAGGACTTTTTTAAGGGTGGGGTGCTTGCATTCTTTGTTGGCGTGACCTCTAAGTTTGTTTATGCGCAAGCTGAGCACTTTGGTTTGACTTGGTTGTGGTTCTCAAACAAGTGGGTCTTTTACATTCTTTTTGGCGTTGTCTTTGGTCTTATCCTTGGGCTTATTTGTCTAGGGGCAAAACGTCTTGGGTTTAGGCTTTCATTCTTTGCAAAGGATTGATCTTTTGCTGCATTTTTGGCATGGTCTCTGATTTTTGCTTAATAAAGGAGCGGGGCGTATGGTGGTTGCGCGGGACATGTTTTTGAAGTTTCTGGTGTTTTGCTGCGTTGTTGGACTTTTTCCTTTTTTTGCTTTGGAGGGGGTACGGTGTGTGCGTGTACTGTTGGGGGGCTTAAAAAAATGAGCATTTCTCTGTCCCACGGGCGTGGTCTTTGATGTTCTTTCTGTGAGGGGTATTTGATGTCGAACGATTTGATGTTTTTGCAGTGGTTGGCACTTTTCTGTCCTTTGGTTCTCGTCTTTGTTTCTATTTATGCGGGAATAAGGTTTTTCGGGTTTACAAGGAAGGACTTTTTTAAGGGTGGGGTGCTTGCATTCTTTGTTGGCGTGACCTCTAAGTTTGTTTATGCGCAAGCTGAGCACTTTGGTTTGACTTGGTTGTGGTTCTCAAACAAGTGGGTCTTTTACATTCTTTTTGGCGTTGTCTTTGGTCTTATCCTTGGGCTTATTTGTCTAGGGGCAAAACGTCTTGGGTTTAGGCTTTCATTCTTTGCAAAGGATTGATCTTTTGCTGCATTTTTGGCATGGTCTCTGATTTTTACTTAATAAAGGAGCGGGGCGTATGGTGGTTGCGCGGGACATGTTTTTGAAGGTGCTGGTGTTTTGCGGTGTTGTTGGACTTGTTCCTTTTTTTGCTTTGGAGGGGGTACGGTGTGTGCGTGTACTGTTGGGGGGCTTAAAAAAATGAGCATTTTTCTGTCCCACGGGCGTGGTCTTTGATGTTCTTTCTGTGAGGGGTATTTGATGTCGAACGATGTGATGTTTTGGCTGTTGTTGGGGGTTTTCTGCTTTTTTGCTCTGGCCTTGATTTTTATTTATGTGGGAGCAAAGCGTCGCTCTGTTACAGGGGGGATGTTTTGGAGATGGGTGGTGCTTTATGGCGTTGTTGCCACCTACCTTGGTTTTATTTATGTGGGCGTGGGCAGGCGCGCTGTTGACGGGGAGCTGCTCTTGAAGGGGGCGGTGTTTTCTTGCATTTTTGCAACTGTCCTTGGTTTGGTGCATCTGGGCGTCAAGAGCATGCCTGTTGCTTGGCAAGTGTTCTTAAAGGCGGTTATGTTTTGTTGCATGATGGGCTTTATCCTGTGGTTTGCTGCTGTGGGTGTCAGAGATATGGATAGCATAAGGGCGGTATTCTTAAAGGTTTTGCTCTTGTCTGTATTGTTGAAAGTGCTCTTGGGGTTCTTTATACGCGAGCAAGGTGATACGGTATTACAGAGGTCGTTGCGTGCTTTGAATTTTGTGCTGTTTTCCTGCATTTTGGGTACTCTCCTTTGTTTTATCCGTCTGGGAGCAGAGAATCTAGGGTTGAGCTGGCTTTGGTTCTCGAAGGATTGGGTGTTTTTATTCATTTTTGGATTTACCCTTCCTTTTGTTTGTGAGGGAGCAAGGTGTGCGCGTGTTCTATGGGCTTGGTTTTTGAGGTAGCTGGTGTTTTTTTGCTGTTGTTGGTGGTTTCCTACCTTTTTATTGTTGTCGCTATTGGTACTTATAAAGTTTCCAAGCGCTTCGATATTCCGTGGTGGCGGGCGGCGTTTTATTGTATTTTTGGTGTTTCCCTCTTTTTGAAGGAAGTGCTGTTTTACTGCATTTTAGGAGTCGTCCTTTTTTTGGCTCTTTGGGGGATGGAGAGTATGGACATACCGTGGGGACTATTGTCCTTGATGGGGATCGTGTTTGCTGTAGTGTTGGAGTGGTTCTTGATTTTGCATATAAGGGGGCGGCAAGATGGGGTGGTGACGCGTTGTTTGTGGTTATTGAAGGGGTTGGTGTTTTGCGCCATTGCTGGAGCGATCTTTTTTTGTTTGCCTTTGGGAGCAGAGTATATGGGGTTGAGCTGGCTTTGGTTTGCGAAGGATTGGGTGTTTTTCGTCATTTGTGGATTGATCCTTCCTGTTGTTTCTGTGGGAGCAAGGCGTGCGCGTGTGAAGGCGGAGGCGTTTTTAAAGAGAGTGGGGTTTATGGGGTATTACAGATAACGTCGAGGGAATGATTGTTCAAAAGAACAGCGATAGCGGTAGGTTTGGGGATCAAACCAAAGCCCTATTTTGCCTTCAAAATCACCAGAACGTTGTTTGGCAATATTCATAATAACGCCTGGGCGTTTTGCTAAATCTGCTTTTTCTTGTGCTAGAGAGGCGGCAAAGATTTTATCTTCCAACGATCGATTGCGCCAAATGGTGATGATGTTAAAGGCATTGGCACCAATTTCTGAGGCGCCTTTAATGTCTTCTGTGCTGGGGATATCTTTATCCAGACCGCCTTTGCGGGCATGGGCGACAAGGTGAATATGCACATTGTTTAAAACAGCCCAATCAACCATTTTATAAACCGCTTGTTCTTGTCTTGCATAATCATCAGAGGCAATGCCAAGCCGCATCAAACTGTCGATGATAAATTGATCGCAGCCATAGCGCGCACGGCAATAGTCAAAGACTTCAAGCAAGGTATCTACGCTCGATTTGCCAACATGCTCATAAAGAATAAGCCCTTCGTCTAAAAAATGAAGAATCCGTTCAATCGTTTCTTTTGTAGGCTGTTCTAAGCCGCCCGTTTGTTTGGTTAAACGGCGAAGTGATTGTTCTCCTTTCATTTCTAGAGACGCTAAGCAAAGGCGACTCTTTTGTGCAATCCAATGGGGAATACAGTCTGATAATAATTGGCTTTTACCTGCACCACTCGCACCACTCCAGAGCGTTAATTCTGCTGGGCGGAAATGCAATTTGTCCTTCAGTTTAGGATAGGGAACCGTATAACCAAGATGTTTTTCAGGCTCTGGCCAAAAAAGCCCAATCACTTGATCTTTATAGTCTGAGGCGCGCCGTAAACCTTCTGGTGCAAAGCTTTGTGCTGAGGAAAAGGCAGCTTTTATGGTGGCTTTATCGATTCCTGCGGTTAAACAGTCATTGGCATCTTTAAGGGGTAAACGGACACGGTAGCAACGGTGGCGTCCAAGCCTGCTGGCAATCTCACGGGCTGCTTCTTCTCCGGGCGGATCCATATCGGTGGCTAAAAAAATCGTTTCAAAAGATTCTAAATGATCAAATTCATTTTCAATCCAGTTGTGTTTTCCTCCACTGCCTCCTCCAAAGGGAACAGAAACCGCCGGATATCCATAGGCGGCTAAGGATAGCGCATCAATTTCTCCTTCAGTGATAACAATGGTACGGTTTGTTGAAGAAAAATTGGGGAATGGCGCCTGTTGGGGCGCGTGCGTGGGTGCCTGCTGGGGTGTGTGCGTGGAGGCGTGGTTGGTTGAGGCGGTGTTTTGGGGCGCCTGCGTGGGTGCCTGTTGGGGCGCGTGCTGGGATGTGTGCAGGGATGCCTGTGTGGAGGCGGGGTTGATTGTGGCGGTGTTTTGGGATGCCTGCGTGGAGGGGTGGTTGGTTGAGGGTACCTGCTGAGGTGCGTGTTGGGTTACCTGTTGGGATGTGTGCGGGGATGCCTGTGTAGAGGCGGGGTTGGTTGAGGGTACCTGCTGGGATGTGTGCGGGGATGCCTGCGTGGAGGCGTGGTTGGTTGAGGCGGTGTTTTGGGATGCCTGTGTAGAGGCGGGGTTGGTTGAGGGTACCTGTTGGGGTGTGTTTTGGGGTGCCTGCTGAGGTGCGTGTTGGGATGCCTGCTGGGATGTGTGCGGGGATGCCTGTGTAGAGGCGTGGTTGGTTGAGGCGGTGTTTTGGGGCGCCTGCGTGGAGGCGTGGTTGGTTGAGGGTACCTGCTGAGGTGTGTGTTGGGGTGCCTGTGTAGAGGCGGGGTTGGTTGAGGGTACCTGCTGGGGTGTGTTTTGGGGTGCCTGCTGAGGTGCGTGCTGGGTTGCCTGTTGGGATGTGTGCGGGGATGCCTGCTGGGATGTGTGCGGGGATGCCTTTGTGGAGGCGGGGTTGGTTGAGGTGGTGTTTTGGGGTGCCTGCTGAGGTGTGTGCTGGGTTGCCTGCTGGGATGTGTGCGTGGAGGGGTGGTTTGTGGGGTAAAGGGCTTGCCAACCAAATAAAATAGGTTCACATTGGGAGGCTGTTGGTTTTGTTTTTGCTCCCGTTTGCGCAAGCCGTTCTTTGACTAAAGCAAGGGTGCCGTCGGGTTTATAAAAGGGGAAAATGATTTTTTCGCCATTTTCTCCTATGCGGTAACGTTTTATAATCTCTAGAGGAATGCGGCGTTCTTCATGGAGATAGGTTTTTACAAGATTCTGCGGGCTCTGCCCTGTAGGAACCGGTGGACGGCGATAGGAACGATGGGGCGCCATAAAGGGTTTGGGGCGTGTCAAATTGAGAGTCGCGCGTGCTTCTTCTAAGGCTTGAGAGAGGCTAATGCCTTTGACTTCACACCAAAGGTCTAAAAGATCTCCTCCTGTGCTTTCTGCAAAATCATACCAAAGTCCTGCTTTACTACCACTTAAGCAAATCGATAAACTTTGACCCGCTTCACCACGTGTGTTGCCTACAATCCAATTGTTGCCTCGTTTGTGCCCTTGGGGAAGAAGCATTTCTACTATTTTATCGGCTTGTGAGATAAGTTTTTGTTTGATTTCAAAAATTGTGCTCATGGTCATTCGTGATATTATTGTCGTTTTTCTCAAGATGTGGGAGGTGAGAATTCTGTTTTTGCTGTTCTCACCATTCGATCTGATCGTAAAGTCCCGTGGTGCTATGGGGCTTGCCAGTTTACTTTGAGAGCTTCTTTGCCGCTCTTTTCTTGCCAATAGTCGCGAAACCTCTTGGCTTGCCAAAGGGCTTGACTCTCACTCAAACCTTTTTGAAATGGCTGTGTTGATGTCTTCTTGCCAAGAGCATGGGAAGTGGTGCCTTGAGGAAAGGAGGAAGGGGAAAGAAGGAAGGATGCAAGAAGGGTGGGGCGGATGCCTGTGAGGGTGTGGTGCATGCTTGGGTCCTGTTGGGGTGCCTGTGTGGAGGGGGGTGTCCTTGTGTGGAGGGGGTGGGTTTGTTGCCAAAGAGGTTGCTTTTCATTGAGTTTTTCTGAAATGGCTCTGTTGGTGTTTGTTTGCCAAGAGCATGGGAAGTGGTGCCTTGAGAAAAAGGAGGAACGCGGAAAGGAGGAAGGGGGTGAAAGAAGGGCGGGGTGGATATGCCTGTTTTGAGGGTGTGGTGCATGTTGGAGTCCTGTTGGGGTGCCTTGTGTTGGGGTGCCTGTGGATGTCCTTGTGTGGGGAAAACGCTTTTGTGATGAGAGCAAAATGGTCGATGTTGACGCATTTTGCTGTGTGAATCGCCTATCCAAGTGTTGTTTTGCCGCCCTTTGTTTTGTTCTGTGTTATTTTGTCCGATGCTGTTGTGGTTTTGAAACATTTTTATCCCCGCGCGTGCTTGAAAAATACGTTGTTTTTGTGATGTCAAAAATTGTCATTATAGTTGATCAAACTGCGGTAAAGGGTGTCGTTGTTCTCAGAGATGAAAGATGAGGAGCTTCCCTGTTTTTGCTGTTCTTGCCGTTCGATCTCACGGCGAAACCAGTTGCGCCATGTGGCTTGCCAGTCTACTTTGAGAGCTTCTTTGCCGCTCTTGGCTTGCCAATAGTCGCGAAACTTCTTTTCTTGCCAATGGGCTTGGCTTTCACTCAAACCTTCTGAAACTGCCGCCTTGATGTCTGCTTGCCAATGCTCAGGAAGACGGTGCCCTTTGGCAACTGAGGAAGTGGTTTTTTTGTTGGTGCAAAGCGGGATGGAGGCAGAAAGATTGCTGGGGGGAAGAGTGGTGGCGGATTTTGTTTTTTCCCCCGTGACAATTTGCGCGATAGGGGCGGAGGTAAACTCGGCTTGGGGAGCGTTTAAAGAGGGGGCGTTTTTTTGCTCCGCTTCTTCTTGTGGAGGGGAAGAGAGAGGTGAATCAAGAGCCGATGAGGGGGATGGGTGATCGCTTTGTTCAAAGTTCTCTTCGAAGGAAAAACAAGGCTCTGTCTCATCAAACAAAATTTTCTTTTCTAAAACACCGTAAGGTGTTTCCTTTTCTTCTGTCTTTTGAGCTTCTGAGCTTTGTGCAGCATCTTTTGGACTTTCGTTAAGCAGTTGTTGCATCTCTGCATTGATTTTTTTGCGTTTTTTTGCCGAAGAACGACCCGCAAAGGATTTTTGTTCAAGCAATTTTTCACGCTCTTGAAAAATATTTTCGCAACGCTTGTTCCATAATCCATTGGCTAAATTTAAAATCTTACCCTCTTGGATGAGCATTTCTAAAACATTAACAAAAGTTCGCTTGTCACAACCACAAAGACGCGCTAAACGTTCTTTCGATATTTCTAAAGGTCGTCCACGGGCATACATTTCATTGAGAAGAATCGTATAGATTCCAATTTCGTGTGCGCGCATCCCACGTACACCTCCTAGAAAGTCATTTTGATACCAACAAACATATGGAAGCCTAGACGATTCATAATGAGGAGTTTCTTGTTGATTAGCGTGTTTCATACTGCAATCTACTTTCTTCTTTTTTATACATTTTTATTGATGATAAAAGCTCAAATAAGGATTTAACTTGTGTTGCTTTTGGCTCTGTTCGATGATGACTAGAGGCTTCTTTACGACGCTTATAAATGATTGGCTGTGCTTGAAGAGCATGCAAACTTACGATTTAAGATTGCGGTGATGGAAAAAATAAAGAATACCACACATTCTCAACGTACTTGCTTTTGGGCAGAAGCTTTGGAGAGTGGTCTTTTATATCCTGTAGGGTGGTTAAAGTGTTTTTATGATCCAAAAATAAAAAAATTTCCCCCGAAAAAGTAAAATTTGTTTCCTTAATTTTATCCTTTTTAGAGGATAATGCAAGCTCGTTTTATAAAAAGGACGTGTTTTTTTAAAAAGACGCGCTATATGGTGAAATTATGAATATCGATGGTTGGCGTCAAAGATTAAGAATCGCTTTGGAAAAAAGTGGGCGGTCAAAAAGATCTATCTCCCTCGCTGCCGGTAAAGGCGCGGGGTACCTTCATTCTATTCTTTCTGAAGGAAAAGAACCAACAATCGAATCTCTCTCGCGAATTTGTCACGAAATTAATATCAGTATGAATTATATTCTTTATGGTAAAGGGGCTAGCCCTGAAGATAAAGAATTTATAGAGCTTATTTCGAAACTCTCTCCGCAAGAGAGACAGGCGATTTTGACTCTTTTGCGGCGGCCAATTGACGAAGCTTCAAAATAACTTCCTTCTGTGCTTTTGAATCAAGGCGACTCCAGTATTTTATTAATATTATGTCACTCATTTTATCTCTCCTGTGTGTTTATAATTGCAATTTTGTAAGAACAAATAGAGAACAACAAAGGGGCATGAGAGGAACAAAGAATAATAGATTTTTATTTACATATGTCATTTGAACCCCGTAGATATTTAAAATATATCTTTTATGAAGGATAAAATGGTTGACATCTCTCCTATAGAGGAGATAAGACTAACGCTATATTTAGTCTTGTCAAGACAAGGCTATGCTTTATCAACTATCTAAAGGGGGAAATCATGAAAAATATTTCATTCGTTAAAGAGGATGAAATCATTATCGTTTTATGCGAAGAGGAAAATCCTTGTACTTATGAAGGACCAATCGACGAAATCGAAGAGGTGCTCGAACTGATTGAAGAATGTGAAACTGTTTATAGAGTTTTACGACTCGATCTGACAACTTCTCATGCTGAAGATGTTACGGAACAAATCGCTGATTTTTATGTCGAAAATCATGAAATGAATGAAGAAAATACACAATTGCAGCCCTTCATTTTGAATAGTGAAGCTTATCATGCTTGTTTAAATGAAAGAGCGGCTTGCGATTATGAAGATAATCTCTATGGCTCTTATGAAAAACAGCATCGTTTACGCCCATGTGATGTCTTGACAGATTATTGGTGGTAAACATGCCAAGTTATCTCAAGACTTCTTATCAAGGGATTCCACTTTATTATGCTGGAAATATGCGAAATTTAATCAGACTCGAACCACAAAAACACAACGCTATACTTTTTATATCGCAAGAGGTGGCTCAGTCTATGGCAAAAAAATTGGAGGAAGAATATTGCCGCCATGATTTTTCCGTCGTGCAATAGCAGGGTTGAAAAAGGAAGCCGCAATGAAAGGGCCCAAGTGCTTTTTCATTGCGGTGACAATGGTGTGCATTATGCTTTCGTTCTTGGAAGGGAAGCTTAGGGAAGCTTAGGGGAGCTTAGGGGGCTTTGGGGAGCTTAGGGAAGCTTAGGGGGGAGCTTTGCGGGGGTTTTTTTAGCCGACATGGGAAAGGGGGGCATGAAAAAAAGAGCCTATATATGAGAAATTGCGGGCGCTTGTGTGGGAGGGGGCAGTTGTTGGCTGGTTCATTGGGGGGATAAGACAATGGAGGGGGAGGTCGTTAAAGCTTGTTTAGACGTATTGGGACAAACGGGGGGCTGGGAGTTTTTTGTGGTGCGTGCTGGGGGAGCGCCGCAATGAAAGGGCCCAAGTGCTTTTTCATTGCGGTGACAATGGTGTGCGTTATGCTTTCGTTCTTGGGGGGGCCCGACTTGGGGGGAGAGCTTGGGAGGAGGAGCTTTGCGGGGGTTTTTTTAGACGACATGGGAAAGGGGGGCATGAAGAAAAGAGCCTATATATGAGAAATTGCGGAGGGGGGATGTTGAGGGGGGCAGCAGTTTTTGTGTTTTCAGCGGCACAATATTGAAGGATGCATTGAAGGATGTTGTCGCCTTTAGTCCGTGTGAGGGACACAGGCTTTAAAAATATGAATGTTTCAAAGAGGATATATTGCAAAAAACACTTTAAAGATGAAGGGGAGAAAGGTCATGCCAATTATTATCGATTGTATTCAAGGAACAGAAGAATGGCAGAAAGTGCGTAATGGTTTGATTACGGCTTCTTTGTTTGAGATGGTTATGGCACAAAAAAAACAGGGGCAAAAAACTTCACGCTATCAGAGTGTGATGATGAAATTGGCGGGAGAAAGAATTACAGGAAAAACGGTTGATGAAGGAACAACACTTTCTCAGCGACGTGGAACAGAATTAGAACCAATCGCACGACAGCTTTATGGGGAACTTACACATACAGAACCTGAATGTATTGGCTTTGTTTTGGCTGATGATCGCGGACAAGGATTTTCCCCCGATGCTTTTGTGGGAAAAAATGGCTTATTAGAAATTAAAACAAAAAAACCTGAAATTTTGATCCCTCATTTCATGCAAAAGAATTTTCCAGCAGAACATAAAGCACAATGTCAAGGGGGATTATGGATTTCTCAACGCGAATGGGTGGATTTAATGCTCTATTGGCCGGATATGCCTCCTTTGATTAAACGGGCTTATCGTGATGAAGCGTATATTTGCAAGCTTGAAAATGAAATTAGCCGTTTTAATGAGGCTTTGGAGAAGATGGTACAGCAAATTAAGAGTGTTGGGACAGGTTTTCATCTAAGGACAGAAATTGCTTTGAAGGAGGGGGAAGAAAGGGTGCTTGGAATGAAGACAAAGCGTCTGCTGGAGGGCAAAACAAGAATGAGGCGGGCAAGAAAGGGATCGTGTGCAGCGTTGAGGAGAGGCAAAGTTCTATAAAAAGGAAAGAGCAGAGGGGGAAAAGAGCCGGTTTTTTGTGTTTTCTGGGCACGCAAGTAGGGAGCTTGGAATGATACGTAAAGCATGCTGGAAAATGGAAGGAGATGTTTTACGGGAGAAGTGAGACAGATGTTTAGACGTCGAGATCCGAGGGGGCTGGGAGCTTTTGTGTTGCGTGTTAAGGGGGGGAGATAAGGGGGAAGATTAAGGGGGGGGAGTTTTTTAGCCGATATGGGGAAAAGAATGTAGGAGCATGAGAAAAAGTCTGTGTGGAGTCAAGTGGGCTTGTTGGGGGAAAGGGTGGCGGGCGGATTGTGGAAGAAAATAAAGGGGTGGGGAAAACGGGAGAATAGGGAAAGAACGGATAGAGATATTATAATCTTTATGTTTCTCTACATTACCTTGTTATAGAAAATCAAAAATGACCACATTTTATGAATTCACTGTGGGTCGCTCTTAATACTCTTCAAAAGCATTTTCATGAGATAATTTTCAATATAAATCTGGTAAACATTAAAAATTGTTGTATGAGTATGAGCCAGAATATCAATTTACCAATCTTTACCAAATATCCTTTTATACTGATGAGAATTAATAACCCTATACTTATTATTCCTAGTGGTATATTCTACGTAAAGAGTGAAATTGTACCATAAATTAGAGGCGTTATTCCACAAGTAATGAAAATTACACGCTTGATATTATTTATATTTATATTATCTCTTATTCTGTTCTCTTGGTTTCTACTTCTTTCAGAGGTCTTGTGATTGTTTTCAAAGGTTTTATGGTAGAACTGATTGTAAGCAGCTCTCTTTCGAGGATCTTTAAGAACTTCATAGGCTTCAAGAATTTTTCTGAATTTTTGTTCAGCTTCGGTACTAGGATTATGATCAGGATGGTATTGCAGAGCTAATTTACGAAAAGAAGATTTTATCTGTTTATCGTTGCATGCGTAGCTTACATCAAGAATTCCATAATAATCGTCTTCATTAAATACTGCTACTTGTGTATTGCTCTTATTTTTATAGGATAGCTTAACTGATTTTTGTTGAATATATCAATGGGTATTATCTTATGTTTAAAGTATGGTGAAAATTGTATTGAATGGCATGGCTGTACTTGGGGCTATTGTCTCTAAATGAGAGGAGATACAGTTCAAAACGCTTAAAAATGCAGGGTGTTTTTAATATTTTAGAAATATTTTTTACAAAAATAGATTAAAAGAGAGACGATAAATCAAATATAAAGGAACGGCAATAATAGCCAAGGTTGTCATTATTGTAAATAAACAGGCAGGAACCTTAAATCTAAAACGCCAAAGTAAACTAATGGGAACGGACGTTATCGTTGTTATGATGAATCCTACGATAAACCATTGCATGAATAAGTACATTATATTGATTTTATCTTTATTAAAACGATTTTGTTTGAGTTCTTCCTCTGAAATACAATCGATAATAGAAAAAACAGGGTAAACAGGAAACTCTCTACTTGGACAAGCAATAACAGCAAATTTTTCAAGCTCTAACCATTATCTTTCGCGTTCTTTTTCCAATATCTTCTTTTCTATTTTTTGTTTTATATATTCTTTGGAAATACAATTGATCGGAGAAGTATTCCCAACAAAAAATTCGTCTTTTCTACATCCACGGGTTGTATGATGCGTGAATAAAAACAGCGCTTATTGCTATAGCAAATAAAATAAAGTGTTTAAACATAGGGTATTTATTGTCTTTTGTTTCTAACGAGCTTTGATAAGTAATTTCTATTGAATAAATCAATATATGTTATTTTTATGTTGGTAAAATAAAACAAATTGTATGTACTTTGGCACTTTGTATCTAAAGATGGCGATAGATAGTTCAAAATGCTTGAAAATGCAGAATACCCTTTGAGAAGCACTTTTCATAAAGTTATGGAATGAATAGATCAAAGTTTATGGTAATTTTGTATACTCTATGATAACTCTGTATAAGATCTCAATTTCATGATCAAGTTTCTCAAGTTCTTTCTTGTTTTTAGCTATACGCTCTTGATATGTCTCTATGTGTTTCATACTGTTTGAGAGACGGGTATGCTCATTAGAGTGTTTTGCTTCATTCACATGTCGCATTGCATCTATTTCTAATTCTATAAGGCTACACAGAGTATTAAATACATGATGTCGTTTTTTGATTATATTCTGCCATTTTTTTATTATATTGACATGTTTTTCATAGAGAGGTTGCGATAACCGCCACTTGTTTTCCAAAAAAAATGTTTTTTCTATCCAGAGAATTTGGTAGAATTTTTCTGACCACCAACTACT
This sequence comes from Bartonella sp. AP20NXHL, assembly GCF_042196165.1. NCBI lineage: Bacteria > Pseudomonadati > Pseudomonadota > Alphaproteobacteria > Hyphomicrobiales > Bartonellaceae > Bartonella > Bartonella sp. AP20NXHL. Next base: position 73,922 of record NZ_JBHIPV010000009.1, on the reverse strand, counting down.
TCCATTAACGAGGAAAATGCGGAACAATCTCTCTCTTTCTGTAATCTCTTTTGAAGAGAATAGTTCATTCGAATGAGTATATCCCTTTGAAGAATAAAAAAGATGCGTTGTTAAAAGGGCGATAATTAAGACGTTTCTCAATAAAGACTGTTTAATTAACATTTTTTTTATACCCTTTTTGTGATTGATTATAGTCATTGTGAGAGGGCTTAATGGTTCTTTAGAAGTATTTTGAAAGGCGTTTTATTATCCGTTTAAAGATTTTTTAAATACTGCTTCCATTTTTCAAAAGTGCTATATCTTACGGGCGGTTTTACATTTTCTTTGGGCATCATGGCAAGGTATACCTCTCTAGCCATAACGCACATTGTTGCTGTGTTTCTAAAACGAGTGAGTTCATTGCCTATTATGAGCAGCTCTGTCTGGAGAGTTTGTTCTTTTCGACTAATGCCATTAGGGGAATCCAAAAATTTTTCTGCGTACGCAAACATTGGATCATCAAAGTTTGTTTCAAACTTTGCGTTGAGGAAAATATTTTCTATATAATCCCAATTTTTCCTGTATTTCATCCCGTTAGCTTTAAAAGCCCTAAGTCTTGTTGGTAAGTCGTTAAAGGTAAGTGTGGGCATTGTTTTATCACCTTGCCATAAATCAAAAAAACGTCCACAAAAAACAAGCAATATGTGATAATGTTTAAAAATATTGAATTCTGGAGGATTACTGGGCAATGTTATTAAATGCCTCCAAAATTGACTTTTGTCATGGGGTATGTCTACAGTCCATTCCATATACGCTTTTAAATATTCTACCTCTTTTTTTGCTTTTTCTAATTTCTGAGAATATGCTAAAGGAGTGTAATTTTCATGGACATATTTTTGGTAAAGCCTATCGTATTCAGCGAGATCGCTTACTTGAGTACAACCCAATAATAGGGATACAGAAAAAAACGTTATAAATATTATGACGTACGTTTTGAATAATAATTTCATCATTTTAACGTTTAATGATTTTTGTTGAATAAATCAATATGTGTTATTTTTTGTGTTGAAAATATATGTAAAAAATGTATTTAATGAAAACAGCGATAGTGATCATACTGTATCTAAATAAGGGTGTAGTACAGGATAAAACCCCGCACATGCGGGGTTTTATTCGCTGAAGAAGACAAGGACAGAGGAGACAAGGACAGTAGAAAATATAAGGGAGGTCCTGTCACCAAAATGTTTGTTCTAGGGCGGGAGTGGGGAATATCCAAAGTGCTCTAAACGAAATATACTTGTTGTGCATAGTCATGCGCTTGTTTTAAAGAGACATCTTGCTCCAAGCTCTTTTTATACTAATTTCATGCCCATTTCATACCGGCGTTCGTGAACTTCATGCTGGGGCTTGTAAATGGTATCGTGAGAGGTAACGATAAAACCTCGTAGATTATAAATATTACACACCTCATCTTTACTTTATGAAAAAGTAAGTTGGTATCATCTTGAGCTCGTTCTCAAGATTGCGACATGGGCTTTAGCTCTTGGGATGATTCATAATCTCATTCACTGTGGGGGGACTTTTCATAAAAGGTAGGCTTTTCTTGAAAAGTTTTATGCCATACGGATCTTTCTGCTTGTGAACTGTAAGCCTTGTGAACTGTAAGCGAAGAGGGGTGTTTGATTTCAATAGAATAGAGGGGAAGAGAATTCTTCGCTCTTAGGGTTCTTCTGCAAGAGGAATAACGCTATCCGTATAAATTAAAGTATTCGTATAAAAAAGAGCGTCTTGAAAGAGGGATGGCTTAGAGCACGTGGAAAATCATAGTGTATAAAATTGGTAATGAGGGATCTTCTTTGAAACGGCGGGCTATCAATTTTCTGGTATATGTGATGCCTAGTATATGGGGATGTCTGTCATATGAGATGTTTGCCATATGGGAGCGTGGGGTGACTTATTGAAAGCTTTATTGAGGGGGGGCTTTATCACTGTTTGGTTTTTTTCTTTTGGTAAGGGGTGGGGAGAATGGGGAAGGAATTGAGTTGAGAGGAGGTTCTGGAAATGGCTCTGTTAGATTTGTTGTAAATGACGAATAGGATCGATGAAGCTTATTCTAATTTTTAGAGGGAATACTTGTGTTGCTTGAGGTGGATAGAGAGGCTAGAAAGATAAGATTATTCGTTTTGGGGCGGATAAAGGTATCAATGGGATATGTTCAAACAATGAGTTTATAATAATTCATTATTGAGATTTAATTTGAATTTCAATGAGAGCCCGAAATAGTGTGAGATGTTCTTATTTCAAACCTTCTTATTCAAACGCTCTTATATTGAAACAAGTAAAATCGTTTGTCTGCATATTATAAGTGGGGTGAGCTTGTGGGGAAAAATATTCAAGAAATAAAAAAGCCTATACCGTCTCAAGTGTTAAGAAGATGCAACAGTGAGGTTTGGCAAAGAGAAGGATAAGGGGGGTGTCTTACAGGAAGGAAAAAGGGGGAAGCCAATGGGAGGGGGGCTATTCTTTGGGGTGTGTCAATTTCAAAAGCCGCTCATAAAGCATTTTGGAGATTAAGCGTGTCATTGAAGCCATTGATTTTGACGCCATTGAAGCGCATGGTTTAAAGGATGGAGGATTTGATGAAGCCAATGGAGGCTGGGGGAAAAAATTGAGGCTTATAGAGAAGGCTTATAGGGGCAAGAAGAGAGAGGCAAAAGAAGAATAAAATGGTGCTGCGAGAGAGGATTGAACTCTCGACCTCTCCCTTACCAAGGGAGTGCTCTACCACTGAGCTACCGCAGCCCTTTTCAATCTTTGCGCTGTCTTGTGCCATATTGTCAGAAAATAGGCAAGAGAACATTTGTATATTCTTGCAAGAAAACGTATCTTATGTCATGACATATGTTTCTTATATGCTTAAATATTTAAGGTTATGAGTTGCTTGGATAGAAGCTCAACACTGTTTAAAAGGTTGCGCAATGACACAAATGTATCAAAAACAAAAACAAAATGAAATGAATCATCAAGATGAAAAAGCAAAACGACGTCAAGAAAGATTGGCGCAACAATTGCGTCAAAACCTGAAACGTCGAAAAGAACAATGCCGAAAAAGAGCACAAACAGAGCTCTAAAATGCAAAAAGCTCTAAAATGCAAAAAAATGTTTTTTAGTGAAGCTTTGCAACCAAACTTCTCAATAATTTGTTCTCATATTTAGAATGCGTTCTAAAACGATTAATAAAGCATAACTTCCCGAAGGGGGACAATCCTTTGGAAGGGCAGGCACAAAGGAAAAGAGGGAAAACACTATGGATTCTATTCAAATTGTTGGGGGAGAAAAACTTAAAGGAACAATTCCTATATCAGGAGCAAAAAATGCTGCCTTGCCTCTTATGATTGCGGCGCTTTTGACAGAAGAAACGCTTACTTTAGAAAATATTCCTCATCTGGCCGATGTCGAATTGCTTATTCGTATTCTCAATAATCATGGTGTGGGATATGCCGTTGATGGACAAGAGTTTAACGATGAATGTGTGAATTCAAGAACAATTCATTTTACGGCGCAAAAAATAGCCACAACACGGGCGCCATACGAACTGGTGAAAAAAATGCGTGCAAGCTTTTGGGTTATCGGACCTCTGCTTGCACGATGCGCAGAGGCTTATGTTTCGCTTCCTGGAGGATGTGCTATTGGAACAAGACCTGTCGATTTTATCCTTGAAGGACTCAAAACTTTAGGCGCACAGATTTCGATCGAAAATGGATATGTTCATGCAAAAGCGCCAAGGGGCTTAAAAGGTTCTCACTATCGTTTCCCTAAAGTTACTGTTGGGGGAACCCATGTGCTGCTGATGGCGGCGACAACGGCAAAGGGAACAACCGTTCTTGAGAATGCGGCTTGTGAGCCAGAAGTGACAAACCTTATTCGAACCCTGAATGCTATGGGGGCTCAAATAACCGGTGAAGGAACAACAACGCTTACAATTGAAGGGGTGAAAAAACTTAAAGGGACAAAAATACGCGTTATTGCTGATCGAATCGAAGCGGGGACATATGCAATGGCTGTTGCTATGACAGGAGGAGATGTCTTTCTTAAAAATGCAAATCCTAATCATCTCACAAAAGTGCTTAAGGTGCTCCAAAAAACAGGACTCGAGATTCAAATAGAACCTCAAGGAATTCATGTTAAGCGAAATCCAAAGAACACCAAAATTATGCCCGTTGATATTAAAACAGGACCTTATCCTGCTTTTCCAACCGATCTCCAAGCCCAATTCATGGCGCTCATGACACGGGCTGAAGGAACCGCGCATATTACAGAGACGGTTTTCGAAAATCGTTTTATGCATGTTCAAGAACTCAATCGCTTAGGAGCACAGATAAAGCTTGATGGGCAGACGGCAACCGTCTATGGAACAGAGAATTTGCAAGGGGCTCCCGTTATGGCGACGGATTTGCGTGCTTCTGTTTCTCTTGTGATTGCAGCGTTGGCGGCAAAGGGGGAAACAATCGTCAATCGTGTCTATCATCTTGATCGTGGATTTGAGAGGTTGGAGGAAAAATTAGTCCGTTGTGGTGCAAAAATCCAACGCATCACAGTGTAATTCTCTTCGAAGGTATTCGGTCTGCCTTTAAGGGGTTTGATCTCAAGAAGCAAGCTTTGTTCATTTTCTCAATAAACGCGGGGCTTATCTCATGGTTTTGGAGCTTTTACGAGCGGGCATAAAAGTTTGAGAGGCGGGTGGGGCTCATAAAACAAACAAATAAAGACTGTTTTTAAATTTTATTGCTAATTTCATGAAATTACTTTATTGGTAAGAGAATGTTTTGGTCGTCTACGCAGCGATCAACAGGGAATGAAAGACCCTAAACTTGAGACACGTATTTATCCAGCTTTATGGATATCCCGGATTTCCGGGAGCTTTTGTTATGTCCAGGTGCTCTCTAGCACTAAAAGCAAAAGGCTGAGTCAAGTTTCAGCTCTTTCAACTCCCGGAATACCAATGCGAGGGCGCTCGCAACCGGCAGGGGAGCTTGAAGTGAAAGCTAAAAATCCACACTTTAACGACATTTCGATAGGCAGAAAAATTCGCTTTAAAAGAACAATGATCGGAATGTCGCAAAAGCAATTAGGCAGTCAGTTAGGTGTGACTTTTCAACAAATCCCAAAATATGAAAAAGGCTCTAATCGTATAGGAGCTGGGCGTTTACAAGAAATTGCTGATATTCTCAATGTTCCCATTTCTTTTTTTTACGCTGATCTCTCAACAAAGGAAAATGCTTTGTATCCTTGTGATGAAAGGATCGGAAGTAAAGAAGAGCAAGTCCTTTTGAAAAGTTTTAGAGAGCTCAAACCTAAGAAACAGAAGGCATTTTTGTGTTTGATTGTCTCATGAGATAAAAACACTGTTTTAAATTTATTGCTAATTTCATGAAATTACTTTATAAATAACACTGTAACTTTGGTCGTCTACGCAACGATCAGTAGGGTCTGAAAGCCCTAAAGTTCAGTACATAAGATTAGCCTACTCTTGTGGGTTTCCCGGGATTCCGGGAGTTTTTGCCATGTCCAGGTGCGATGAGCACTAAAAGCAAAAAAAGCTGACTGAACTCAGTACTTTCAGACTCCCGGAATACCAATGCGAGGGCGCTCGCAACCGGCAGGGGAGCTTGAAGTGAAAGCTAAAAATCCACACTTTAACGACATTTCGATAGGCAGAAAAATTCGCTTTAAAAGAACAATGATCGGAATGTCGCAAAAGCAATTAGGCAGTCAGTTAGGTGTGACTTTTCAACAAATCCAAAAATATGAAAAAGGCTCTAATCGTATAGGAGCTGGGCGTTTACAAGAAATTGCCGATATTCTCAATGTTCCTATTTCTTTTTTCTACTCCGATCTCTCAACAAAAGAAAATGTCTTGTATTGCTGTGATGAAAGGATTTCAAGTAAAGAAGAGCATATCCTTTTGAAAAGTTTTAGAGAGCTTAAACCTAAAAAGCAGAAGGCAATTTTGTGTTTGATTGTCTCATGAGATAAAAACACTGTTTTAAATTTTATTGCTGGTCTCCAGAAATTATTTTATGAACAAGCACCAGGGTTCTCGTCGTACAGTGTGGTTGAATGGTGGAACCCAAAGCCTGAAAATCCAAGATGAAACATTAGCCTGCTTTATAAGTATCGCGAGATTCCGGGAGCTTTTGTTATGTCCAGGTGCTCTCTAGCACTAAAAGCAAAAGGCTGAGTCAAGTTTCAGCTCTTTCAACTCCCGGAATACCAATGCGAGGGCGCTCGCAACCGGCAGGGGAGCTTGAAGTGAAAGCTAAAAATCCACACTTTAACGACATTTCGATAGGCAGAAAAATTCGCTTTAAAAGAACAATGATCGGAATGTCGCAAAAGCAATTAGGCAGTCAGTTAGGTGTGACTTTTCAACAAATCCAAAAATATGAAAAAGGCTCTAATCGTATAGGAGCTGGGCGTTTACAAGAAATTGCCGATATTCTCAATGTTCCCATTTCTTTTTTTTACGCTGATCTCTCAACAAAAGAAAATGTCTTGTATTACTGTGATGAAAGAATCGGAAGTAAAGAAGAGCATATCCTTTTGAAAAGTTTTAGAGAGCTCAAACCTAAAAAGCAGAAAGCAATTTTAAGATTAAATTTTCGTTAGAATCAAAAAAAAATTAAAGAGGCTCTTGCTAAATAATAAATTATTATATAAAGCTTTTTCTAGAGAAGGGGGTTAACATTTCTCCTCCCCCCCCCCCGCAGAAATGTCCAAATAAAACCTCCTTCTCATCATTTTAAAAATCACGAAAATTTTTATCCTTTATCTTTTATCCTTTTAAAAAGAGTGACTTATTTGTGCTAGAAAAGTTGCTGTATTAGGCAAATTGGAGGGCGGGGTGTTTTTAGGATTTGGGAAGGGCTTGAAAAATCATCTTGCCAAATAGAGTTCTCAAAAGGAAATCTTGGAGAGCAATCATCCAAAGGGCGCACAGTGGAGAGCGATCATCAAAGGGGCGGCTTAAAAGAAGCTACCAAAAATCCGGAACTTCAGGCTTTAAATGAGGACCAATCCGTACCGCTGAGACCTTTTCTGCTAAACCGGTGCGATCTGAAATCTCAACCGCTAAACCACAAAGGGTGGCGGGACCACACGCCGGTTCAAAACGGTCTTGCTTCGTCTTATAAAGAAAACGGTGTAAGGGTTCTTCTTTATCCATTCCAAGAGAGGAGTTATAATCTCCACACATGCCTGCATCTGTTAAATAGGCGCTCCCACCTTCTAAGATCTGCGCGTCAGCCGTGGGAATATGCGTATGTGTGCCAACGATAACACTCACACGACCATCAAGAAAATGGCCTAAACATTGCTTCTCGCTTGTCGTTTCTGCGTGAAAGTCAAAAATAATCGTATCCGCTTGCTCCATCAACGAACAGGCAAGAAGAATATTTTCCGCTGTTTCAAATGGATCTTCTACTTTGCACGGCATAAAAACGTTGCCCAACAGATTAGCGACAAGAACACGGGCGCCATTTTTTGCCGTAAAAACACCAGCACCTTTTCCGGGAGTTTCTTTCGAAAAATTGGCAGGGCGTAAAAAACGATCACTCTCATGGGCATACTGCAATGCTTCTTTGTGAGAAAAAGCATGATTGCCCGTGGTGACAACATCAACACCGGTCATCAAAAGATCTTGATATGTCTCTTGCTTAAGACCAAAACCACCAGAGGCATTTTCACCATTTACCACAACAAAATCAAGCTGCCATTTCTCAATCAGTTGAGGAAGGTGTTCAAAAACAGCTTTACAGCCTGTGCTACCAACAATGTCACCTAAAAATAAAAAACGCATAGGCGCTTTAATCACACTTTAACATTTTAAGAAACCTTTTTCTGTAAAAATTCCTTGTACCTGTAGATCATGTTCTGCTGCGGGAATAGAGAAAACCTCCTGACATGAAAACCCTATGCCCCATAATGTCATTTGATGCCCTTGTTTTTCAAGAGCTTCAACCGCACGGTCATAGTATCCTCCTCCATAGCCAAGACGGTGACAGTGACGATCAAACGCAGAAAGCGGAACAATAATATTATTGGGGACAACAACCTCATTGTCGGCACTGGGACCAAAGGTGCCAAAACGCATGGGCTCTAAAATCGTGCTGGGCGAAAATGCACGGAAAATCATGGTGGTGGAATCAAGCACTGCTGGTAAGGCTAAACGTCCACCGCGTAACGCTACAGCATCCAGTAAAGGACGCGGGTCAATTTCCGATTTAATGGGCCAATAGCCTGCTAAAATGAGGCGTGAAAAATCGGTTCCCTTCTTTTCAAGGTATTCAATAAAGTGGCAACAAGCACGTTGCGAAAAGAGTGCGCGCTCTTCTGTTAAAAGAGCATCACGACGCGATAAACCGCTTTTGCGTTGCTGTGTGCGAAGAGATGAAGCAGATTCACAGAGGAGATTATTTGTCATTGTCTCGTCAATTGTTTTATAAGATGCTGGTATTTTATCCATTGTTGGCGTTTTGTAAATCTCTGTTAGGACAAGAGCTGTGCTCATGAAAAAAGCATGAAAAAAAGTGTGTGCTCTTTATAGGGGGTATCTTGGTGCAACAAGCCGCTCTTGCGTTGCTTGCGTGCGAAGGGATGAAGCAGATTCACAGAGGGGATTTTGTGTCATTGTCTCGTCAATTGTTTTAATAAGATGCTGGCATTTTATCCATTGTTGGCGTTTTGTAAATCTCTGTTAGGACAAGAGCTGTGCTCATGAAAAAAAGCATGAAAAAAAGTGTGTGCTCTTTATAGGGGGTATCTTGGTGCAACAAGCCGCTCTTGCGTTGCTTGCGTGCGAAGGGATGAAGCAGATTCACAGAGGGGATTTTGTGTCATTGTCTCGTCAATTGTTTTAATAAGATGCTGGCATTTTATCCATTGTTGGCGTTTTGTAAATCTCTGTTAGGACAAGAGCTGTGCTCATGAAAAAAAGCATGAAAAAAAGTGTGTGCTCTTTATAGGGGGTATCTTGGTGCAACAAGCCGCTTTTGCGTTGCTTGCGTGCGAAGGGGTGAAGCAGATTCACAGAGGGGATTATTTTGTCAGTGCTGTCTGTTTTATAAAATAAAGCCCCTCGTCATTTTTATTTCTTGAAAAGAGAGTATCGTCATTGGTCTTATGTAAAAGGACGCTCTCAATTTTAGCTGGAAAAATTTTTATGCAAAAAAGTTATACAAATAAAGGGTGATCCACAACAGCCGATGGAAAAAGCTGATCCCGGGAACCTATACAAATAGGTGGGCGCCATATGAAAAAGCCCACGGGCTTGATCAGGGACAGCTCCCTTGGAGATCATTAAGGTCTCAGGAATACGTTATTTCCTGTCGAGAAGCGCAGAACACCCTCCTTAATATAAAACAATTTCAGAGTTTCTGCTAGAGATAAAATAACCTCGCTCTCTTCTTTTTCATAAAGTATTTCAGGAGAGATTGATGATATTGTTGGTGGTTGCTCGAAATGGCTGTATGATGGATGGCTTATTCAAAGTAAAAAAGCAAAAATATGAGTGGGGGTGGGTGTTTGAGTGACGTAGAACGGTTTATTGGCAATGGCTTGATTGGCTCTTTTGGGACAATGCTTGATTTTTATGTTTCGCGGGAATACTTGGAGGAGCTTTGAAGGGGAATATTTCTTATTCAAGGATGTTGGTTGAACTGGTGTTGCATCTTTGAAGTTTTTGCCTTGTGAAGCCATATTTCAGGGCTGTTTTATCAACTTTGAGGGGGGGAGGAGAGCCGATACGGTATGTGCTGCTATGGTTGAAGCTTAAAAATAAAAAACAGATGATGATAGTTTATCAGAGGCGCTAAGCGATGTTGTAAGCTTTTTTAAAAAAGTATTTTTTGAGGATCGTGTTTACAAATTTTTTTTATCCATGATGGAAGGTGTGAAAAGAAGAAACGGCTGAAGAGGACTCAAGCGTGAAGCGTTTGCTTGCTATGAGAGAAATTCTGTAGGGGGTATATTGGAAATGTTTGGACGCTGCCTGCAATACAAAAAAGGTCCAAATTCAAAAAAGGCACTGTCAATTGTGTGTGGGGGGTGTGGTTATAAGCAGGGGGCTTTTAGTTTATTGAGTGGAATGTGAAGCCGGCTTGCGTCTTATCTAGGTTTGAAAGGATGCCGTAAAGTGTCTCGTTCTTGAATGGTTTTAAAGAGCTTGGGGTGATTGTTCGTCTAACAGAGCTTGCACGCGCTTTTGAATTCTGCGCATTTGTGGATAGTAATCCAATGCTGTTTCATCAATCTTAAGAGCCAAGTTTTGGACGCTCTGTTGCTGGCTAAGTTTCAAAAAAAGGCACTGTCAATTGTGTGTGTGGGGTGTGGTTATAAGCAGGGGGCTTTTAGTTTATTGAGTGGAATGTGAAGCCGGCTTGCGTCTTATCTAGGTTTGA
>NZ_JBHIPV010000009.1:49040-63386 GCF_042196165.1 Bartonella sp. AP20NXHL | reverse complement strand
AAGGATGCCGTAAAGTGTCTTGTTCTTGAATGGTTTTAAAGAGCTTGGGGTGATTGTTCGTCTAACAGAGCTTGCACGCGTTTTTGAATTCTGCGCATTTGTGGATAGTAATCCAATGCTGTTTCATAAGCTTTAAGAGCAAGTTTTGGACGCTCCGTTGCTTCCATGACAACGCCAAGTTCAAAAAAAGCACTATAATTGCGCGGCTCAAGTTCAAGAGCATGGTTGAGATCAAGCAGGGCAAGCTTGAAATCGTTCAGTTGAATGTGAATCCAAGCACGCCTTACCCAAGCTTCAGAATGAGTAGGTAAAAGTGCAAGAGCATTGTCAATATAATCAAGCGCAAGTCCATAATCATCGCTGTTGAGTGCATTTTCAGCCCATGACATTAAAAGATCAATCGTCTCACTCCCCGATTGGGACCATAAATGTTGAAGTTGTTGACTGATCTTTTTCGCTTTAGCAACATCAGCACAATATTTCAATTCTTTGAGTAAACGTGAAATTTCTGCTTCTTTGCGTTGCTTAACTCTGTCAACATGGGAAAGCTGCTCTTTGTCAAGATCTTCAAGAATAACCGCCGAGGAATCAGAATCGGAGGGCGTTGAGGAAGGGGGAGGAGAATTGGGAATAAGATCATCTAACGGTAAAAGCGATTGTGGAGAAGGCCGATCTTCAGGAAGAGAAGGAGGATTTTGCCCATAGCTCGAGGGAACAAAACAAAAAACGCCAACAAAAAAAAGAAAAAACGCGCGCTGAAAAATACAGAAAAAACGCAGCTGAAAAAATCGAAAGGCTTTTAAAAAAATAAAAGAATCCATAAAAACAAGCCCCCAAAAGATAAATCACCAAATATTATCAAATACTAGACTTGTAATCAACGGACTTATAACCAAAAAAACGCAAGAAAAAATTTTTAAGCCTACAATAAAAGTAGGCATAAAAACATTGACCTTAAAGAAATTAGCCCTAAAAGAATTAGCCCTGACGTGCTCTAAAACGTGGGTTCGTTTTATTCAGAATATAAACACGACCCTTACGACGCACCAAACGATTGTTACGGTGGCGCTCTTTTAGTGCTTTAAGCGAATTTTTAATTTTCATCATATTCACCGTTTAAATAGTTTACGTAACACAACACTATAATACTATAATACAACACTAAAATATAATACCACAACCCCAATAGACTGCTTACTCTATGAGCATTGCATTGCGATATCGTACTTGCATTATAACATCACACGATACACTTTTTCACTGTGATCACAAAAAGAAAAGCGCACTCTTAAGGTACGCATTAACACACTTCATTAGCACAACGATAAGTGAAAATTGCAAAAAAGTAGGAGAGATTTAACAAGAAGTCTTATTCTTGTCAAGGGTATATCCCTTACAAATTCCTTAGGGTGTGTTAATGGTTGCCTTGAAGGTAAAAATTTTCTCGTAAAAAAAGGACACAAAAAAGCAAAAAGAGTGGAAAAAAGTAAAAGCCTTTTCAGCTTTAAACAAATAAGCTCTGTTAGGGAGTGTTGAAAGATCAGGAGCGCTGTTGAGTCGTTGGATTGTTGAAGTGGTGTGGTTTTTTTGTCGTTAAGGGCAAGGGGGGCTTCTTAAAACGCAAGAGGCTTGTTTTTGGGGGCTCGTGAAGCCCTGTCAGGTGCGTGCGCTGGCTGAAATGCTTGAAGTGGGGGAAGAGGGGGCGCCGTTGGAATTGTTTCTTGTATTTGTGTACGCCGTGCCTATAGTTTCAAACGTCCCCTTATGAAAAATCTCATACCCTCAATATGGGCCTTCAATAACTGGGAATCACATTAAATACGTCTAGAAATATGAAAATAAGGATTATGGTATTTTAATACCACGTTTTTCACGATTTTTTTTATTTATTAATTTCTTTATTCCATTTTTGAATTGCTAAGTTTAGTCCTGTAAGCGCTTTACGGTACAGTTTTCGATATTTAATGGTAGAATAAACAAGCCAAACGGATAATGTTATTATTGCACAACCGACAATGATCCCTAGAATGCGCCCTAATATTATAGCTTCAGTCATTTTCTCTCCTTATTGTATTTTGATTAGCAACCGCTTCGTCTAGTTGTTTCATTACTTTTTTCAGTTTCTTCTTTACTATGATCCGTAGCACCAAAAAGATTGGTATCGAACCGTACAGAATTAATGCGCATATCAGCCCGATTGCAGTTGCTACATTCATCTGAGGTTTATCCGCACTGCCTAATATTGAGAGGAAAATGTATAAACAGACGCTTATAAAAATTATGAATATAAACTCTCTCAGTGAAACAACACCAGCCTTTAATGTTTCCTTAACTTCTTTTTGGATATCGAGGACTAAGTCCCATTGAGAAGATGTATCATTTTGTTCTTTTGGTGATGCATTTGATAGGTTTGGTTTTGTCATGTTGATATTCGTTTGTTTCTTGAGGGTTTTGTTTTTTGATAAAGCGAATAACTCAGTTTCTCAGACTATTTTTATGAAATGAAAAAAGATTTCTGTACTTGTTATAATTATAATACGAATGACTTGCTACGTCTGTAGCGCATCTTCCTTTTATTATTATGAGGCATGTACAATTTTTCATGCCGCTGTATAAAAGATTCGTTTTGTGAGTACAATTATATTTTATCACTAAACTACAGGCGAAGAGGCATTTAATATTGAAGTGTTTAGCCGGTTGAATTTACTTAAGAAAAGCTTGATTGTTGACAGATCGGCACAGGAATCTTCGTCCTTGAGCGCGGTTAGGCGCTCAAATTTGAATAACGTAATTTTATAGGGGAAAGAACGAAGGCGATAGACATAACGAAGGTGACAAATATTACAGATATTAAAGTGAGTGATATTTTAAACGGTTGTTGTTTTAGAGTGTAAGCTAAATTTACGGTTTTCTTTCGGTGTGTAGTTGTATGTTTATCTGCTATTTTAAGCTTTATTGCGAAATGAAATAAGGAGAGACGCTTCAAGCTCTAGAAAATACGACACAGGTAATATCGCCTTATGAGGGGAGAGAGGATATTGCTATGATGGATAAGCTTAGTACTGTAATTATATCTTTGACATGAAACTCAAGGGGTGGTGCGGAGCGGCGCTTGGCACTTTTGTGAAAGAATGAACACAAGAAGGGAGACTAGAGGCAATGAGAACGCATTGTTAGAATGCTCTCTATAGGCTGCAAGAGGTAAGTTTATCCTCTAAAGGTTGGAATTAAAAGGCCTAAAGATTGGCATTAAAAGAAAAATGAAGGGGCTGCGTATGTTATGGGGGAATATTTATGCGGTGGAAGGTGGAGGGGTGATGAACTTGGGGGCTGGTGGATTGTTTTTAGCCGTGGGGGGACTTTTTTGAGAAAAGGAGGAGGGAGCTGTTGGATTGTTGATTGGTGTGGTTTTGTGTCTTTGAGGGTGGGGGCATGGAAGAGAAGGAGCTTGTAGGAGAGCTTTCACGCCCTGTCAGGGGCGAATTAAAAGGTTAGGGGCGCTGTTGAAGCCGCGGGATATCGGTGTGGGGTGAAGCTTTTGTTATGGGGGGAATATTTATGCGGTGGAAGGTGGAGGGGTGATGAACTTGGGGGCTGGTGAATTGCTTTTAGTCGTGGAGGGACTTTTTTGAGAAAAGGAGGAGGAGCTGTTGGATTGTTGATTGGTGTGGTTTTGTATCTTTGAGGGTGGGGGCATGGAAGAGAAGGAGCTTGTAGGAGGGCTTCACGCCCTTTCAGGGCGAATTAAAAGGTTAGGGGCGCTGTTGAAGCCGCTGGATATCGGTGTGGGGTGAAGCTTTGTTTTTTCAGTTCATTGGGAGATAGTGTGAAAAAGCATTTGTATGTATGTGGGCTTAAGATTTGTTGGCTGGTCCCAATAATTGGATGACGTGCCCCATTTTGCGGTGGGGGTGAACAGTGCTTTTGCCATATAAATGGATCGAGGTGTGCTCTTGCTTTAGAAAATATTTTAACGTGCTAAAATTGTTACCAAGAAGATTGGTCATTTGGCAATCGCTATGGCGATAGGGACTGCCTAAGGGAAGTCCGCAAATAGCACGGATATGCTGTTCAAATTGTGAAGTTATGCATGCCTTTTGTGTCCAATGACCAGAATTATGGACACGCGGCGCTAATTCATTCACTAAAAGATGACCATCCGTTAAGACAAAAAACTCAATACAAAGAACACCAACATAATCGAGGGCATCCATGACTGTTAAGCTGATTTCTTGAGCTGCTTTTTGCACGTCAAGTGGAATATGGGATGGAACAAAGGATTTATGAAGAATTCCGTGTTTGTGTTGGTTTTCAGGGCAATCATAAAAAATATGTTCCCCTTGTTTTGTGCGGGCAGAAAGAACCGAAATTTCCGATAAAAAAGGAACTATTTCTTCCAAAATACAAGGCTGTTCCTGAAAAGTCCTTAAGGCTTCGTCAAGGGTTTGTTCATTGGGGTGATCAAGCTTGATCTGGTTTTTTCCGTCATAACCAAAACGACGCGTCTTTAAAAGACCACGTCCGCCTAAAGTATCAAGAGCGGAAAGAAGAGAAGAAGAATTGTCAATAGCGTGCCATGACGCGGTGCCAATCCCTTGATCACGCAAAAATTGCTTCTCAAAAAGTCGATCTTGCGTGATCTCTAATGCTTTGGAAGAAGGATAAACAGGCTTACTCTTTTCTACATATTGAACCGTTTGAAGAGAAAGATTTTCAAATTCATAGCTGACAACATCACATTGAGAAATAAAATGATCTAAAGCTGATGTATCGTCATAGGAGGAAACAATATGGTTGTTTGCTGTTTGAGCGGCTGGGCAATCGGCCTCAGGGCAAAAAATAACGGTTCGAAATCCTAATTCTGCGGCCGCTATGGCGAGCATCCGTGCTAATTGTCCGCCCCCGATTAAACCAATGACGCTGCCTGGAGGTAACATGGTGGAGGGAGTGGCGTTGGAGGAGAGAGTAGTGTTGGAAGAGAGAGTGGTGTTGGCTGAGGGGGCGGCGTTGGCTGAGAGAGTAGTGTTGGCTGAAGGGGCGGCGTTGGCTGAGGGGGCGGCGTTGGCTGAGGGGGCGGCGTTGGCTGAGGGGGCGGCGTTGGCTGAGGGGGCGGTGTTGGAGGAGAGAGTGGTGTTGGCTGAAGGGGCAGTGTTGGCTGAGGGAGTAGTGTTGGCTGAGGGGGCGTTGAAAAACGGTGCCATTTTAAACCTCCGTTACAGGCGTTTGGGCAACATTGGCTGTTTGTTGTTGACGCCAATCTTCTAATCGTTGGGCGAGATCATGGTCATAAACGGCCATAACGGCTGCGGCTAAAAGTGCTGCATTAATTGCGCCTGCTTTGCCAATTGCTAATGTGCCAACGGGTATCCCTGCTGGCATTTGCACGATTGAAAGCAAAGAATCTTGACCAGAAAGAGAATGAGAATGCACTGGAACGCCAAAAACAGGAAGAGGAGTAAGGGCTGCTAACATACCTGGAAGATGCGCTGCACCCCCCGCTCCGGCAATTAAAACTTTAAACCCTGCTTCTTTTGCTTCTTTTGCAAATTGATAAAGGCGTTCAGGAGTTCGGTGTGCTGAGACAATATGCGAACTATGAGAAATACCAAGACTCGTCAAAATATCTGCACTATGGCACATCGTTTGCCAATCCGATTGGCTCCCCATTAAAATCGCGACATCACATGATTTTTTCATCATTCACTATCCTTTTCAAAGGTTCAATGCGATTCTTTATCATTATTTTTTTAAAGTTTTATATTCTCTTTGCAAAGCCAATTGATGACAGAGAAACAGTTATTTTTCAAATAAGGTGGAAAGCTAAAAATTTAAAGGGGGAGACCAAGAGATGAAAAACTAAAGTATTGAAGGCATGAAGCACTTCTTTTTTTGGGGGGAGATGAATTTTGAGGAGAGCTGTTAAGGGGTGGTGTTGGATCCATGAGGCTGTTAAGCTTGCGGCATTGTAAAAGGGAAAAATATATTGGGAAAAATACATTGATTATAAGTTTTTTAAAAAAATGTCTTACTTTTTATTTGCTAAAATAAACAAGATCACCATATGATATAAAATCTGTTGCAATTTGAAACATTGCTTATGAGAAAAAGAGATTTTTATGGCGAAAATGCGTTGCAAAGTGAGGATATTCTTTTGAGAAATAAGGATATTCTTTTGAGAAATAAAGAGATGTATATCTCTCGATTTCAAAGCCTATTTATTTTGTTGTTCAAGTGATTCTTTTGTGAGTGGGGGGATATAATCTTTATAATTGTCAATATATATTTAACAATGGCTGATATTAAGGGGAAGCGAATAATCAACGCTTTTGTGCTTTTAACGCTTTTGTTGCGATCTGTTTCTTAGCGATTATATCGTTTTTTCCCTTAAATATAATGGCAATATCAATCGCGAATGACGAATTGTGAATAATAAATCCATGGTCTCTTTTTTGCCCAATTTTGTAATATGGTGAATGCTGAAATAAATAAGAGTTAAACAACGGATGTAAAGGAGATTTAAAAGCTATGTTTCTTCCATTTTTAATCGCTTTAGGTACTGCTGTAACGACTATGTGTGGTAAAAAAAATATAAGTTATGCTTTGTGGGCAATTTTATTCGTTGTCATTCTTCTCACTTTCAATCATCACGCAACTTCTACTTTAAATTTATCTTTTTGAGAGAATAGCCATGGAACATGTTGAACAAAAAAACCCTCACTTCGTCATCTTTATGAATACGCTAGGACTCTTTGGGTTATCCATTGTCTTGGTGGTGGCTTTTTATTATCAATTGGTAAAGTTTGAGTTACCTTGTCCCCTTTGTTTGCTGCAGCGCGTTGGATTGATACTGGCAGGTTGTGGGTTCTTGCTCAATATTCACCATAAGGTGAAAAATACCCATTATGGTATGGTTATTCTCGGTTGTATGGTAACCAGTGCTGTGGCAGCACGACAAGTGTTTTTGCATATCACACCCGATGATTTAGGATACGGTTCAACGTTCTTTGGATTGCATTTTTATACTTGGGCTTTCATTATTTCTGTCCTTTGTATCTTTGCTGTCTCATTTGTCATGATTTTAGGCGAATTGGCACACAAGTTCAAAGAATTTTCTCCTTTTCCAGTCTTGAGTAAAGCAGCAAGTTTCTTATTTGTATTTTTGATTGCGGCAAATTTGATTTCTACCATACTGGAATGTGGTGGTGGGCAATGTGCCGATGATCCTGTAAGGTATGAGTTGTTATCAAGTTGGTTCCCTTCATAGTTTCGAATTTGTTTAATAATCCCTCATCGTAATTTTTATTGTTAAAGAGGCGGAATATTTAAAAATCCGCTTCTTTTTTATTTATTGGGAAGACATTTTAGCAAGATTGTTCGATAATCTGATCTTTTATACTAACGCTGGCTTTTATGAGCGCTGGCGATTGATATTTTTTTAGCGAAGACTTGTACTGTGCACCTTTTATGCTGTCTTTTGAGAGAGATGAAGGGATTGATTGGCTTGGAGGCGTTTGTAGAGAAGCCCTGGACTGCTGAGCCACGTGGGTTAAGAAGCCTCGTTTTTTTAGAGCATTAACGATAAAAAATTTTTGTTCTTGATTTTTCGTAACATTGTGTTAAATAAGTTTTTGTATTCATTTTGGTGCTTCTAAAGCGTTTTTATTGCTTCTAGAGGAATTAATTTAAAATTTTGAAAGTTATGTGAATAATTTTCTGCAGAGGTTTGTTTATTAGAGGCAAACCTTTTTTTTTATCTAACTTTTAGATGTTTTCTTTCAGTGTGAAGCCTTTTTTGAGAAAAAGGTAAGCGTCTTGATGATGCCTCTTTTTTTATTAATATATTGATTTATAATGATAAATAACCATTTTTAACGTGAAGCACTTCGCTGAATATAATAAAAATTTCTCATCACCAGTTCTCTTATATTAAATCAATTAAAATTACTTGCTTGTACATCATAAGCGGGGGGCATGTGGGGCAAAACTGTACAAGAAAGGCATGCCTTTAATGAAGAGTCTCTTGAACCGAAGGCTGTCTGCAACATTGGGAGCTGGCAGAGTTTTTGTGATGATGCCAGCCTCGTTTTTCCATAAGCGTAAACTTGTTTCTCCATAAGCGTAAAGATAAGGGGGCTGAATGGATTTTATACACTTCATGGGGGCTTACCATTTCTTTACGGGCGGCGTTTTGCGAAATGGGTGTGATGAGCGTTGAGAGATCTTTCTTTAAAACAAGCGTGTGAATATGCAACGCAAGTCTATTCCTTTTGGTGCGTTTTGTATTACGAAAAAATATTGACTTATAAGGATAAGTTATCGTTGCGAATGTTGAATGAGAAAAACGAAAAGCTTCTCTCATCTCAAACTTTCTTATAGTCAATTAATTAAATGTACTCTTCTACGTTACAAAAAAGCACTGGATGTAAATAAAAATTCTTTTAAAAGTCGTAAAATGCTTCTTACAACCCCTTTTGATCGCTAGAATTTGTCGAAAAATTTTATGCTGGTCAATACAAATAATAGGGCAGTTTATATCTATGATTTAAGTGAAAATAGGGGGATTTAGATGAAAAGGGAGGCGAGATTTTAATGACAGTTGTTGAATACGTTATTGTGTAATGCATTTTTTACAGATTTTCTGCTTTCTGTAAATGCGTAAAAGCGTAAAAACGGAAATATGTAAAAAAGGAAGCTGGGACTTTATGCGTGGTGTATGATTTTATCATGGTATGGAATGTGGAGAGAAGATTGGGGGGATGAAGAGGCGGGGGGGTGTTGAGGAGAGAGGAGAAGAGAGTGTGGGGATGAAGAGGTGGGGGTGTTGACGAGAGAGGAGGGTGTGGGGGTGAAGAGGTGGGGGTGTTGAGGAGAGAGGAGAGAGGGTGTGGGGGTGAAGAGTTTATGAAGGGAAGGGGGAGTTGGGATGAAGAGGTGGGTTGTGTTGATGGGAGAGGGGGTGGGGAAAGTTGCTTTTGAAGTGAGATTGACCGGTGCTTTGTGTGATCTTACTTTAGGATAGCGAAGGGGCAAGAATATTTTAAAATAGGACGTATCTGTCGCGTTTGATGCAACATTATCCTTTGTGGTGTTGTGATCTGAAGTGCTTGGGGGAGATTGGCTAGGCAAGAAGCTGTATTGTTGACAAACCTATGTTTACAAAGTGGTGCGAGGGGAATTTGAAAGTTTCATTTGGCTGCTTTCTGTAAATGTGGAGAAGCATCAAAACGTTGATCCGTAAAATGTAAAATGATGCGGAGGATTTATGCTTTGTGTGCGCTTTTGCTTAATCAGAAATCAACCATAAGATTGCTTTTTGTTTTTTCGGCTGGAGCTCTCTAAAATTTTTCAAAAGTGAATGTTCTTTTTCGCTGTATGTTTCTTGATCATAGTGTGAGGCATTTTTTTCTACTGAGACATCTTCTTTTGTCACAATGTCTGCATAAAAAAAGCTCATGGGAACTTGTAGTTTTTGGGCGATTTTGAGTAAACACCCTGCGCTTACACGATTGAAGCCTTTTTCATATTTTTGGATTTGTTGGAAACTGACGCCTAAATAGTTTCCTAATGCTTTTTGAGAAAGCCTCATGGCAATTCTTCTTTGACGAATTCTTTTGCCTATCAAAATGTCGATAAAATTTGGATTTTTGGTTTGCACTTCAAGCCCCCCTCCGGTTGCGAGCGCCCTCGCATTGGTATTCCGGGAGGTTGGATTCACTGAACTTAAACAGTCTCTTGTTTTTAGTGCTTAAAGCACTTGGACATAACAAAAGCCCCCGGAATTTCCGGGATAGCCATAATTGTTTATGTGTTAAGTTTTAAGGAATCCAACTCCTTATTGACCGCTGCGTAGACGACCAAAAAACACAGGCTAATTCATAAAGTAATTTCAGGAAATTGGCAAGAAAAATCAATATCCCATAAAATGGCGTGATTTGGAAGGGTGTGGAGTGCTGGTTTGAGTTTTACTTAAGGAGGTATAGAATGGAATAATGGTAATTGTTGTGCTTTTGCTTAATCAGAAATCAACCACAAGATTGCTTTTTGTTTTTTCGGCTGGAGCTCTCTAAAATTTTTCAAAAGTGAATGTTCTTTTTCGCTGTATGTTTCTTGATCATAGTGTGAGGCATTTTTTTCTACTGAGACATCTTCTTTTGTCACAATGTCTGCATAAAAAAAGCTCATGGGAACTTGTAGTTTTTGGGCGATTTTGAGTAAACACCCTGCGCTTACACGATTGAAGCCTTTTTCATATTTTTGGATTTGTTGGAAACTGACGCCTAAATAGTTTCCTAATGCTTTTTGAGAAAGCCTCATGGCAATTCTTCTTTGACGAATTCTTTTGCCTATCAAAATGTCGATAAAATTTGGATTTTTGGTTTGCACTTCAAGCCCCCCTCCGGTTGCGAGCGCCCTCGCATTGGTATTCCGGGAGTCTAAAAGTACTGAGCTTAATCAGCTTTTTGCTTTTAGTGCGGAAACGCACCTGGACATAGCAAAATCTCCCGGAATTCCGGGATACCCGCAATGCGGGATAAATTTATGTATTAAGCTTTCGGGCTTTTAGCTCCCTATTTGATCGTTGCGTGGACGATCAAAAACACGTGCTTATCAATAAAGTAATTTCAGGAGATTGGCAAGAAAAATCAAAATAATCTCAAAGACTATAAGATTGGGTACTTTTTAAAAAAGTGCGAAATATGGATTATAAATCGCGTTTTTTTGCTATCAAAATGTCGATAAAATTTGGATTTTTGGTTTGCACTTCAAGCCCCCCTCCGGTTGCGAGCGCCCTCGCATTGGTATTCCGGGAGTCAAAAATACTGAACCTAAATCAGCTTTTTGCTTTTAGTGCTCATCGCACCTGGACATAGCAAAATCTCCCGGAATTCCGGGATACTCGCAATGCGGGATAAATTTATGTATTAAGCTTTCGGGCTTTTAGCTCCCTATTGGTCGTTGCGTATACGACCAAACTTACACTTTAAGTGATAAAGTAATTTCAGAAGATTGGCAAATAAAAATAGTTTTTATTTATAAACTTTATTTTTTAATGAGAGGCTTTCCGCCTCTCAAACTCTCCGGAACGCTCACCAAAATCATGAGATCAGACCCGCGTTTAATGAGGGGACTAACAATCCTAGGTTCTTAAGGTCAAGGAGACCATTACATGGCGCCTAACGGCGTCCTTGACCCAAGAACTTAACGGCTTGTTTTGTCCCTCTCACGCGGCTCCGAAATCATGATTAGAAGGGGAGCTTATAGGGGTGGTGATATCCGGCATATCAATTTATCAACGTGTTTTTTTAGAGTGTGATGAATATTTTAGGCTGGATTTTTTTGTCGCGTTTGATGAAATAATCTCGTTTGAGGGTGGGTGATCTGAAGTGCTTGGGGGAGATTGGCTAGGCAAGAAGCTGGGTTAATACTATTGTTTATAGAGCGGCGATGGGTGGAAGTTTCATTTGGCTTTATTCTGTGAATCTGTAAAAGCGTGAAAACGTATATTCGTGAAAAAGGAAAGGCTTTATGTTGTTAGGGGCGTTGTGGTTAATGATACGCAATGTATGGGGATCGTGTTTTCGAAGGTAGGGAGAGCAACATAAATGAAAGGAGTGGCTTAGAGGAAATGTGTGGAGAGAGGGAAAATGGGGCAAGGGTGTACGGGAATACATAGAGTGTGGAGGGGGGCGGTGAAGCATGTTGTGAATGGTGTGTGAAGAATGGACAAGGTTTTGAAAAAAGGAGGGGGCTTTTGGTGTGGGGAGTGGTGTTTATTTGAAGGGCGCATGTTTAAGGTGTGGAAGGCGGAAGGTGAGGAAAAGTTGGAGGGAGGAGGATTGTTTGTAAGTTGTGGAGGGATTAGTCAGAGGTATTGGGAAAATGCTTTAGGGGAAAAATTAGCGTAATTTCTTGTCATACTGAAACCAAAATCATCATAAAAATTGAAGGAAATTAGCGGGTAAAATTGGTGGAGAGAAAGTTTTGATTCTTAAGGTGTGAGGTGATGTTTTTTGAGAACATGAGAGAGTAAACTTGAAAAACCTTTCCCTTTTTGTGGAATTTTTATTCACAAACTTAAGAAAATAGGGTATGAACGCTGGAAATAACGCGCAGCTTAACAAAATATGTGCACTGTAAAGGAAATGTTTGTTTATGTCAAAAGAAGAAGTTTTAGAATTTTCTGGTATCGTTACTGAACTCTTACCTAACGCGATGTTTCGTGTGAAACTGGAAAATGATCATGAAATTATTGCCCATACCGCTGGTAGAATGCGGAAAAATCGTATACGGGTGTTGGCCGGTGATAAAATCATGGTGGAAATGACACCTTATGATTTGACAAAAGGGCGTATTACATATCGCTATAAGTAGCCTCGTGGGTGGCTTGCACTTTTTTCTAAAAGCTATCATATTATTTCTATTATTTTTTAACAGTTTTTTAGTTTGCTTTTCATGAGTGAAAAAAGGGAAGTATTTGAAGGTCCTTGAAAAACTGTAAAATCAATGCAAAAAAAGGATAAGGAGATTAATGGTGCTTAAAAGGGGGCGCTTAAAAGGGGGTGCGTAAAAGGGGGCGCTTAAAAGGGGGTGCGTAAAAGGGGGCGCTTAAAAGGGGGTGCTTAAAAGGGGGCGCTTAAAAGGGGGTGCGTAAAAGGGGGTGCTTAAAAGGGGGTGCTTAAAAGGGGGTGCTTAAAAGGGGGTGCTTAAAAGGGGGTGCTTAAAAGGGGGTGCTTAAAAAGGGGCCGCGTAAAAGGGGGGTGAGAGGGAAGTCAATTGTGAAGGGGTGGAAATGAGAAATATAAGAGAGTGGGGGGAAAAACGTTTGGCAGATACTCTTACAGAAGAAATTCATTTGGTGCTTGCCTCCGCTTCGCCAAGGCGTTTAGCGCTCTTGGCACAAATAGGGATTGATCCGCAGCAGGTTTATGCAAGTGATATTGATGAAACACCAAAATTAAAAGAACATCCTGCAAAGCTTGCCAAACGTTTGGCAAAAGAAAAAGCGCTGAAAGCCCAAGAGATTTTGCGCTGGTACAGTCAGAATGGTCAAGACGAGTTGCAGAATGGTCAAGAAAAATTACCTGGACAGAAAATGATTATCTTAGCGGCTGATACGGTGGTGGCTGTGGGGCGGACCATTCTCCCCAAACCAGAAAGCGAGGATGAGGCTTATGAATGTTTACGATACCTTTCTGGGCGTTCGCATAAGGTCTATGGCGCCATTTGTGCGCTCAATGAACATGGAAAAATAACCGTAAAATTGGTTGAAAGTCGTGTCCGTTTTAGACGCTTAACCTCTGCCATGATGAAGGCTTACCTTGCTTCAGGAGAATGGCAAGGGAAAGCGGGTGGCTACGCTATCCAAGGAAAAGCCGGTGCTTTTGTTGTCTATATCAGGGGATCTTATTCTAATGTTGTGGGATTGCCTTTGGCTGAAACAGCCGATCTCTTGATCGCTTATCACTATCCACTTTTCACTCACTGGGCTGAAGAAACGCATTAGAAAAACTGTAAGGCAAGTTCAATGCAAGGTGAAAAGCAACAAAAAGAGAAAAAAAATGAAAAAAAAGGAACAGAAGAAAAGTTAATGAACGAGCAGAAGACAAAGGTGCGCCAAGAACAAAAAGAGCTAAATTTGCAAAAAGAGACCCGTCCTCCGCATCCTTGTCCTATTTGTGGTCAAATGTCACAAAAATCTTCATATCCTTTTTGTTCCACACGGTGCCGAGCCATTGATCTTAATCGTTGGCTTTCAGGCTCTTATATTTTACCGCCTCCTCCACAGAAAAGTGATGAAGAAGAATAAAGGGGGCTTCCTCTTGAGAAGAGGACGCTCAGAGCGTTTTTTTGTGTGGGAGCTAAAGGAAGGCGCGCGGGATTATCCTATATCAATGGATTCAAGAGCTGGATTAACGGCTTGGTTATTGTCGTCATTCGCAAAGACGCAGATTAAGTTCAATCAACGATGGAAGTTTTAATACATATCTAAGACTTATCCCCAGTGGTTACCATGGATAATTATAAATTGCCTTGTTACAGGAAGGTCGATAGTGCTTTGTTGCAGGAAGGTCGTTGATGCTTTTAGGGTATGAGGAAAAATTGATCATCTAATCAGTATTGCTAACGAAAAAAGAGGGGTGCGTGTTTTGGTGCAAAGAGGTGGGGCAATAAAAAATCGCTTGTTGGTGCTTTGTTGCGTGAAAGTTGTTGGTGCTTTTAGGGTGTGAGAAAAAATTGATCATCTAATCAGTATTGCTAACGAAAAAGAAGGGGTGCGTGTTTTGGTGCAAAGAGGTGGGGCAATAAAAAATCGCTTGTTGGTGCTTTGTTGCGTGAAAGTTGTTG
>NZ_JBHIPV010000009.1:27633-48940 GCF_042196165.1 Bartonella sp. AP20NXHL | reverse complement strand
CTAACGAAAAAGAAGGGGTGCGTGTTTTGGTGCAAAGAGGTGGGGCAATAAAAAATCGCTTGTTGGTGCTTTGTTGCAGGAAGGTCGTTGATGCTTTTAGGGTATGAGAAAAAATTGGTCATCTAATCAGTATTGCTAAGGAAAAAGAAGGGGGCGTGTTTTGGTGCAAAGAGGTGGGGCAATAAAAAATCGCTTGTTGGTGCTTTTGCTGGGTAATGGTATGGTGTCATTTGGGGGCTGGATTGATTATATCGTGATTTTGACCGTATCTGTGTTCACTTGGAAAGCTAATCAATATGATGTCGCTTTTATTGGAGCGGCAACATTATTCCCTGGTATCGTTCTGTCTAAGCCAATTGGAATGTTGGTAAGTCACCGTTCTATGATCCATTGGTTGCGGGCGTCACTGCTGTTACGGGCGCTATGTACTGTCGGTTTATTGCTGGCGACGAGTCTGCAAGGATTTATTATACTGGCAGTTATTCGAGCGACATTCAACAGTCTAGCCATGCCTGCAATTTCCGTTCTTAGTGCAAATTCTGTGCCTGAACACGGACGGACTCGTTACTATTCTGTGCTTAACATGATCAATAGCGCAGCAAAGATGATAGGACCTGCTTTGGGGAGTGCTCTGTCTGTACTTTTATCAGATACATATACTTTATTATTTTCTGGATTTTTGACATTGCTAGGCTTTATCGTGTTTTGTTGTCTTGGTGCACAACCTGTCTCGTCGCTAAGAATAAAAAAAGCGAATACCACGCAAGCACAGCAGAGGCTTTATGGGACAGCTTGGTATGCCTATGTGGCGGTGGTGTTTGTGTATTTTGCCATGGTCTTTATGGTGAATAATCAGTTGCCCGTTATTCTCAGCACAATGAAAATGAATAAACAGACTCTTGGAATACTGGTATCTGCTTCAGCGATTGGTAATTTTCTCTATGGGTTTTGGCGTGTGAAACAATCAAAGCATAAACCCCTTACAGGCAAAATATCGGAGTTGTTAATGCCGGCAATGTCAACAATGATTGGTTTTGTCATGATCTCAGTGTGCTTTTTTTACTTTGATTTACTCCGTATTGAGACTTTGTTGCTTTGTTTTTTCCTTATTGGAATGGTTAGCGCTTACTTTTCCATATCTTCTAATGTTTATCTGGTAAGCAATTTCAATGAACAGATTGGATTGGCTTCCGGCTGGGTGCAGTCTATACAAAATTTAGCTATGTTGGTGGCGCCGTTTGTTGGAGCGTTTGTTTTAGGTCACACTTCGGCTGGAAAATTGTTCCTTCTTTCTGGATTGAGTGGATTATTCTGTTTATTGGCTATCAGGATATTGGTGAACCGTTCTTTGTCTATTATTCGTTCTCAATGATTGGCTCATCAATAAAACAAATGTTTTAAATCATTTTTCTGAGGTTTAGAGGACGTGGAGATAATCTAACATAGAGCAGCTTTTTCAACGTTATAGATTCAATTTTTGATTTTTACTTAACCGCTCATATTTTTGTTTTTTTTTCGGGGCTTTGTTTTCTTGACACTGTTCTACCGTCTCGTAAACTCAATAGGGGGCATGGTTTTGAGCGATAATGTCATTTTTGTTTAACTCCGCTTTGCTACGAATAGTCAAACTTAAAAACTCAGCTGCTAATCCTCAATCAGCTTGGCTTGACGCAATAATGGAAACAGAAAACAAGCTATAGTGTGAATTATCTTATATGCCATAAAACATCACTCTTGGAGGTATGGTGATATCAGGTATGGGAAACTTTAAGCGGGGGTATGTTAATTGTTGCTCTTTTTCCTAATCAGAAATCAACCACAAGATTGCTTTTTGTTTTTTTGGCTGGAGGTCTCTAAAGTTTTTCAAAAGAGTGTGTTCTTTTTCGCTATAGGTTTCTTGATCACGGAGTGGGGTATTTTCTTTTGTTGAGATATCTTCTTTTGTAGCAATGTCTGCATAAAAAAAGCTTATAGGAACTTCCAGTTTTTGGGCGATTTTGAGTAAACATCCTGCGCTTACACGATTGAAGCCTTTTTCGTATTTTTGGATTTGTTGAAAACTGACACCTAAATGGCTTCCTAATTCTTTTTGGGAAAGGCTCATTGAAATGCGTCTGTGGCGGATTCTTTTGCCTATCAGAATGTCGATAAAATTTGGATTTTTAGTTGGCACTTCAAGCCCCCCCTCCGGTTGCGAGCGCCCTCGCATTGGTATTCCGGGAGTCTAAAAGTACTGAATCCGAGTCAGTTTTTTTGCTTTTAGTGCTTAAAGCACCTGGACATAGCAAAAACTCCCGGAATTCCGGGATACCCACAAAAGTAGGCTCAATTGTACGCTCGGATTTAGGGCTTTTAGTTCCCTATTGATCGTTGCGTGGACGATCAAAAACACGTGCTTATCAATAAAGTAATTTCAGAAGATTGGCAAGAGAAATGAAAATAATCTCAAAGACTATAAAATTGGGTACTTTTTAAAAAAGTGCGAAATATGGATTATAAATCGCGTCTTTTGCTTAATCAGAATGTCGAAAAATTTTGATTTTTAGTTGGCACTTCAAGCCCCCCCCTCCGGTTGCGAGCGCCCTCGCATTGGTATTCCGGGAGTCAAAATACTGAGCTCTAGTCAGTTTTTTGCTTTTAGTGCTTAAAGCACCTGGACATGGCAAAAACTCCCGGAATCCGGGAAACCCACAAGAGTAGGCTCATTTTTACGCTAGGGTTTAGGGCTTTCAGTTCCCTTTGGTCGCTGCGTAGACGATCAAAATGACACTTTAAGTGATAAAGTAATTTCAGAAGATTGGCAAGAGAAATGAAAATAATCTCAAAGACTATATGATTGGGTACTTTTTAAAAAGTGCGAAATATGGATTATAAATCGCGTCTTTTGCTTAATCAGAAATGTCGATAAAATTTGGATTTTTAGTTGGAACTTTACACCCCCTCCGGTTGCGAGCGCCCTCGCATTGGTATTCCGGGAGCAACAAGTACTGAACCCTAGTCAGCTTTTTGCTTTTAGTGCGGAAACGCACCTGGACATAGCAAAAAACTCCCGGAATTCCGGGATACCCACAAGAGTAGGCTCAATTGTACGCTAGGGTTTAGGGCCTGTTTTCCCTGTTGATCGCTGCGTAGACGATCAAAATGATACTTTAAGTGATAAAGTAATTTCAGAAGATTGGCAAGAACAATCAAAAATTTTCTATTCTGTTATGCCATAAAACGGCGCTATTTGGAGGGGTGTGATATCAGCATATCAATATTCACATTTAGGCGTTTTTTAGAGTGTGTGATAAATGTTTTAGGCTGGACTTATCTGTCTAGTCTAATGAAACAGTTTCGTTTGTGGGGTGGGTGATAACTATACAAAGTAATCAGTAGGGGGCCTTTGAGATAAGAAGTTGGATTGTTTACAGAACAGTGTTTACAAAGCGGTGTGGAGTGGTGAGCCTTTCGTTGGCTTTGTTCTGTAAAGATGTAAAAGCGTAAAAATGTATATCCGTAAAAGTGAAGCGGAGGATTTGTGGATTTATATATTGTGCGTGTTTTGGTTACGTTGGGCTTTTGTCTGACATCGATGGGAGCATTGGGGGTGAAGAGACTGTAATAGTGGGGCTAGGCCGGTTGGGGTTGGGCTGGTGGGGAGGTTGGGCTGGTGGGGAAGCTGGGCTGGTGGGGCGTATAGGGGAGTTGCGGTTTTTGTTTAAATTGATAGCGTATTTTTTTCTCCCTCTTGCTATGAGGCGTGTAAAAACCCATATTCTTTTTAGCACTACGGTTCTTCTTCATGCGGCATCATTTGCGGTGTTTTGTGGGGGGTGGGCTGTCCTTTGAAGATGTCTCTTTTGTGGAATGTTGGGGGAATTTAAAGTGCGGTGGTGGCTTGAGATTTAAGGAAAAAAAATGAATTTGGAAAAATATAGCGAACGCGTGCAGGGTTTTTTACAATCAGCACAAAGTGGTGCCCTTGCTTCTGATCATCAGCAGTTTTTGCCGGAGCATCTGTTGAAAGTGTTGTTAGACGATTCTCAAGGATTGGCAGCATCACTGATCCAAAAAGCGGGTGGTGATCTTACTCTTATTCGAAAGGCGCTTAACGAAGCACTTGATGCTTTGCCTAAAGTGCAAGGGGGGAATGGACAGCTCTATCTCTCTCAGCCGTTGGCAAAAGTCTTTAACATGGCGGAAGATTTGGCGAAAAAAGCCGGTGATCAATTTGTGACCGTTGAGCGTGTGTTGCAAGCGCTGATCATGGAAAAGACCGCAAAAACTGCTGATATTCTTACAAACGGAGGGTTGACAGCGCAGGCGCTTAATGAGGCTATTAATGATTTGCGGAAAGGAAAAACAGCAACAAGCCCCCATGCCGAAAGCCAATATGATGCTTTGCAAAAATATGCCCGTGATCTCACAAAAGATGCCCGTGAAGGAAAACTCGACCCTGTGATTGGGCGGGAAGAGGAAATCCGCCGCACTATTCAGGTGCTTTCACGGCGGACCAAAAATAATCCTGTGCTTATCGGTGAGCCTGGGGTGGGGAAAACAGCTATCGTGGAAGGGTTGGCATTGCGCATTGTTAATGGCGATGTGCCTGAAACTTTGCGGGATAAACAGCTTCATGCGTTGGATATGGGAGCGCTTATCGCTGGTGCAAAATATCGTGGGGAATTCGAAGAGCGCCTCAAAGCGGTGTTGGCAGAGGTGCAAGCTGAAAATGGGCAGATCATTTTGTTTATCGATGAATTGCATAATCTCGTTGGGGCTGGAAAATCTGACGGTCCTATGGATGCTTCTAACTTGTTAAAACCTGCTCTTGCACGCGGAGAACTCCATTGTGTGGGGGCTACTACGCTCGATGAATATCGAAAATATGTCGAAAAAGATGCTGCTCTTGCACGCCGCTTTCAGCCTGTCTTTGTACCGGAACCCTCTTTAGAAGATACTATTTCTATCTTGCGCGGTATTAAGGAAAAATATGAACAACATCACAAAGTGCGCTTGGCTGATAGTGCTTTGATTGCGGCGGCGCGTTTGTCTAACCGCTATATTACGGATCGCTTCTTGCCGGATAAAGCTATTGACCTTATCGATGAAGCGGCGGCACGGTTGCGCATGCAGGTCGATTCAAAGCCGGAAGAACTCGATGCTGTTGATCGGCGTATTTTACAGTTGAAGATCGAACGGGAAGCTTTGAAAACAGATGTCGAGCCAACAGCAAAAGAACGTTTGGAAAATGTGCAGGAGGAACTCAAAACATTGGAACAACATTCCGCTGAGATGACAAGTGCTTGGCAGGCTGAGAAACAAAAATTAGGGCATGCTGCTGATTTGAAAAAACAACTCGAAGAAGCTCGTAATGCTTTGGCTATTGCACAACGTGATGGACAATTCCAACGCGCTGGAGAGCTCGCTTATAGCGTTATCCCTGAACTCGAAAAACAATTGAGCATTGCGGAAAATGATGATCAACAAAATCATCTCGTTGAAGAGACGGTTACTGCTGAACATGTGGCGCGGATTGTTTCACGCTGGACCGGTATTCCTGTTGATCGAATGCTGGAGGCAGAACGGGAGGCGCTGTTGCGTATGGAAGATGAAATTAGCAAACGTGTGATTGGGCAGGGAGAGGCTGTTCAAGCTGTTTCTCGCGCTGTACGCCGTGCGCGCGCAGGGTTGCAAGATCCCAATCGCCCGCTTGGCTCTTTCATGTTTTTGGGTCCTACCGGTGTGGGAAAAACCGAATTAACCAAAGCTCTCGCGGCTTTTCTTTTCCAAGACTCCAATGCCATGTTGCGCATCGATATGTCGGAATATATGGAAAAGCATGCTGGGGCGCGGCTGATTGGGGCGCCACCTGGATATGTTGGATATGAAGAGGGTGGGGTGCTGACCGAAGCTGTACGTAGAAGACCTTACCAGGTCATTCTATTCGACGAAATTGAAAAAGCACACCCTGATATTTTTAATCTCTTGTTGCAAGTGTTGGATGAGGGACGTTTGACCGATAGTCAAGGACGTACCGTCGATTTTCGCAATACCTTGCTGATTATGACTTCTAATCTTGGTGCTGAGTTTTTAACTGCTTTGCCTGAAGGGCAAACCGTTGAGCAGGCAAAAAATGATGTTATGAATGTCGTTAAAGCGGCTTTCCGTCCTGAGTTTTTAAACCGTATTGATGAGATTATTCTCTTTCAAAGGCTGCAACGTCACGATATGGAAGCGATCGTCGATATTCAGATAGAACATTTGCAAAATTTGCTCAATGAACGCAAAATAACTTTGCAAATCGAGCCAGAGGTGAGAAAATTTCTTGCCGATAAGGGCTATGATCCGCTCTATGGTGCGCGTCCGCTTAAACGGATTATCCAAAAAGAAATTCAAGACCCACTGGCGGAAAATATCTTATTTGGAAAAATTCATGATGAGACAACGGTGAAAATTACAAAACAAGGAGATCGGTTGGAATTTTTGCCTGAAGATTAAGTGTGGAAAAATTCACGCTATAAAGGGCGGTGATAATCCTATTATGCGATAACACCGCTCTTTGAAGCGTGCTGATTTAGAAAAATTCACGATGAAACAGCGGTGTTTTATTGCAAAGCAAAGGGAGTGGTCGGTGTTTTTGCATGTTAAATGAGCGTTCTCGAATATCGTAGGATTCTTTTACTTCTGGTTGTCGTGAAAGCTATTTTCTTGCAATGTTATAAGTGAAGTCACAAGCGGGATTGCTTTATTGCTTTATTGCTTTGTGCGTAAAAGCGTTAAAGAGAAATGCTGTTTATTCGCCGTAAAACATTGCTCTTTGAAGGGGTGTGCTGGTTTGAATTCGACTTAAGGGGAATATGAATGGAATGATGTTGATCGTTGCGCTTTTGCTTAATCAGAAATTAGCCACAAGATTGCTTTTTGTTTTTTCGGCTGGAGTTCTCTAAAATTTTTCAAAAGGGTGTGTTCTTTTTCGCTATAGGTTTCTTGATTGTGGTGTAAGAGAGTTTCTTTTGTTGAAAGATCTTCTTTTGTGGCAATGTCTGCATAAAAAAAGTTCATAGGAACTTCTAGTTTTTGGGCGATTTCCAGTAAACATTTGGCACTTACACGGTTTAAGCCTTTTTCGTATTTTTGGATTTGTTGGAAACTGACGCTTAAATGGCATCCTAATTCTTTTTGGGAAACTCCCATTGCAATGCGTCTGTGACGGATTCTTTTGCCTATCAGAATGTCGATAAAATGTGGATTTTTAGTTGGCACTTCAAGCCCCCCTCCGGTTGCGAGCGCCCTCGCATTGGTATTCCGGGAGTCTAAAAGTACTGAACTCGAATCAGTTTTTTTGCTTTTAGTGCTGGGAAGCACCTGGACATAGCAAAAACTCCCGGAATTCCGGGATATCCGCAAAGCGGGACAAATTCATGTACGAGTTTTCGGGCTTTTAGCTCCCTATTTGACCGCTGCGTATACGATCAAAAACACAGGTCAATTCATAAGGCAATTTCAGAAAATTGGCAAGAAAAATTAAAATAATATCAAAGACTATAAGATTGGGTACTTTTTAAAAAAGTGCAAAATATGGATTTTTGGTTGGCACTTCAAGCCCCCGCTGGGGGCGAGCGCCCTCGCATTGGTATTCCGGGAGTTAAAAACACTGACTTGACTCAGCTTTTTGCTTTTAGTGCCAAAGCACCTGGACATAGCAAAATCTCCCGGAATCCCGGGATACCCGCAAAGCGGGATAAATTTATGTGTCAAGTCTTCGGGTTTTTAATCCCTATTGATCGTTGCGTAGACGACCAAAATTACACTTTAAGTGATAAAGTAATTTCAGAAGATTGGCAAGAACAATCAAAAATTTTCTATTCTATTATGCCGTAAAACACTGCTCTTTTAGGGGGTGTGAAGAGCTAGAATATTTGAGGGCAGGGCTTGATTTGTTGAGCCTGATGAAGTGTTGTCGTTTGAGGGGGGGTGTCTGAAGATTGTAAGGGTACTAGGCAAAAAGCTGGGTTCGTTTATAGACTATTGTTTATAGAGCGGTGCGGGGTGGTGAACCTTTCGTTGGTTTCGTTCTGTAAAGATGTAAAAACGTAAAAACGTATATCCGTAAAAGTGAAACGGAGGACTTATGGATTTATATATTTGTGGATTTATATATTGTGCGTGTTTTTGGTCATGGTATGGAATGTGGTGCGAGGATTGGGGGGAAGTGTTTTCGTGAATGGAGGGAGACGCTTAGAGGAAGAGGGGTGTTCAGTTGTTAAGTGTGTGACGGGAGAGAAAAAGGGGGAATGGAGGATGAAGAGAGTGCGCATGGATAAGAGGAGAGTATGGATAAGAGGTGTGGTGGTGCAAAGAGATGCGTGATGGATGGCGAGGAGAGTGGGTTTGATTTGTCGAGCCTGACGAAGTGCTGTCGTTTGAGGGGGGTGTCTGAAGACTGTAAGGGTACTAGGCAAAAAGCTGGGTTCGTTTATAGACTATTGTTTATAGAGCGGTGCGGGGTGGTGAACCTTTCGTTGGTTTCGTTCTGTAAAGATGTAAAAATGTAAAAACGTATATCCGTAAAAGTGAAACGGAGGACTTATAGATTTATATATTTGTGGATTTATATATTGTGCGTGTTTTGGGTCACTTTGGGCTTTTGGGGGCGTGGAATGTGGTGCGAGGATTGGGGGGAAGTGTTTTCGTGAATGGAGGGGGAAGCTGGGAGGAAGAGGGGTGTTCAGTTGTTAAGTGTGTGATGGGAGAGAAAAGGGGGAATGGAGGATGAAGAGAGTGCGCATGGATAAGAGGAGAGTGTGGGTAAGGCGGGTGTTGCAAAGAGATGCGTGAAGGATGGCGGTTTTTAAGGAGATAGGGTTTGATTTGTCGAGCCTGACGAAGTGCTGTCGTTTGAGGAGTGGGTGGGTGTAAGCTTTATTTTGTGGGGAAAGCTGCTTTTTGACGTGGGATTGTAGATTAGTGCTGGTTGGGAATTTTCATTCTTTGAGACGTGGGCTGGAAGTCAGTGTACTAATATAGCAGATTGTGATCTCATAATTTTTACATTCTTTCTTTTTTTAAAGCAAATAAGCAAGAAAAATTAATATATTACTTGATATTAGAGTAAATGCTTATATCAAGAGGAGTATTTCTTTAAAAACTTTCACTTAACTTATTAAGCGATTTATTAGAATAAAAGACTCTTCTGAAGTTCATATCACCAATTGTATCGAAGGAAGTGTAACTTTAAGTGTAGAAAAGTTTAATATCGGATGGTTGATATGAATTTGTTTTTAAAAAAGAGTCCATTAGCTCTTTTTTGTTCTCTCTTTATTTCCAAAGTTGGTGATTATGCTTATGAAGTTGTTTTTATTTTACTGGTCTTAGAATTAACAGATAACACCTTTTTTACAGGTCTTGTGTATTTTTTTCGATTTATCCCTTTTCTCTTTTTTGGCCCTATAGGAGGTTGGTTAGCGGATAATTTTTCTTTGAAGAAAAATATGATCTTAAGTGAAGTTGTTAGATTATTAGCTTCATTGTTTGTTTTTATAACTTATA
The DNA here is from genome assembly GCF_042196165.1 of Bartonella sp. AP20NXHL. NCBI lineage: Bacteria > Pseudomonadati > Pseudomonadota > Alphaproteobacteria > Hyphomicrobiales > Bartonellaceae > Bartonella > Bartonella sp. AP20NXHL. The sequence goes on along the minus strand of NZ_JBHIPV010000009.1, from coordinate 39,409 downwards.
TAACAGGTACGGCACATATCATTGTTCTTATTTTTGCAGCAATATGTACAACGATCGGAAGAAGTATTTTCCAACCAAGTTTTCAAGCCGCTATTCCCAGAATGTTTTCAATAAGAGATCTTACAAAGGCCAATAGCATTGCTCAAATTATCATGGAAACGGCAGCCGTCATTGGCCCTTTGGTTTGTTCCATACTGCTTTTTTTTAGCAAATAAATCGGCAGTACTCATTTTTGATTTTTTTACCTATTTTATATCTATTATCATGTTATTTAATCTCATGAATTTAAATTCAAGCGAGAATAAATCATTCAATTTTATAAAAATTTATAGAGAAACAGCTTCATATCTTAAATATATTTCTACAGAAAATAATAATTTATTTATTACGCTCGTTGGATCGTCGTTTGCTATTCTCTTTACGGGTGCTATTTTAAGATTTTTAATTCCAGCTTTTGTTCTTTTTGTGGGGGGAGAGGAAAGCTTTGTGAGTTATATTTTTTCTCTCATGGCTGTTGGAACTATTGTTGGTGGTTTGTTATATAGTAAAATTATATTAAATATTACATCGTTGAAGCTCATGATATTTTGGCTTCTTTATGGGGTTATTCTGTTTGTTATGCCCTTAGCTGCAGAAATTTATTTAAAATTCCTTCTCGTGTTAGCATTTGTTTTAGGATTTATTGGTGCCTTTGTGGATATTGGTTTAGTCTCAGCTATTCAATTATATTCTCGTCGTGAAGATTTTGGTAAGAGTTTTGGAACCTTTTCAACTTTAGCAAACTCTGCGGAAGCAATGTCTGGCTTTATTGCTGGACTTTTGGCTCTCGTGGGATTGTTAAGCTCTTTTTTAGCGATGTCCGCATTAATTATTTCCACGGGAATTCTTGGCGTTGTAAAAATTAAGAAAAATAAAGAGTTAACACCCCTTAACACGACAGTCGATGACGACCATTGATATATTTGATATCTCCATGCCGTTTCTTTTTTCTAAAGACGGTTCGCTCATTATCTTATTCATGAGGTAAAAACACAGCTCTTTGAAGGGGGTGATCTGAAACGAATGAGTGGTCAGTGGTGGAAACTTGCTAGGCAAGCATTTGAATTCTTTACAGACCTTTGTTTATAGAGTGGTACGGGGTGGTGAACCTTTCCTTGGCTTTGTTCTGTAAATGTGGAGAAGCGTAAAAATGTGAATCTGTAAAAGTGAAGTGGAAGATTTATGGGTTCATATATTGTGCGTGTTTTTTGTCATGATATGGAGGGGTGAGAAGGATTGGGGGGAAGTGTCTTCGTGAATGGAGGGGAAATGAAGGGTGCTGTGCGTTGGTTTATGTAATGCAACACACCATGAAAGTAAGTATACATATACTATATGCTTTACATGTGTTTTTTCGCACTTTTAACATATATATTTTGTGTCTTAAACATAAGCTTTGAGTACTATGAGAGATGGTGGTCGTTTTTTAAACAAGCGAGAAAGTGATTAACTAATGCTTGATAGTAAAGCAGTATGTTGTTAAGGCTATTCTTTGAAAGGATGCTCTTATTTCTGGTGTAGGAGCTTCTCAGAAGAGAATACAATTAATAGGGGAGTTAAGATGTCAAAATATTTATTTCCGTTACCGCTTGTATTGGTGGCTGGTTGTGCATCTATCAATAATTATTCATCAAGTTATGTTAGTCCAAATATTACGCAAGATGATATAAAATTAATTGCTAACGATTTTGTTCGTAATCTTAAAAAACCTTTACCGCCCGCTACAACAACACTTATTGTGAAAAAAAATAAAACAGAAGACAACTTTACTCCTGTATTTATTAATCTCTTGCGACGGAATGGATATAACGTGATCTATACAGATCAACCAAACAAACAGCAAAATGGTGTAATTTTGACTTATCAAATAACGCCAATAAAGACAGGTATCTTGTCTATGGTTTCTTATGATGAGGTTGGAGTAACGCGTTATTATATTCGCACTTATAATAGATGAAACCCCTTTGCCGGTTTGTCTCAAAGAAGTAGATAATGAAGAAATGTGTTTCAGGGGAAGTGTTGGGATTGAATTAATCAATAAAAATTTGCAGATATGAAAATTGCATATTCAGACGACAATTATCCGTCGTCTCGGTTACAATTTCAGTGTTGTAACGAAGAAAGATGTCGTTTTATCTGTTTGCAATCTTTCATGTTCTGTCTCAGTTATATAGCGCTTTTATCGTTTCTGTCTTATAGAAAATTACTTTCTGTTCTACGGCTCTATATGCCAATCTAATAGTCAGATCTAAACAATCAAATTCATATGAACTCTTTACAGAAATCTGTTGTTTGAGATTGTTGGAAAGGTGTTTTGTTTTTATCAAATTGTCGCGTGGTGGTTTGGGGGTTTTCTTTGGCTGTGTTCTGTAATGATGTAAAAGCGTAAAAATGTGAATCTGTAAGAGTGAAGTGAGGGATTTGTGCTTTGTGTGGGCTTTTATCATGGCGTGGAATGTGGTCAGAGAACTAGGGGACGCGTTTGTGAATGGAGCGGGGAAAGCTGGGATGAAGAGGGGTGTTAAGTTGTGAGTGTGTGATGGGAGAGAAAAAGGGGGAATGGAGGATGAAGAGAGTGTGCGCATGGATAGGGGGAGAGTGTGGGTAAGGCGTTGGTGCAAAGAGATGCGTGAAGGATGGCGGTTTTTAAGGAGATAGGGCTTGATTTGTCAAGCTTGACGAAGTGCTGTCGTTTGAGGAGGGCGTCTGAAGACTGTAAGGGGGGTAACTAGGCAAAAAGCTGGGTTCGTTTACAGACTATTGTTTATAGAGTGGTGCGGGGTGGTGAACCTTTCCTTGGCTGCGTTCTGTAATGATGTAAAAGCGTAAAAATGTGAATCTGTAAAATGAAGCGGAGGATTTGTGGATTTATATATTGTGCGTGTTTTTTGTCATGGTATAATGATAAATCCATTGAGCACCCCTATCTTTACACTTATGAAGAAGCAAGCTGGGTATTATCATTATATTTGCTAGCCCCTAATGTTGTGACAGCTCTTGGAACGGTTCATAAGAGCCATTTTACTCCTTTCTTAATAGTTTTACACGGGCTCTCCTCGCTTTTAACGTGGAAGCGAATGATTTTGATTGATTCAACATGGGAGGGATTTGAAATGAGAGAATCTTACGATATTCGGAACTCTCAATCAATATAAATAATGCTAAATTATCCTTATAAATCAATATATTGTTATTGTATGGAGTGGTGAGAAGGATTGGGGGAAAGTGTCTTCGTGAATGGAGGAGAAAGTTGGGATGAAGAGTGCTGTTGAAGTGCGTTTTCTGGAGAAGAGTGTGTGGGGAATGGCTGTGAACAGATTGCAGAGCTGATGTGTAAAGAGATGTGAAGAGAGAAAAATCGTGGTGGGCGTTTATATTCTATGCGGAACTTAACAATTATAGTTGCATCTATATTTGTATGGGGGATATCCGTGAAATGGGTGTGAGAAGCATTGAGAGGTGTTTTTTTAGTAAGCGGGTGGAATGAGCAATACAATGAAATCCTATTTAGAGGGGAAGCCTATTTAGAGGGGGAATTCTATTTAGAGGGAAGCCCATTTAGAGGGATACCTATTTAGGAAAAATCCTATTTTAGCTCTTGTTGTTTTAGTCATTGTGTTTTGTATGAGGGGCATTTTGCAGGAAAAGTGTTTTGAGGGATGTGGCTCCCTTAAAGAAAAACACAAAAATATCAAAAGAAAAATATAAAAACTTGACAAGGTAAATGTAAAAAGGTATCATAATGATACAATCGGAATTGTGCGTTTAAATCAGAAGAGATCTTTTGATAAGATTCTGTGAGAGGGGTGGGGATGTTTTTCCAAGGTTTTGGTGTTTTTATCCTATTTTGAAGTTTGTTATCCTATGATGTCGTAAACCGGTGCCTAAACCGTTTTTTGAGATGTGGTGGTATCAGGCGGCAAGGCTTTAGGCAGAGGGGAATATTGGCGAGGGATGTTGATGGGTGCGCTTTTGCTTAATCAGAAATCAACCACAAGATTGCTTTTTGTTTTTTCGGCTGGAGCTCTCTAAAGTTTTTCAAAAGGGCGTGTTCTTTTTCGCTGTATGTGTCTTGATCGTGGTGTAAGAGAGTTTCTTTTGTGGGAATATCTTCTTCTGCAAAAATATCAGTATAAAAAAAGGTAATAGGAACTGCTAGTTTTTTAGCAATTTCTAGCAAACACCCCGCGCTTACACGATTTAAACCTTTTTCATATTTTTGGATTTGTTGAAAACTGACACCTAAATAGCTTCCTAACTCCTTTTGAGAAAGTCCCATTGAAATACGTCTATAACGGATTCTTTTACCTATTGAAATGTCATTAAAATGTGGATTTTTTGTTTGCAATTCAAGCTCCCCTCCGGTTGCGAGCGCCCTCGCATGAGTATTCCGGGAGGTTGAAAGCACTGAACTCAAATCAGCTTTTTGCTTTTAGTGCTCATGGCACTTGGACATAGCAAAAACTCCCGGAACTCCGGGATACCCACAACGTGGGGTAAATTAACGTTTGAGTTTTCGGGCTTCAACTCCCTATTGATCGCTGCGTAGACGATCAAGGCACCTTTTGAGTGATAAAGTAATTTCAAGGGATTGGCAAGAACAATTAAAAGATTTGGAAAATGAGAGCATTTTTTTGTATCTTAAAAATTATCTCATTATATTCTTATGCCTTATGCCTTATGCCTTATGCCTTATGCCTTATGCCTTATGCTGTAAAATATTGTCATTTGAGGTAGGGGGAGATGGGGCATTAGAGGCAAAGATATGCCGTTGAGAGACCTTCAAGTACATCAATTTATAAGATGCTTTTTGTGAGAGTGTCTGGATATTTGAGGGTAGGGGTTATCTGTCTGTGTCTGGTGAAACAGCATTCTTTGAGGGGTGGTGAGAGGTGGTTGCCCAAATGCAATGTGCTCGATAAAAAGTGGGATTGTTAACAGACTCTTGTTTATTGAGTGGTGGGCTGGTTTGGAAATTTCGTTTGGCTGCTTTCTGTAAAGATGGAAAAGCGTAAAAACGTGAATCCGTAAAAATGAAGTGAAGAATTTATGTGTTGTATGCTTTTGTCTTGGCATGGAATGTGGGAAAGGACTGGGGAACAAGTCTGCAAATGAAGTGGAAAGCTAGGATGAAGCATGTGAAAATTGGCACTGTGGGAGAAGCTTTTTGGTGTGTGTGTGAAGCTTTGTCTTTTGGGTGGGGTATTTGCTTCGAAGCGGAATTGTTCGGTATTTGTGGGAGCTTTCGCTCTTTGTGTTGGAGAGGGACGGGTGTAAGAATATTCAGAAAAGCCTTGCTTGTTGAATCCGTTGTTTGAGGGGTATGGTATGCTGATCTGTCTGAGTGGTTGGTAGGAGGAAACTGCTACAAGATGTCGGATTCTTGACAGAGCAGTATAAGACACTGGGGGAACAGTTTCATTTGCTGCCTTTTGTAAAGATGGAAAAGCGTAAAAATGTGAATCCGTAAAAGTGAAGTGAAAGATTTATGCGTTGTATGTTTTTGTCTTGGCATGGAATGTGGTCGGAGAACTAGGGGACGCATTTGTGAATGGAGTGGGGAAAGCTGGGATGAAGAGGGGGATAAATCGCGTTGACTGGAGAAAGGTGTGTGAGGGAATATTTTAGGGCAGGGCTTATCTGTCTTGTCTGATAAAATTGCCTTCTTTGAAGTGTCGTGATCTGAAGCTTATATTTTAAGGATGTTGGATATATTGGCGAGGGATGTTGATGGGTGCGCTTTTGTCTAATCAGAAATTAACCACAAGATTGCTTTTTGTTTTTTCGGCTGGAGCTCTCTAAAGTTTTTCAAAAGTGCGTATTCTTTTTCGCTGTATGTGTCTTGATCGTGGTGTAAGGCATGTTCTTTTGTGGGAATATCTTCTGTTAAAAGGTCCGCATAAAAAAAGTTCATAGGAACCTCTAGTTTTTTAGCAATTTCGAGCAAACACCCCGCGCTTACACGATTTAAACCTTTTTCATATTTCTGGATTTGTTGAAAACTGACACCTAAATAGCTTCCTAACTCCTTTTGAGAAAGTCCCATTGAAAGTCGTCTATAACGGATTCTTTTACCTATTGAAATGTCATTAAAATGTGAATTTTTAGTTTGCACTTCAAGCTCCCCTCCGGTTGCGAGCGCCCTCGCATGAGTATTCCGGGAGTTAAAAGTACTGAGTTCAGTCAGCCTTTTGCTTTTAGTGCTGACAAGCACCTGGACATAGCAAAAGCTCCCGGAATCCGGGAGATACCCACAAAGTGGTATCGATTTTTATGTACTGAACTTAGGGCTTTTAACCCCTCTTGGTTGTTGCGTAGACGACCAAAATTGCCTCATTAGTAAAGTAATTTCAGAAGATTGGCAAGAAAATTAAAATATTTTTTAGTCTGTTATACTGTAAAATAGGGATGTTTGGGGGCGGTAATCTGATGTTAGTAGGGGAATTTATTGGGTAAGAGGTTGGATGATAGTTTAAAACCGGTGCGGGGTGGAAGCTTTATTCAGCAGAGGAAAATTTGCTTTTTGAAGCCGAATTGTAGATCAGAGCTTATCTGGCGTGTTTGATGAAACACCATGCTTTGAAGTGTGGGATAGCCATATGAAATAATCAGCAGGGAAATCTGATAGACGAGAAATCAGCTTGTTGACACACCCGTGTTTACAGAACGGTGCGGGGTAGTGATTTGAGCGTTTCATTTGGCTGCGTTCTGTAATGATGTAAAAGCGTAAAAATGTGAATCTGTAAAATTATGCGGAGGATTTGGGCTTTATGTGGGCTCTTATCTTTTTGGGTGTGTCCCATTTTTTAATTGTTGAATGCTTGGCAAATTTTGTTGCTGATTTTTATGTCATTTTTTGTGTTTGAGGTTTTGGTTTCTCTTTAGTTGGAAGGAACATGATGATGGTAGATGAACATTGTCTTCCCTTACGTCGAAGAGGGCGGAAAAAAGGGGCTTTAAATAAAACAACAAAGCGATTTAATGAAGCTCTTTTGACAGCGGCGGAGCAGGCTGGATATCACTATGGTGAAGATGGGCTGGTGTCTTATCTTCAGTATCATGCTCTCAATAATCCCGTACCGTTTTTTTCGCTGCTGGCAAAAGTGTTGCCTCTTCAGGGGGCTGGAGAAGGGCAGGTTAAAACAGTTTCGCGTATTGAGATTGTACCAGTGAATGCAAAAAATAGTGAACCGGAGAAGTGTGATACTTCGATAACTAAGGCTTGAAGAAGGCGCTGTGATGTTTGGGCATTTACTGGAGAGCAGAATATTTTGGTGGGAGATATTTGGGCTTCCTACGTGGAGACACTGGATTTTATGGGCGATGACAGAGGGGCGTGTGCTGAAGAGGTGATACTCGAGAGGTACAATGCTTAGGGGGCGTGATGTTATCTACTGTTTTGGATTTTTTGTGAAGGTTTGGTCTTTTCTCGTTATTGAAGGTGTGGAGATATCAAAAACAGTTTCGCGTATTGAGATTGTACCAGTGAATGCAAAAAATAGCGAACCGGAGAAGTGTGATACTTCGATAACTGAGGCTTGTGATATTGAAAAATGTTAGGCTGAGGTGGGTGATGTGGGGTGATGTCTTGGAAGGGGGCTGCTTTGGTGATTGCCTATCTTGAGGGAATTGAAGCGGAGGCTATCGTGCTTGTGGGCGCTCGTGATACTGGAAGGGGCTTTGGTGAATGATGCCGTAAGGGCCCGTGTGCTGGAGGGGATTTGGTACAGGGTATTTGTGTGGTGGATATGGAACAGTGTTTTGATAGGTGAGGGCATGAAACTTGAGAGAAGTGTTATGCTTGCGGGATACATGTGTTTTGGTGGGGGTATCTTGGGGGGATAGACAAGTGTGAGGATTGGTGATGCTTGAGAGGGCATGATATTGGAGGATATTGGGCTTTGGATATGCCCGAGAGCTATGTGCTGAGGCTATGATTTGGGTGGGGGATACCGTGCTTGTGGTTGGGGGATGACAGGCGCGGTGTTTGAGGGGCGGTGATGGGGGAAAATAGGGACCCCTTGGAGATAATGATCTTTGGGGGGATAGGGACTTTGGGGCGCATAGGTGTGGTCAAGGGGATCTCATGCAAAAAAGTGAAATTTATTGAATATTAGGATGAAGGAAGGTAAAGCGCTGCTTTTGAGAAGGGCGTTTTTCGTTCAATTGCTCTTTTCCTTCAATTGCTCTGGGATAATTAAACTTGGGATAAGCAAAAGAGTGAAGCGCAATTATTGCTAAAATATGAAAATTTATAATGACAACTGTTCAGAAAATTTCTCAAAAAATTGAGCAGAATACGGCTCAAGTGGCTCTTATTCCAAAGCTTATTCCTGTTTTTACTGGAAATGCCGATGTGCGAGCCGCTTGGGGAGGACGCGGTTCTGGAAAAACACGTTCTTTTGCTTTGATGTCGGCTGTGGTGGGATATCGCCATGGAATGGCTGGAGAACGCGGTATTATTCTTTGTGCACGGCAATTTCAAAATTCTCTTAATGAAAGTTCTTTGGAAGAAATTAAACGCGCTATCGAAGCTTATCCTTTTTTACAAGACTATTATGAAATCGGCGATAAATATATTAAGTCAAAAGATGGACGGATTGTCTATGTGTTTGCTGGGCTTGATCGCAATATCGCAAGTATTAAATCAATGGGGCGCGTTTTCCTTTGTTGGGTCGATGAAGCCGAGCCCGTGACTGAGACTGCTTGGCAAACACTTATTCCAACTTTGCGCGAAGAAGGAAAAGATTGGAATGCAGAATTATGGGTCACATGGAACCCGTGCCATGAAAATGCAGCCGTGGAAAAACGTTTCCGAAATGTCGATAATCCTCATATCAAAGGGGTGGAAATCAATTGGCGTGATAATCCGCAATTTCCTGAAAAACTCAATCGTGATCGAATGGACGATTTGCAGCAAAGACCAGAGCAGTATAACCATATTTGGGAAGGCGAATATCTCCAAGCTGTCCAAGGGGCTTATTATCAGAAATGTCTTCTCGAAGCCGAAATGGAAGGGCGGATTACCACTGTTCCACGTGATCCTTTGATGCAGGTGAGAATCTTTTGGGATATCGGGGGAACAGGCGCAAAGGCTGATGCTACCGCATTGTGGGTCGCGCAGTTTGTTGGACGGGAAATCCGAGTGCTCGATTATTATGAAGCCCAAGGACAACCTCTCTCAGAGCATGTGGGCTGGGTCTTTCAAAGGGGATATGAAAAGGCTCTTATGGTTTTGCCTCATGATGGCGCAACAAAAGATCGTGTCTATAATGTGAGTTTTGAAAGTGCCCTTCAACAAGCTGGTTTTCAAACCAAAATAATTCCTAACCAAGGAACAGGCGCTGTGAAAATGCGTATCGAAGCCGTAAGGCGGTTGTTTCCTGCACTATGGTTTAATCGTGAAACGACATGTGCGGGCAGAAAAGCGCTTGCTTGGTATCATGAAAAGCGCGACGAACAGCGCAATATCGGACTAGGCGCTGAACATGATTGGGCAAGCCATGGGGCCGATGCCTTTGGACTGATGTGTGTGGCTTATGAACAGCCAAATGCTAGAGCGCGAAAAAAAACTTATCGCTCGTTTCACCATTCTCAAACTTCATGGATGGCTTTTTAATGAATAGTTCTACAGATTCTTCTTTTAATCAAATCGAAACGCTTGAAAATCAAGCTCTCTTTAAAAAACTCGTGGGTTGGTATCAGGATGATATTGATCATGTCGAAAAATGGCGAAAAAATGCCCAAGAAGATTACGATTTTTATAATGGACGGCAATGGAATGAGCAAGACTTGGCTGTCTTACACGAACAAAACAGACCGGTTATGACTTTTAACCGTATTGCGCCTTTAATTAATGCCGTGATTGGGGCTGAGCGCAATAATAAAAGACAAGTGCAATTTATTCCACGACAAGAAGGGGCTGCCTTTGCAAACCAGATTTTGACAGGGGCGGCTGAGTGGTTTCGTGATGAAGCTGACGGGGAATACGAAGATTCCGATGCCTTCCAAGATGCTATTATTTGCGGAATGGGCTGGACAGATACACGCCTTGATTATGAACAAGATCCGCAAGGAAAACCAATCATTGCACGTTTAGACCCGATGAAAATGGTGTGGGATGCTAGTGCTGTCAAGCCTAATCTCATTGATGCACAACGCTTATGGTATATTGATGAAAAACCCCTTGCTGTGGCGCAGGAAATGTTTCCCCATGTTCATTGGAGTGACCTTAATGCTGATTGGGTTAAACATCAGAGTTTTTTACATTCAACCAGCGATGGGATGACACAAAGTTATCAGTCCGAGAGGGGGTATCAAGGAGAAGAGGGGAGTGGTTATCAACGTCCTAAAATGGTGACATTGGTAGAATGTCGCTGGTTTGAACGCGAGGTGGTTTATAAAGTTCTCGAGCCTCTAAGTGGAAAGTTTGTCGATTATTCAGAGCAGGATTTCCAAAATTTAAGCAAAACCTTTCCTCATGTTCAAGCAACAAGGTTGAACAGAAAAATTGTCAAACGGGCATTTTTAGGTAGAAAGCTGCTTGAAGCGCCTGATAAGCCTTTGGTTCCACCCAATCAATTGGGATGGGAGTGTATTACCGGTACTTTTGATAAGTTAAGCCGGCAATTTTATGGAATTGTGCGCCCTACAAAAGATCCGCAACGGTGGGCAAACAAATATTTTAGTCAAGTGATGCATTTGCTCAATAGCCAATCAAAAGGCGGAATTATGGCAGAGCGCGATGCTTTTGATGATGATCGACAAGCCCTCGAGAGTTGGGCTAGAGCCGATAGTATTACTTGGTTGAAAAGTGGGGCGGTGTCTGGGGGAAGAATCCAGCCTAAACCCATGGCACAATTTCCGCAAGGGTTTTTCCAATTGTTTAATGAAGCAAAGAGCGCTCTCGAACAGGTGACGGGGTTGTCTTCTGAATTTATTGGGACGCGAGCTGTCAATCAGCCTGGCATTCTTGAACAACAACGGCGACAATCGTCACTTAATCTTTTGGCTTCCTTTTTTGATGGGTTGCGTCGATATCGGCAACGACAGGGAAAAATTATTCTCTATCTTATTCAAAATTATCTGTCCGATGGGCGGTTGGTGCGTATTGCTGGTGATGAAAATGCCCAGTATGTGCCGCTGACACGCGAAATGGTGACAAGCTTGGAATATGATATTGTCGTGGATGATGCACCAACAAGTCTTAATGAAAAAGAGCGTACTTTTGCACTGATCATGCAATTGCTGCCTTTGATGCAAAATTTTACAACGCCTGAGATTATGCTCGATCTCTTACGCTATTCGCCTTTACCAGCTTCACTTATTCATAAAATTGCGATAAAGGCGCAAAACTCTTTTCAAGAAGAGCAAAATGCCTCAGCGCAGATGGGGGATAATGTGGGGACAGAGCAGATAATGCAGATGTTGCAGACAGCAAAGGCTCAACAATAGGGTGCTTTGTCATGCGTGACTTCTGATAAACGCCATATATCATAAATTGCTTATCGATTTTCGTAGTGCATGGGCTCCCTTTTCTTAAAAGACCTGTTTTATAGGGCAGGACTGTTGGGAAAAGTAGGGTGGAGAGGGAGGCTTGCCGTCATGTGGGGTGAACATGGTGGGGAATGGTGGGCGCAGAATGGGCTTATCGATTTCCATAGTGCATGGGCTCCCTTTTCTTAAAAGACCTGTTTTATAGGGCAGGACTGTTGGGAAAAGTAGGGTGGAGAGGGAG
>NZ_JBHIPV010000009.1:17809-27533 GCF_042196165.1 Bartonella sp. AP20NXHL | reverse complement strand
GCTTGCCGTCATGTGGGGTGAACATGGTGGGGAATGCTGATGCTAAATGATGAGAGAGCATTGAGGGGATAAGTGCTTATGGGGCTGTTTTATCTGAAAAATTTTATTTTATTGTTAAAAAAAAGAGAAGGCTAATGTCATGGATCAAGAACACTTAACGCCGGCAGAACAAAACCAATTGAAACAAGATTTTCTGGTCTCAACACAAGAGGGAGAAAATGGTGAAATTGGAAGAGAAGAAAAAACTCTTGAAGATAATTTTCAAGGGCAAATGCTTCAACAACAGGACTCTTCGCAAAAGGCTGGAAAAGAGGTTCAAGGGGGCGAGGATGCTGCGCCAGATCCGCAAAAAGACTTTATGGGCTATATGCAATGGTTGGGAAAAACACTCCAAAAACAAGGGCTTGTACATGAAAAACAACAACCTTCTCTTGCTCGCGAAGCAGAACAGTTGCATGCGTTTTTTCAGCAGTCTGTTGCAAGTGTTAAACAAAAGCATCATGATTTTGATCAAGCAGCTGATTTTATTTATGAAACACGGGCTAAACAATTGGCAGCTTGTGCTTCGCTCTATCCTGAGATGGCCGATCCCAAAAATATTGATGCGTTGATTGGTGATGAGTTGAAGCAGATCTTGCGCGATTGTGCGCAAAAAAATCAAAATCCGGCTGAAGTGATTTACTCTATTGCACAAAAAATTGGCTACACAAATGTTCCCAATAACATGGGTGAAAATTTACAGGAAAGACACAATTCTGCACGTACTCTTGCTGCTTATAACGGCTTGACGCCAAATGGGCCGATTTCTTTGGATATGCTTGATAAAATGTCAGAAGCAGAGTTTAGCGCTTGGGTTTCTGATCCTAAAAATAAAGCCGCTTTTAATCGTTTAATGGGGGGAAGAGAATTTTAAAAACAAGAATGTGGCAGGTGTTTTTTTCGGGAACGTTAAGAGGCTTTTAGCGCAGGAGAATGCGGGGGAGTGTTTTTTTCGGGAATGTTAAGAGGCTTTTGGCGCAGGAGAATGCGGGAGTGTTTTTTGCGGGAATGTTAAGAGGCTTTTAGCGCAGAAGAATGCGGGGGAGTGTTTTTTGCGGGAATGTTAAGAGGCTTTTGGCGCAGGAGAATGCGGGGGAGTGTTTTTTGCGGGAATGTTAAGAGGCTTTTAGCGCAGGAGAATGCGGGGGAGTGTTTTTTGCGGGAACGTTAAGAGGCTTTTGGCGCAGGAGAATGCGGGAGAGTGTTTTTTGCGGGAACGTTAAGAGACTTTTGGCGCAGAAGAATGCGGGGGGAGTGTTTTTTGCGGGAATGTTAAGAGGCTTTTGGCGCAGAAGAATGCGGGGGGATTTCTCACAGCACGGATGTGGTGAGGAGAGCTCTTATAAGGGGGAGGCAGACGCTAACAGAAATTAGATAAAACTCACAAACAACCTATTCACCATTTGAAATGAAATGTGGTGTTTTAACAACCGGCGCTTTGCCGGGTTTTTTATGTCAATAAAACTTTTAGAGGACAAAATGACTGTAACTTATATCGGACTTAATGACCCAATGGCAGTGCGCACATGGTCTAAATTACTAAACCAAGAAGTCTCAAAAGCACTTCCAATTGCACCGTTGATTGGAAATGATTCAAACAGTATCGTACAATTAAAAGATGAAACCACGAAAGCAAGTGGGGATGCTATTAGCTTTAATTTGCGTGTGCAGTTGCTAGGCGATGGGGTGAGCGAAGGGCAGACATTGGAAGGCAATGAAGAAGCTTTACAGTTTCTCAATGATCGCTTAGCAATTAATGAGCTCGTTCATGCCGTGCGTGTCAAAAATGAGGGGACGATTGATCAACAGCGAATTCTCCATGATTTGCGCACCGAGGCAAAAAATGGTTTGGTTGATTGGTATGCAGATCGTCTGAGTATGATGTTCTTCATTCAAGTGTGTGGTTATACCGCAAAAGCTATTAACTTTGAGGGACGCACGATTACTCTTAAACCAGTTCATTATGGGTTTAATGCACCAACGGCACCAACCAATAAACGCGTGGTACGTCCTAACGATAAAGCAAAAGATGAGGACTTACAAGAAGGCGATTTTTTTGATCTCAGCTTGATTGATAAAGCTGTCGAACGGGCTAAATTGGCAAATCCTAAAATTAGACCCGTGCGGATCGATGGGGAAAATGTCTATGTGCTTTATCTACATCCAACCCAAGTGACGCAATTGCGAACCAATACAGATGCGGGACAATGGCTCGACATTACTAAGGCAATCTATAGTGGAAGTCGTATCAAAAATCCGCTCTATGATGGGTCTTTGGGCATGTATAATGGTGTGGTTTTGCGCGAAGCTGAACATATTACCGAAGGGGTCGAATCTGGGGCGGCAAATAAAGCTGTACCAAATGTGCGGCGGGCTGTTCTGCTTGGTGCGCAGAGTGCTGTAATTGCTTTTGGTAAAGATCGAGGGGCGACACGCTATAAATTGGTGGAAGAACTCTTCGACTATGAAAGAGAATTCGGGGTTGCGGCAAAAACCATTATTGGTATGAAAAAAACTTGCTTTACCTTGCCAGGGAGTACGCAAGGGGCTCAGGATTTTGGCACTATTGTCATCCCAACTTATGGAGCACCCGCTTAAAGCGAATGTTTGCTCTCTTCCCCCAACAAGAGGGATCTGTTGGGGGAAAAATTTAAAATGCTTCCAGAAACAAGGACAGGCTTATGACCACTTTATCCACTGATCCCCAAAATCTAAACCTTACACATTCAGACCATTCTAAAACTTTTGCTTATATGGTCGCGCTTATTCAAGATGAAATTGATGATACAACAGCGGAATATTCCCTGCAAATTCAAGATTCAATTTTTACGGCTTTGCGTTTGTGTGAACGCGAACCCTTTTTCTTTAATGAAAAAAGAGAAAGGACGTTTAAAACACAGAGTGGTAAAACATGGTATGGGCAAGAAGAGGGGGTTTTTATTGAAGCAGAAAAGAGTTTGGAGGGCGTCTTTTTAGTAACAAAGAATGCAACACCAACAAAGTTGTTCTTTAAGCCCTTGGAAGTGTTGCATCAACAATATGGTATGCATCCTGCGCTAGGAACGCCATTCTTTTATACGTACCTTGATCAAAAAATAGGACTCTTTCCAACACCAGAACATGTGGAAACTGTACAGCTTTCTTATGCTCCTGTTCATTTTGCCGATGAACAGCTGAAAGAGGATGATAACCCTTGGTTGATTTATGCTTTTGATCTTATTAAAGCACGGGCAAAATATGAACTTTATAAAAATATCCTTAAAGATCCTGAATATGCCGCCGTTTCTTTCAGAGATTTTCAAGAACAGCTTCAAGCTTTGCGCATTGAAACATCGCGCCAAAAAGGTTCTTCAAAGATTCGCCCAATGCGTTTTTAAAAAGTTCATTTCAAATCGTTTATGGCTGGTGTTGAAGGTTGGTTTGGCACTGGTGGCTGGTTTGTCACTTATGGCTGGATTTGCGCGTTGGGTGTTGATGGTGAAGGGCTGGTGGATGGCGTTAGGGTGGCCATTATTTATGGTATCGTTTTTTTTGGTGCGTTAAACAACCTAAGGTTGTTTATTTTGTTGAATTTTATGCCTTTAGAGTTTTAAGAGCTTTTGTGGTTTTTTATCCATAAACCTTGGTGTTTTGAATGGCACTGAGCTTTTCAAAGATTTTATGGGGGGCTCTTGATGGCTCTTTCCCCCGTCATTGTGGGGGTTGATGTGATTGCGGGCAGTTGATTTTGGTTTGGCGCTGGTGGATGGCGTTGGGGTGGCCATTATTTATGGTATCGTTTTTTTTGGTGCTTTAAACAATCTAAGGTTGTTTATTTTGTTGAATTTTATGCCTTTAGAGTTTTAAGGGCTTTTGTGGTTTTTTATCAATAAGCCTTGGTGTTTTGAATGGCACTGGGCTCTTCAAAGATTTTATGGGGGTCTTGATGGCTTTTTTCCCAATCGCTGATTATCGACCCGATGTGGCGGATATCAATGGAATTTTTACCGATGAACTTGTTAATGTGCTCCCGGCGGATGGCTCCTATATCCCTATGCCAAGTTTTGAACCTTTATCAGAGCCTTGTCCGGAGCCAATCTTAGGCACTCTTGCGGTTAAAACAAAAAATGGGGTTTCTATTATTGTCGGGACAAGAGATAAAATCTACTTACTTGATAATACAACAATGAACTGGAAAGATATTAGCCAAAAAGGAAAATCTTATCTGGCTAATGTTGATGCTCCGTGGTCTTTTGCTTTGTTTGGTGATTTTATCATTGCTGTGAATGCCAATGATAAACCACAAGTGATTGATATTAATCATGATAAAACATTTAGAAATTTAGGAGGAAATCCACCACAGGCAGGGATTGTTCGAATCTGGGGAGATTTCGTTTGTTTGATGAAATTAACTGAGTATCCAAGACGGGTTCATTGGTCTGGATTAAATGATGCTGAATTTTGGACCGTGGGAAAAAAAAGTTGTGATTATCAAGATTTTCCTGATGGCGGATTCGTCCAAGGGGCAACGGAGACAACAAATCCAATTATCTTTATGCGTTCTGCAATCTATGCTGGTTCTTTTATTCCTGGCTCTAAGATTATTTTTAGTTTCCAAAAAATCCACGATAAACGAGGCGCAAAAAATGCTGAATCAATTGTTTGTAGAGGCGATTTAGCATTCTTTGCCGATGAGGGCGGGTTTTATCAAATAACAAATGAGGGACAGATTATACCCATTGGGTTCGAAAAAGTCGATCGAACGATGACCGCAAAATCAAGGAAGGATAATCTGTACACTCTGTCTGCTGCTATCGATGGGGTGTATAATCGTGTTTATTGGATGGTTGATTCTGATGAGAACCTTCATAAACGTATCTTGCTCATTTATGATTGGGGATTGCAAAAATGGACAAAAGCTCTCGTCGATATCAAAATGATATTGCCTATTTTCTTAGCAGGAACAACCCTAGAAGGTCTTGATTTTGTGACTAAGAATATTGACGATTTGTCCTTTTCTCTCGATAGTAAAGCTTGGAAAAATGAATCGCCTATTCTGGGGGCATTTGATCAACAGGGGAGACTGGGTTCGTTTTCTGGGGGTCCTATGGCTTGTGTCGTGACATCACAAGAAATGGGGCAGACAAATGGCATGATAACACGGGTGAAAAATATTATGCCTCAAGTCAATAGTGGAAAGTTTTATTTGTCTGTGGGAATGCGCTTTCGACAATCTCTTGAAGAGGAAACTGTTTGGTTGCCAGAAAAACAGCCCTCTTATAATACTGGACAAATTCACTGTCGTGCAAGGGCACGGTTTTATCGCTTTAAATTGCGTATTCCTGAAGGGGTGAATTGGACTCATGTCACTGGATTTGATGTGGAATTGACGCGGGCCGGCATGCGATAGGCATGCCCTTTTGTAATATCATGCGATAGGCTCAAGCCTCTATTATTAAAGAACAAATGCCCCATAGGCTTCCCAAACCTTTATAAACAAAGGCACAATGCGATAAGCTGTGTCTTTATAATATGAAGAACAAGGTGGTGCGTTATGTTTCATGCTTTTCTGCGATAAAGGAAAATAGGCTGCACCATGGTTTATTTTTATAAAGAAAAAAGTTCCCTCTTTGTTGTGACAAAGGGATGATGGGGCTTTTTTCTTTTATTGTGCGGGGGGCATGGAATGCGTGAAATGCGTAGACGGAATGTTATTTGAGGGGAGATGAGTGACAAAGCTAAAAGAGCTAAAATTATGATACAAGAGAGTCAAGATTTATATTCTGCTCATCTGACAGAGCAGTGGCCATGGGAAAAAATAGCTCCCTATCAAGAGGCTCTCAATGCTGCATTGAAAAAATATGTTCAGCGCTTTCCGGATGATGTTTGTCTGGAAAAAATTGCTGAAGAAATCGCTACAGGACAAGCACAATTGTGGCTGGTCTTAAAAAATAAAATCCAATTTAGTGCTTTTGCAATTACCAAAGTTGAAATAACCCATACGGGAAAAAAATGCGTCGTTCTCTCTGATCTTGCTGGAGAGGGAGGGCTGAAATTGGTCAAATTGATTGATGAAGTCGAAAAATGGGCGCGAACAATTAATGCTGAAGAAATGCACATGTTTGGAAGAACTGGATGGGCGAAAAAGCTCGCTCATCACGGATATTCTCGTAATCTTATTCAATATAGAAAGGTTCTGAACCCATGAGTAGAAAAACCACACCTCAAGTGCAGACAACAACACAAACAAATGCTCCACCTGCTTGGGCGGCTGATATTCTTAAACAAGCCAGTGCTGATGCACTTGGACTTTATAATAAAGGAATTGGCGGAAACGTTTATCAGGGAGACAGAGTCGCTGGTCTTAGCAATATGACAAAAAATGCGCTGACCGGTTTACAACAAGCAGCAGGGCTCTATAACAATCCAACGGTAACGCAATGGTTGAGTGCACCAACCAACAGCGCTACAAATCTTTCCGGTATGGCTAAGGGAAGCTGGATTGGAAGCAATAGTAAATTTAATACTGCATTGCAAAATGCTCTGAATAAAACGTCCGATGCAATTAATCAATCGATGTCGGGAGCAGGACGTTATGGCTCTGGGGCTCATACTGGTGTGCTGGCCGATGAGTTAGGCGCCTTGGCAACAAATGCTGCAGCACAGCAATATAATCAAGATATTAACAATATGATGAATGCAAACCAGATGATTGATCGCTCTCAGAATGATCAAGTTAATGCGGCAAATAGCTATTATCAAGGACAGAGTAACGTGCAAAGCAATGCTTTGAAAGGGGGCATGATTCAAGATATAAACCGCCAAAATGTCTTAGATGCTGAACGCCAAAAATGGTCAGAAAAAGATAATCAAGATTGGAACCGATTGCAAAGCTTGTTACAGGTAGGGACACAGGCTGCTGGAAATTACGGAACGACTTCAGGAAAATCCACGACAATGCCTTCTGTGACAAAAGATCCATTGCGTGATGCGCAGCAAGTGCTTGGATTGGTCGGAGGAATTTTAGGGCTTTGTGATGTGAGAGCAAAAGAAAATATTATCCCTGTGGGGCAGAAAAAGGGATATCCACTTTATACCTTTAATTATAAGGGAAATCCACAACGTTATCAGGGCGTTATGGCGCAAGACGTGTTGCGTGTGAACCCTGAAGCTGTTTATGTCAATGCGAAAACAAAGTTATTGCATGTTGATTATGACAAAATAGGCCTGAAAATGGAAAAAATGAAAATGGAGAAAATGCCGGCATCTAAAAATAAAATTGCGGCTTTCTTTTCTTCATTTTTTGCTCGTTTTCCCTTTTTGAATAAAGAGTATCTTCTATGAGTTCGATTTATGATTGGTCAATTGTTGCATCAGAAAATGCTTATGTCGACGAGAATATAAACTGGGCAGAAGGGCAACCGCCAAGCACAGTCAATGATAGTGCTCGCGCTATGATGCAACGCATCAAAGAATATTTGTTGGATAATGGGGGCGTGATTGAAACACAGTTTACTGTCGATGTGAAGAACGAGAGGACATCACTTCGTTTGGCAACAAAGTCTTTTTTTGAGACTTATATGGATGGCATTGTTGTGCGCTTTAAAGCACAAGGCGTCAACAGAGGAATAACAAATATTTCTTTAAATCAATTGCCGCCAAGACCAACTTATATGGCAACGCCAGAGGGTATTATGCCTTTAAAGGGCGGGGAAATTCAAAAAGGGGGGCTTTATGAAGTCGTCTATACGCGTGATATTGCCGGAAAAAATGCTGATGGCTGGTTTTTAACCAATCCTACTATAAAACTTCCTGAAATTCCGCCCTTTCCTCCTTTACCGGAAACGTTTTCTTCTGGATTTATCGGGACTTTTGCTACAGAAAAAATACCCTCTGGATGGTTACTGTGTGATGGTAAAGAATATTCGCGAAGGAACTATGCTAATCTCTTTGCTGTTCTGGGAGAAACATGGGGAAAAGGAGACGGGAGAACAACATTCAATGTTCCCGATTTGCGTGGAATGTTTTTACGGGGGCTCGATAGTGGAAAAGAAATTGATAAAGGACGTCGCTTGGGAAGCCGACAAGAAGAGTCTTTTCAATCCCATACCCATGAGGGAAAAACAGATTCAACAGGTAACCACCAGCATAGTTATCCAATGTTTGACAAGCTAGTTTGGGATATGAATCACGGTGAATATTATAAAAATCTGGCTCAAGTTTACAATAAAGATCGGTTAACGAAGGCTGCGGGAGAGCATGAACATAAGGTCTTGTTGCAAAAAACAGGGGGGGATGAAACACGCCCCGTCAATATGGCGGTGGTTTATGCCGTCAAAGCCTGAGAATGAAAGCTGTGTGAGAGAAAGATAAAAATGCTAAAATGTTTGTTATGAAAAAAAGTCTTATTGAATATATTGTGTAGAAAGTTTTGAGGCGCTTTAGAAAAAAACTCAATTCTCTTTATTATTTTATTTTTTGTGCTGCCTTTGTTGGATGTGTAACGGTCAGTTTGCCTATTGTTCTTTAGAGGATCAAGACAGTGATTATTGAAGGTAGAGGGAGAACAAAAAAACCTTCTTTATTCATGGCGTTTTTTACTGAGGAATAAAGATTTTATCCCAAATGCCTCTCTCTTGTGGTGTCGTGATCCATTATTTCAAGTGCTGGGTTTAAAGCGCTGCTGTGCGATGACAAAAAACCCATGGGTAAAATTTATCCTATTATACCGTAAAACACCGTCATTAAAACACTATTATTGAAGGTGGTTATATCAGTAAGATAGCTTAAAGTATTTAATACATTAGCAATTGTTTAGAGAAGGATTTGCTTGGTTAAGTATTATGCAAGTGAATCATATAAGTGAGCAGCAGACGGAATCCTTTCAGAAGAGTTGGATTGTTTACAAACCGATGTGGGCTAAAATCTTCGTCCTTTTAGGTGGTGGAAAGAGGTCAACGGATATGTTTATTTAAAGCGAGAAAAGGCAAAATGGAGCGCTTTCTTTTTTGGCAAAGCGTGTAGGAAAAAAGGGCTCTTTGCTTTCAAAATGGTCGCACTGTTTTCAAAATGGGTGCACTGTTGGCAAGAGCAGCAGGTTGGCGATGCGTTGTAGTACATGGTGAGGCATTGAACTCTCTTAGATGGCATTTTGTGCTTATCAGGCAACTTCTTGAAACAGAATGAGAGTGATACGAGAAAATCTGTAAGACAATAGTTTATCCCATTGTGTTGTAAAATAATATTGTTTGAGATGCGGTTAAAATTTTATGCATGGGATGCCTTTCGTCTGTGCGTATTCTTAAAACAGCTTTTTTTGTAGAATAACTCTGGACAGGGGATACATTACAAGGATGCATTTGCAGGGGGAAGCCAAGTCAAATCTGTTAGATAAGAAGCCAGATTGTTTACAAACCATTGTTTATTGATTGCCATTATTTAAAGACCGGTGTGGGCTTTGTCCTTTTGGGGAAAGCTGACACAGCGTGCAAGGTGACATGCATTTCTCTTTGGTTTCAGGTGATAAAATCAACATTTTAGGTGGAAAACAGAATATAATCTAAAAAAATACCTTGTAAAAATTTTTGATGAGGAAATTTTTTTCAAAAGCTTTTCATATGGTTTTCTGAGGTTTTCTGAGGTTTTCTGAGGTTTTCTGAGGTTTTCTGAGGTTTTCTGAGGTTTTCTGAGGTTTTCTGAGGTTTTC
>NZ_JBHIPV010000009.1:10833-17709 GCF_042196165.1 Bartonella sp. AP20NXHL | reverse complement strand
TGAGAAATGCAAGAGCCGTACAACGAAAAAAGAGATGCAAATGCCTTAATACGCGTTTAGCTTATCAAAAAGGGGGATATAATGGCACTTTTTCCATTTTCTATTGCTGATATTGATGATCCGGAATGTATTCGTGTGGTTCTTTATGCTAGCGGAAGAATGGGACATGCTCCTTTGAATGCTCTGTTGAAGCAAACACGTCAAGATCTCCAATGTTTTGATAAAATACAGACTCAAAATATTCTCCAACTTACACAGCGTTTGGATATTTTAGAACAACAATTGAAAACGATTATCAAAGATCTTGAAGATGTGAAACACAAACAAGACGCTGAAGAAGCGGATAAAAGTAAAACGATGGGTGATTAACCATCTCGATTTGTGTCTCTATGGGATTTAGCTCCTTTAAAGCAGTGAGATAGATAGTTGTGAACAGGATAGTTATTTTCCTGTCCATAGAGCATTTATTTTTTTGATCAACCAAAAATGAAAAAGAGGTATTCTATAATGAAAAAATTGATTTTAATATTTTTAGCTTTGTGTCTTACTGGACCAGCTTCTGCACGTTTGAGGACTATTTCAGATGATTGTTCAGATATCGGCGGAACAATGGTTCGATCACAAATCATCAATAATATTTCTGTCATTCCATATAAAAATTTGCAAGGGGTAAATATTCTCTCTGTTTTGGAAACGAGGCCTACAGAAGAGCCAGAAATGTCACAAATTACAGGAAGAACATTTCATATTCAAAGTCCTGAGATTGTTGAGCTGGCCTATAGAGCTTACAGTACATCGCAATTCGTTGATATTTGTTACAGAAGTAACTATCCAATCAATGTTATTCGAGGGCTGAGAGTGCGTGATAATTAAGCGTATTATCTGTATTCGTTGTGACTTAAATAAGTGATGCTTGGAAAATGGTCAATCTTCTACACTAAGGTTATTTTAACCCTAGCAGTTTTCTGATTTACAGTTTTTACTCAGAGTATAATCGTTCATGTTTTACAGAATTCATGAGTGATCGGTATTGAGGATCTATCTTAAGATATTCAACTACAGTTTTTTCTATTTTAAACTGAGTAATTTTGCATCAATCGTCGTTTGAGCTTAGATGGCAATTTCATTCTAGCGTTTGGTGTTAGAAAGATTTTAAGCGTAGTGAGGCTGTAAATACTTGTCTTAATTGTCTTTGTTGACAGTATGCCGCTTGCGATAGGCAATAAATCATAGACACATTTTGAATCCGTAGAATGCACGTACATTAACAATGGCAGACATTTTCAGTGGTAGTATTGCCAATGATAGAGCTTGTGCATGCGATGTTTTGTTGTGTGAATAAGTCATCATTCACGCGGCACCAATAAGGGAAGGCTTTGCTGTAGAGCCTGTAAAATAAATCGTGCAACAGCGGGGTAGGGGTCAGAATAGACTGAGATGAGGCAGCCTTATCACGGGCTAAAGCTGGTCAAAATTCTCGTCTTTAAGGAGGCGAGGAGGCTAAAAATATCCATTAGATTGCATGGGGATGCATTTCATGTCCGTTGCAATAAATTTAAAAGAGGTAAATTATGAAAAGTTTTTTGAAAAAAATATCCATTGTTTTGGTGATGATAGCATTAACAACAGGTGTTTCTCATGCTGGAGTTTATGAACAAAACGGTTATCTCAATTCGGTTCAAGTCGTTAGCGCAGGAGCACAATGTCGCCTAGAGCTCAGATACGGTATCAGCCCTACTTCAGACATTCAAAAAGGTATTTGGGGCTGTGATAACATTGTTGGAAAAAGTATTTTGGATTTGGCAAAAACCGCAGTCATTTTGAACAGAAAAGTAATGGTTATTTTTGAAGCGGGTCATGTGCCAGCAAAAAGGGTTTTAGCCATCACTTTAAAATAAGATCAATAGGGGTTTTTCTCCCTTTTTATATCTGTAACGCTTCAAGAGGTTACAGGTATAAAATATGGAGTGTATATCAAAGGTATAAAAATGTTTCAAAGAGCATTCTCAGTATTTTTAGTGACAGTTTTATTTTTTTTCTTTTCAGATGTAAATCTGTCATATGCTATTGATCCTCCCCATATGGTTTTCCGTATAGATGATCGCTCTCCATCTGTTATATTCTTTGGAGGAGGTTTTGCCCCTTGGGGGGATGATCAGGATATCATACATCATGTAACTGGGCACTCTATTGCTCAACAGACTTCAGCATTTGTGTCTACAACTGCAAATATGGATGCAGTTTACAGAATGGCGCGGCAACAGATTGCTAATAATCCTGATGAAACGTACTGGCTATATGAAATTATTCCAGATATAAATTTTTATTATGTTCCTAACTCACTCTTTGATACAGCCATGTCTGCTGACAACGTTGTTCAACATGAACAAGTTATGGATCTTTATTATGCATATTTATGGCAGGATGAATGGGCTTCGCTGGGGGCAATCAATACAAATCATATATACTCTGCAAGAAGTATTATGCAGCAAGCGAATGGTGATATTGTCATTGGTCCTAGAACCTTTAATTCTCTTTTTGTTGCCGCTCCATCACAAGTAAATTCGGGGACACTTCCTTCACAAGATTACACTTTTTTATCAGCTTATTATTCTGATAGCGAGGATGCGTTATCTCCAATGTCACTGGCATTTCTTGTAGAATCCTGTAACAGCTCTTCATCCAGTGGTCATATGGAGCGTTCTGGGGATTCTTCCTGCAGCACATACAAACATTCTGTTGATGATATTATGTATAAAATGAATCTATGGTATGAAGCTCTTTAAAGAATTACAGCTATATCTTGCTATTTAATCAAAAACAAAAAAGTAGGGAGATAGCGCATTTCTGTTTTATTTGATTGGTTCTGATGCGCATAGTGCGTAGGGCAGAGAAAATTTTTCGGTATTATGAAGTGTGATAGGGGTGCTATAAAGCATAGGTGTGACATCATCAAAAATGGAAGCGTTGATTTAACAGTATTTGTTGATCTCGATTAGAAAGTCCGTTCTTTTCTTTGTTTGGAGTTTTACATCAATAATTTCTTATCTTGTTGTCGTGCTGCCTTTTGAGAGTGCGGTGATAGAAGGCGTGTAAGATTTTATATATGAAGTGTTTGTGTGGTGAATAACGGTAAATCCATTGAGCACTCCCATCTTTACGCTTATGTAGAGGCAAGCCCGCACCATCATTGTATTTGCTCGCTCCCAATATTACGACAGCCTTGGTTCGTGAGACGCTTCATAAGAGGCATATGCCTTTCTTATACAGTTTTTAATCCACATGCTAGCTACGCTTGTAACTTGTAAGCAACATGGTTTTGGTTGATTTAACATAAACAGGTTTGAAATGAGAGAATCCTATGGTGTTCGGGTCTCTCATTCAACATGCAAAACAATAAATACTCTTTATAAATCAATATGACATGTCTTAAAGAAGACGAATTGTTTATAGATCCGCATGGATGAAGAATCTTCGTCTTTAAAGGTGGTGAGAGAAAATCATCAGCCCTATTTTTTCATAAAGGGTATGAGAAAAGTATTTTACAAGAATTTTATACGATAAGAATTATACGATAAAAAAAGAGGGGCTTTTGACATAAGAGTCTTGATCGTTTGTTGCTATAACCTGTATTGTGTACACAAATACTTCTATCATTTTTTGCTGTAAAAGCTTCTCTTGGGATATTAAAGGGTACAATCTTTATGGAAAAAAGAATCCGAGCAAGACAAAAGGCTTATTTCAAAAGATTATATCGCAAGATTGCTTTTGTTTGCATAATACTTTTTTGTATAGTGTTTTTGTGTTTTGTTGTTGCTAAGGTGGTTAGTTATTTTTCTTCTCATAAAAAAGTAACACAACAAGCACCCGTTGAATTGGTTATTCCTGTTTTTGATCTGCGCGTATATTGCAAGGAAATTTCTGCTTCCGTTATGCCCGATATGAAAAGAGAAGTTTATCAGCATTGTCTTAATTTGGAAAGTGAGGCCTATTTTGCTATTCGTGAAATGTGGGATAAGCTTTCTGATAGTGCTAAAAAACAATGTTTGACGATGGTCCGTCCTGGGGATGGAAATTATTTTCTCTTACGAGACTGTTTTCTCAATGAAAAAGAAAATAAAACAGGCAAAAGGCGCAATTACTTTTAAGTTTTTATACGGAAAGTTAAAAGGAAGCGAATTTTTATAAAAAAATAAAAGCCTCTTAAATGACTATCTGCCTCAAGACCAATAGCAACCTGATTTATTTATCTTGTTATATCGCACTTCTTATTTAAGGTGTGGCGACATAAGGTATGGATGCCGTCTTGAAATGTTTAAGGGGAGGGCGTGGTAGAGTTTCAGGAGGATTTGTTGCGCTTTTTAAAGGGAAATAACGAGTGTGGGAAATCCATTTCATAATGATTTTAGTGAATGGTATAATCCTCATAAAATGTATAAAATTTATAGAGCATGTTCATCTTTATGATTTAAAAAAGAGTAAGCCGGTACTATCTCACACTTTGCTTGCTCCCAATGGTGTCTCTCGACAGCCCTTTAGCCTTAGAGACGGTTCATAAGAGGTACTTCAAGTCTTTTTTATTGTTTTTACTCCACGCAGGTTTTCCCACGTGTAACATGCAAGAAAAGAGATTGATTCAACAGAAAACAGATAGAAAATGAAAAATCCTACGGTATTAAGTTTTCTTACTCAACACAACAAATATGAATTATCATTATAAACCAATTCACTGTACGAATTTTATAAGAATTTTCATTGTTGACAGACCAGTGTGACTCGAGAATCTTCGTTCTTTGA
Source organism: Bartonella sp. AP20NXHL (assembly GCF_042196165.1). NCBI lineage: Bacteria > Pseudomonadati > Pseudomonadota > Alphaproteobacteria > Hyphomicrobiales > Bartonellaceae > Bartonella > Bartonella sp. AP20NXHL. The sequence goes on along the minus strand of NZ_JBHIPV010000009.1, from coordinate 12,912 downwards.
GGGGGTAAGTCAATAGACATGACTAAAATGAGTAAAAAAACTTCCTTTTATAAACATTCAAGGCTTCTTCATGCGTAAAACGCTGTGCTGGGTTTACAAATGTGCTTGTTTTATAATTCTAGTTTTCTTTATCAGAAAATACTTTATCAGAAAAGATAAGTGAGGAAATGCGTTAGGCCATTCTTATTGATAGGCTTTGAGGAGGGTATTTTGTTGAGAAGAAACTGATTTTTTAAAAAAAGTTTGATATATTGGTCGGGTTTTTCATAATTTAATATTTTTTTGTATTTAAATATTTTATTTTTAAGCTCAATTTGTTATAAATAAAAACTGTGATTAACTTAAAAACTCTATGGGTTAAAATAGAAATTGATAGTATCGTTAGCTTATTTGGAAAAGAAGATTGATCTCTTGGTGATTATAGGGCTTGAATAATACTTCGTGTTAATCTATCTATAAAAATCAAGAGGTTTTGTGAAGCGATCGTGGATTATCGCTCGCAAGGGGTTGCTTTAGCGATGAAGAGAGGCTATATTTATAAAATAAAGAGGTTCGCGCAGTGACTCGTTGGGATGGAAGTGCTTGTGGTTTAAATGCACGAGGGGTAGAGAATATCGGCGTTTTTAAGAGCTGTGGTTTTAGAGCAAAAAAGGAAGCTTCTAATATTCTCTGGCAGGAATTTTTTCTTTGTCAGGTATGTTGTGTGTGTGTTTTCCTTTTTGTTTTCCACAAGATAATTATTTTTTTAGTGAAATATGGTTTATTTTAAAAAAAACACTTGGCATTTTACGTGAACATCATTAGATTTCTGCTGTTTGACAGAGAAAAAGGGAATTTTTGATTTACGATTTCCCTGCTGTTTTGTGATTTTCAAGAAAATATATGCTTTTATCAATATCAGTAGGGTTCGTTTGAGTGAAATAAACGCGGATAGCTTGATAATCGTATGTTAAAAATGATCAGCATTATCAAAAGATAATGTAATGAGGAAGCGTCAATTAAGACACACAATAAGACAAACACTCCAAAAAGGGATAAAGATGAGGCCACAACAAAATAGACGGGTACGCGGTCGCAATAATAACAATAATGGTAATAACAATAATAATCGTCGCGGTCCTAATCCGTTGTCTCGCAATTATGAAAGTAGCGGTCCGGATGTTAAAATTCGCGGGAATGCTCAGCAAATTGCTGATAAATACATAAGCCTTGCGCGTGATGCACAAGGTGCAGGCGATCGTGTTATGTCGGAAAATTATTTACAACATGCCGAGCACTATTTGCGTATTATTTTAGCAGCAGCTGGGCAAATGTCTCAATCGGTTCGGCGTGATGAAAATCGTGGTGATGAAAACGAAAATCGTGATGAAAACAATGGGCAAGAATGCGGTGAAATAAATCTTGACGGTGAAAAAAAGGATACTGTTGAGGGTGATACAGATGTATTACAAATGTCGTCGCAAAAAAATGGCAATGGCCAATATGATAAAGCGCAAAATGGGGATGCACGTGGAAACGCTTTAGAGGCTCTATCGGATGAAAAAACAGATCAAGAGCACAGTCTTTCTGAGAAAAATGTTGAACCCGTCAAAAAAACACGTCGTTCTCCCCGTCGACGTACTGTACGGACTCAAGATGAATCATCTCTTGAGCTTTCACTTACAACAGCAGAAAGCTCTAGCAATGGAGATGCATCAACAGCAACAAAAGAGGATTCTTCCTTGCCTGGATTAGGTGAGGGGATACAGAGAAAACCGCGCCGTCGCCGAGTGGTCAATCTTGAGGCAGAGGAAAATGTTTAAACCTGAAAGGTGCTGTATAAGCGCTTGTGGTGATGTTATTGGTATTATGATAGTAAATTGTATATACTCAAGAAGCCTCTTGCGCTTTCTTTAGATTTTCACGGGCAGTATTGAGACTTAACAAAGGGTGTTGACAGAAAAGATTGCCTCTTTGCTGGGATTTAAGTAAGGGAATACAGAGAAAGATGCGTCGTCGCTCAAGTGGTCAATCTTGAGGCAGAGGAAAATGTTTAAACCTGAAAGGTGCTGTATAAGCGCTTGTGGTGATGTTATTGGT
>NZ_JBHIPV010000009.1:8721-10733 GCF_042196165.1 Bartonella sp. AP20NXHL | reverse complement strand
GTATTGAGACTTAACAAAGGGTGTTGACAGAAAAGATTGCCTCTTTGCTGGGATTTAAGTAAGGGAATACAGAGAAAACCGCATCCGTGTATTTTAAGAGGCAGTTCTTTTATGAAGAACGCAATGTCGTTGTTTTATTTAATTCACACTTATATTTAATATTGTTCAATGTATTTATGCCCATTTCGCGTTGGTGTTCATGAATTCTATTATGTGAAATTCATCGGCTATCTTTGCTTAATAAAAGATGTAAGCTGGGCGTTATTGCTTTAATTTTCAATGTTGCAACAGTTCTTCTTTTGATACCGGATCATTCATAAGAGGTATTTTTATTCATCCATTTCCTTGCTGGGATATGTAAAGAAATGATTTTGATTCAGTTTCTTACGAACAGATTTGAAAGGGAGAATCATACAGTATTTGAGATTCTCGTTTGACATGCAAAATAAATCATCACTATAAATTAATATGTTGAATTTTTGCACTCAAGAAGAGGTATTTCTTGCACGTTTATTAGCTTTTCCCAAGTGATGTCAGTTTTCTTAAAAATGGGAATGCGTTGACAGAAAGGTTTCTTCTTTTCCAAGATTTAAGTGAGGGGATACAGTAAAAAACGCGCCGTCGCCCGTGTGGTGTATATTTAATGCTTATCACATTGATTTATAATAATAATTCATTGTTTTGAATGTTAGGTGAGAGCCCCTAAGCCCCTAGAATTCTCTCATGTCCAAATTTGTTCCATGTTGAATCAACAAAAAACATTCGCTTGCACGTTGCAAACGGGGAGAGCCCGTGTGGATAAATTTGTATAAGAAAGGAATAAAAATGGCTCTTATGAACTCTCTCTAGCGCCAAGGGCTGTTGGCAACACCCACGAGTTGGCAAAGCGTGTGATAGTGTCGGCTTGCAGAAAATGTTAAATCTTCAAGGATGCTATGTTAAGCGCTTATTGATGTTAGTTTTCTTAATGAGGCATTATCTTCGAACTCTCTTTTGTTGTTTCAACAGAAAGAACGGCGATTAGAGCACCGGTATGATAATTGTAAATCATAAATTTTGTTTGTCCATCAGGGGTTAAAACTTTCAGTACAATATTGTGTTCTGAGAGGCTTTGCGACAAAATCTGTGTTTTTTCCGGTAGAGAGAGCGTATGATGGATAACGTGTGGGTTTTTGCTGGGAGAGGAAGATAACTCGGTTTGTTTTGGCGCTGATCCGGTTGTTATCACTTTATAAACAATTAAAAACAGTACGGTTAGAATAAGGAAAAGCGTTATTAAAACGGAAATAATCATTAAACCCATAAGTTTTTTTCTCACTCGTTCTACGGCAGGGTCTAAAGGGAGATCTTGAGGCAGAGAATTTTGCTCTGTGTGATGGTCTTTTGAAGGTTGCATTCGCTTATTATCCATCATGTCTTTCATTGATTATTTTTTTGAGATCTGATGGGTTTATGCTTTTAAAGTTTTTTGTGCAAGAGGTTTGTGGAAGAAGAATGCAAAAGAGGAAGCGATGTTGGTAAAATATCTTCTTTGTGGACTGTAGACACCTTGTCCTTTACGTTTTGGCTTTTAAGAAGAAAATTTCCATGGTTTGTTACAGACCAGATCAAGTTTACTTCTTGTTGATGCAAATTTGCATGTACGTTTATACATTGGGCAAAAATTTGTTGTCCATAAAGTGCAAACTTTTTTGTGGACGGTACCATGGCTTGTTCACAAGCTTGAGCCGTTGGATAGATTTTAACCATTGTATTGTTCGAATAGCAACTATTAAAATCATCTGTACATGAAACTAATAAGAGGATAAAAACAAGGGGATTCATCAATTATTTTCCAAATGAGAGGTTGACAGAGCGGACTCCAATTTGTCAGCCTAGGGGCTTCTTCACTGTTAAACGCTTTCAAAGTTTTTTAGTTCCCCTTTGAGATGGGTTTTCCCCTTTGAGATGGGTTTTCCCCTTTGAGATGGGTTTTCCCCTTTGAGATGGGTTTTCCCCTTTGAGATGGGTTT
>NZ_JBHIPV010000009.1:0-8621 GCF_042196165.1 Bartonella sp. AP20NXHL | reverse complement strand
TCCCCTTTATAGTAAATTAATCAAAGTCATTGGTTTGCACGTCATAAAGGGGTGTGTAGGGGGGCTTTGTATCAATGAGAAGTATTTGAAAAAAAGCCTAAAATGCCTCTTATGGACGCTCTCAAAGGTCAATGGCTGTTGTAACATGAAAGACAAATGGTATGATGATGCTCAGCTACTACTTTTATGAAGTGAAAAGGGGCATGAAGGTAAAGAAGGATATGGCGTAACAAGGGGCGGGTTTGATGGTTCACTTTACGGGGGCTGGGGGCTATTATATCTTATTTACAGATACTGTTTTGAAATGAGCGTGGATGCGCTGGGAAATATTAAAAAAGTGCGTGAATGAAAGACATAAGTGTATTCTGTTTTAGAATGTCCTATTGTACCTGAAGAGAATATCTCCATTATAGAATGCGATATATAAAAGCGTAAAATATGTAATTTTCATCAATTAATTGTCGTTTTCGTGGAGGCTTTAAGCCCGTAAAGCTGAAGAATGATGATGGATGTTAGCTTTACTCCTTGAAATTGCATATTATGCCAAAATAAAATTGTATGCGCATTGCGAAAATTATACAAAAAGAGATGGGTAATAGGCTCGCTTTTATTTGGCATAGTAAAAGTTGAAACGGTTTGCTCTTTATCGTTTTGGTTTCTGTTTTAAAATATGCCGGTTATATGAGGGATGGAAGTTGATTAACAGCGGGAATGGATTTTATGTAGCTTTCAGTTCTCATCGTTAAGGTTTTTCGTTAAGGTTTTGGGGAACTATTGGGGGACTATAGAGGTTGGTTTAAAGAGGTTGGAAAATGTCTTTGTGCTTAATAAACAGATGAGATATTTTACTAAAAAAGGGGAAACTTCTCTTGTTCATTGTTTAAAATGCTCTTTTAAGAAAAAATATCAAAATAAGTATCAGGAACAGAGAGGCAATAGACAATTCCTTCTTGTGTCAATTTGAGGGAAGCTGAACCATTCACAGAAATGGGAACGATTTTTTCGAGAACGGCACTACCAAAACAGGCTTTTTTATTGTTTGTGGGAGGGATGCCGGATTCAAAATTTTCATGCCAAGTGATGATAAGTTGCGTTTTGCCATTCAGTTTTGTTTCGATTTCACAGCGTACACAGATGCTCCCCTTTTCTTGGGAAAGGGCTCCAAAAGAAAGAGAATTGACAATCAGTTCATGAAAAGCCAAACCAATATGCAGAGCGGCATTGGGAAAAAGATAAGGATCGACGCCTTCAAGTGAAAAACGTTCTGTTTCTTTCATTAAATAGCCTAAAGCCTGCGTTTGGACCAATTCGCGAAATTGAGCACCACGCCAATCGGAATCCGTGATCAGATCTTGAGAATGAGAAAGAGAATGAAGACGACCTTGAAATTTTCGTAAAAAAACTTGAAGAGATTCAGTATAGCGGGCGGTTTGACTGGCAATACTTTGAATGATCGCTAGAAGATTTTTAGAACGGTGACTGACTTCGCGAAGAAGGATTTTAAGCACTTGTTCACGGCGGCGTAAGCCGGAAATATTGACACCGGTGGTGATAATACCAATAATGTCTTCGTTATCATTGCGGTGGCAATCAATAGAAAATTTGTACCAAATCTCTTGTTTGTTTGTATCTTCAAAACGTGCTTCAACAGTTTGCATTTTGCCACTGGCTAAAACTTGCAGTTTGATGGTTTCCATATTGTCTGCAAGGTCAAGCGAAAAAAAGTCGCTGTCACGACACCCAACCCGCCATTTATTGTGCAAATGGTGGGGCAAGTTTTCAGCCCATAAATAAACCAGATTTGTTGCCTGATAGAGAACGCAAATATCCGCACCACGAATCGCTTGCATGAGCGCACTCATATGAGATTTATCCATGGGAGACTTTGAAAGAGGCGTAACAATCATAATTTTAAGATGTTACCCTGTTCTAAGCCGCTTTAGAAGCATTCTCTTGAAAAAATAAAGCTTGGGAAATAAGCGCTTTCACCATATCTGGGTTAAAAGGTTTGGTCACTAAAAAAGTTGGTTCTGGACGCTCGCCAGTGAGAAGCCTTTCGGGAAAAGCCGTGATGAAAATCACTGGTATACGGTCATTTTTCAAAATCTCGTTGACCGCATCAATACCTGAACTGTTATCGGCTAATTGAATATCAGCCAAAATCAACCGTGGTTTTTTCTTATGATACATAATGACAGCTTCATCACGCGTGCGCGCTATTCCTACAACATGATGACCTAGGCTTTCTACCATTTGCTCAATATCAAGTGCAATAAGAGGTTCATCTTCAATAATCATGACTTCAGTGGCAATTTGTTGAGAAATATCAATAGATGCTTGGTTGAGAAGCTTGCGGAATTCTTTCGTATCCAGATTCATGATTTCGCTGGCTTCTTGTTCATGAAATCCTTCAACGGCAATGAGCAAAAATGCTTGGCGTGCACGGGGCGTGAGATAGGATAATTTGGCACTGGTTTTTTGTTCAAGACCAAATTGAGGCAGGGGTTCTGGGATGTTCGGTGTGGTTTGGTCAAAAAGATGGCAAAAAAGCCAATAGGTACCAATTCGGTCAGTGGAGGCTTTGGGAAAAATGGAGATGTCGGCAATGAGTGCTTCCAACATCGCTGACACATAAGCATCGCCAGAGGATTGGCTACCGGTGACAGAGCGGGCAAAACGCCGAAGATAGGGAAGATGCGGGGCAATGCGCGTTGATAATGACATAATTTATAACTCCTTTGACCTTTCAAGCACTTTGTTGGTTGAAATTCTCAACCGATAAAAAAGTTCCTTGATTTGTATGGAACTTTTTACCGACAGCTATATTTACAACTATAAGGCGAAAAAATTCTTCGCGGTGCTACCAATATTATATGGATTAGGGGGATGAAAAATGAACGACCGTGATGAAAAAAATCTCACCACACAATTTACAGTTGGAGATGATCTTCTCGGGGTCAATAGCGAAATAGCACGGAAGTTACGTCAATTTTACATGGAAATTCAAGAAGAGGCACTGCCACGGTGTTTGCTTGAGCTTTTAGAGAAGTTGGAGCGCGCAGAGCAATTTGGCTTAAACAATGTGGAAAAGGTTTGAATCCTTTATGTCAAAGCGCGCGAAAAACTTTAAACAAGAACTCCTTTCTGTGTTGCCGGCTTTACGAGCTTTTGCTGTTTCTTTAAGTGGCAAGCACGATAAAGCTGAAGATTTGGTTCAAGATACTGTTATGAAGGCATGGGCTAAGCAAGATAGTTTTGAGATGGGGACTAATCTTAAAGCTTGGCTTTTTACCATTTTGCGCAATGAATTTTATAGTCAAATGCGTAAAAAGGGAAGAGAAGTTCAAGATACCGATGGCGTGTTTACTCAAAATGTCGCTGTTCATCCTGCTCAATATGGATCGCTTGATTTGCAAGATTTCAAAAAAGCCTTAAATTTGCTTTCTGCCGATCAAAGAGAAGCCATTATTCTCATTGGCGCATCGGGGTTTTCTTATGAAGATGCTGCGACTATTTGTGGTTGTGCTGTTGGAACCATTAAAAGCCGTGTGAGCAGGGCGCGTAATCGATTACAAGAACTTCTTAAGGTGGATGGTGAGTCTGATTATGGTCCTGATTCTTACTCAGCTGGAAGTACATTGTGTTCATTTAACGGCTAAAAAAGCATAATAATTATGATCGATAGCCTTGTTTTTTTTATTCCCGTTATAGCTATTACAGTAAAGTCAGTATCTGAGGAAATTCAGAAGTTTGGCGTGTATCCTTAGGAACACAAGAAAAGCCTGTATAAAACTTTCTCACGGGCTTTAGGTTTTATGTTCCATAAGGTTGCCTTCCTTTGTGCTGAAAAATGACGACTTTCAAGTTCGCCAATGGACATTCTATGACAACAAAAACAAATTTGATGCCTCAAATGCCTTCTTCTGATGCAACGATATCACGCTGGCGGTGGGGTGCGATTGTTGTTTCTCTTGTTATGGCTCTTTTGGCATCGGTTTTTATTATGTTGCTTTCAAATGCCGTTGATCGAGAAATCGCACAGTTGAATACAAGTTCAGAATTGCGCGAACAGGCTGATTTGGTTCTTATTAGCTTGATTGATATGGCTGTTGCTGATCGCAGCTATGCAAAAACGCGCAAGGCGGAAGATAAAATACGTTTTGAAAATTCAGAGCGGGAGTTGGGGAATATTCTCGACTATATCGCACTTATTGTTTATGCGCATCCCCAGTGGTATAAATGGTTTACGGCTTTTAAAGAAGAGGTTGAAGCACGAAAAGCCTTTATGAATGCCCATATGCATGCTCTTGATGCGATTCCTGAACAACCTTCTCAACCTTCTCATGCGGACTCTTTGGAAGTATCAAAGATTCCTGTGGCACGTTTAGCTCAATTGATGACAAGCTTTATTAATGGGGATGATGTAGTGCGACAAAAACAGCGTGAGGGTATCGCATTGATGCGGGCTGCTTTGACTTTGGCGGCTATTGTTTCCGTTGTAAGTACCTTTATTTCTGCCTATTTTGTTATTAATCGTTTTCATCGTGATATGCGCTCTTTAAAATTGTATCAATTGCTGCTTCATAGCGAAAATATCGCTCTGGAAGCCCGCGTGAAAGAACGAACACAAGAATTAGAAAGAGCACGTAATCACGCTGAAAAAGAACGCCAACGGGTTGAAATATTGTTGCAGGATGCAAGCCATCGCATTGGCAATTCTCTTGGAACGGTGTCTTCTTTGCTGGGGCTCCAGTTAAACCGGAGCAAAAATGAAGAGGTACGTTCTGTTCTAGGTGCTGCACGTGATCGTATTCAGACAATTTCTACAGCACATCGTCGTTTGCGCTTAAGTGATGATATGGAAACGACTTTATTGGCAGAGTTTCTTAGTTCTGTTGTGCATGATGTCGAATTGGCAGTTCCTTTTGAATTGCGTGAAAACATCACCATTCACACCAACTTTAAAGATTGTCGCCTGTCTTCAAGAGATGCGACAACACTTGGAATTATCCTTGGTGAACTGCTGACAAATTCCTTAAAACATGCCTTTCCTGATCAACGGTCGGGTCATATTTATATCTCCTTTGGTCCCCAGAAAGATGGACAATTGATGCTCATTGTAGAAGATGATGGCGTGGGAATGAAAAGCCAAACTTTAAAACAAAAAACAGGACTTGGTCGTGTGGTTGTGGAACAGCTCTGTATGCAATTTGGTGAAAAACCTCTGTTTGAAACTTCTGCTTTAGGAGGCACAAAGATTGTTATTCCTTTGCCAAAACTTAGCATGAATAGTTCAAAAAAAAGCTCTGACTGATTTTTTTAAAGGGTTAAACTCTTTGCTCGTGGTAAGCTGCCTTTCATTCATCGTGAATGTATGGGGAGGGCATCTTTTCACAAGAAGAAGGAAAAATAAGGCTTCAGTAGCGCGAACACAGCACTCTTTAATATTAAATTATCGATTGTCTTCAAGAAAGGCAACTTTGCTTCTTTATCTTTTGGTGTAATGTTTGATTTTCTCTCTCGTTGTTTTTTTGCTTTATTGACTCCGATGATCGGCTTTCAAAGTTCTCCTTGTCTTAGAGCTTTGAAGTGCTTAAGTGAGCCTTTAAATTTATTTTGAATAAGTGCTCCTTTAAGCCAATAATAATACTTATATTCGTAAGCTCTATTTCTTTGCGAAGAGATTGTTTTTTTAAGTTTTGTTATTTTTTGTAAGGGCTGTTAAAACTTTAAATATGGGGTGTTTTTGTAAAAGTGTGTAAGGAATATTCTCTTAGGTAAAACTTGCTCATAAAGTTCATGAAACACCGTCCTTTAGGGCTATGAACAGCATACATTCAACAAGTGAAATCTATTCAACAAGAAGTCGGGTTGTTTATAGAATGATATGGATTTTAGAATCTTCATTCTTTAGAAAAACTCACCTTTGATTTAAAACTTTATTGCATGGAAAACAAAGGGATTTTTATCGTTTTGATAAAATAAACAAGAAGAGTTAGCCTTTTGGGGGTTCATATTTTTCACTTTTCTATTGTGCGTAAATCTGCAAACCTATTGTGCGTAAACCTGAAAAGGGGAGGGCGTTTTATTTTTAATCATTGTGATGCGACCTTGGGTGGTGGCATATTTCGACGTATCCTTTAATAGATATTTAAAGTGCGGAAATCTCTTTGAGAAAAGTAAGCGCTAAAGCATATTTTTAGATGTTTTGAGTCGTGAAAATGCCGATGCTTTCATGCTTTAAGTCTCTTCGGAGGGTGCTATCGGGCTGTTGATCAAAGAATCAATATTGTTTTTTTCTTGTAGGAATGTTTGTAGGTCTTGATTGGTTAAGGCTTTGCTATCCGGTATACGAATGCGCATGGGATCAACTTTGACGCCATTGACAATGATTTCAAAATGACAATGGGGACCGGTTGCCATTCCTGTTGATCCAACATATCCAATAATTTGTCCTTGTCGTACTTTCACGCCTGGTTTGATGTCTGGTGCATAACGACTTTGGTGTGAATAACTGCTGACATATCCATTGGCATGTTGAATTTCCGTGTGATTTCCATAGCCGCCTGTTACGCCTACTTTTGTGACAATACCATCTCCTACAGCAATAATGGGCGATCCTTTAGGAGCAACCCAGTCAACACCCGTATGCATGCGAATATAGCCTAAAATAGGATGTTTGCGTGGACCAAAGGGGGAGCCAAAAATCCCATTTGGTGTGGGTTTGCGCAGCAAGAAAGGCTTTGAACTCTTCCCTTCAGAATCATAATAATCAACGCTTCCATCTTTTAATTGATAACGGTAATATTTATAAGTTGTATTTCCAAAAGTTGCGCTAATATAACGAATTTCTGGATCAGTGTTTTTGGATGCTTCCTTTGCTTTCAAGTTCTTTTTGCCGTTTTTGTTTTCTTTATCGCTTTGTGGTACGGCATAAAATATTTCGATCTGATCATTGGGTGTTATCGGACTTTTCATGTCAATATTGGTGGCCAGCAGACGAATAAGACGATGAGAGAGAGATTGTGATATATTATGGCTTAGCAAAGCACTATAGAGTGCATCATAAGCCGTTGGTAATTGCGCGCTATTGATGTAAGAATGCGGAATACCATTTTGAAAAGCCGTTTTAAGCGCTTTAGACATTTTAGGCTCTGTGCTTTCAATGAATTGGCCTTTATCATTCAGGGCAATGGTGAGAACATGATGCATCCCTTGATAGATACTTGCGCGTACGAGATGGTCTTTTTCACCAGCTTGTGTCACGATACCAATGCGTAAAAGGCTTCCCTCTTTAAGAGTATCGGAAAGGCTTATTTTTTCTAGCGTTTTTACAACTTGGTCAATTTGCTTTTTTGTATAACTGGTTTTTTTGAAAGCATCGGCTATCGTTTGTTTTTTACGAATAGGAATAATATCTTCAACATAGTTTTTCGTCAGATCGATACGGTGGCTTTGAGGAGAAACGGTTACATTTTCTTGAACGATTCGAACTTCAGGGGATTCTGTGCCTTGGGAAGGGGAGGATGCATCTTCTAACTTTAAAGGATCAATCAATGTGAGAACTGAAAGAAGTTCGGTGCTCTTTTCTAAAGTAAATCCAGCTTTTTGCACTTCTTGTTGTGCCTCTTCATCTGTCAATGTGTCGCTGTCATCAAAATCGAATTGATTTACCTTAAAATCATAGCTGCGTAAGGTGAGTTTTGTTTCGATTTTTGCACCGTAAATCTGCCCAGAATCTTCTTGTGGTGCAATATTTTGACTTTGCGAATCACTGGCAAGAATGCTTAAAGAATCAAATTTTGGATAGCTATATTTCTGGGGGCGATTTTCGGCTAAAGCCATACGAATCCATTCAAAATGTTGTGTTTGAATGACTTTTTCATCGCCTTTTTTTTGTAGAATCGATAGTTCAAATTGACGTTTTCTGTCAAAGCTTTGCCGTGCATGGGTGGGAGAAATACGATCACCTTTATACCCATTGGCCTCAGGGTCTTGTGATTCTGATAGGTTTTCCTGCGTAAACCATTGTGGCGGTGTTACCAATCGCTGTTGTTCATCAAGAGCCGTAAAAAGTGCAATCCCCATAAGAATGCAGGAAGTGATTCCTGTCAGAACGGTTCCCGTAAGCCAACGAGCCGAGACCTGCCGGCGCGCAGGCCGCAAGCGTTTGACGACAAGAGCAGGGTCCTGTCCAGGATCGTTTTTTTGTTGTTCGTTATCCCACATAGATTTATAAGAGTACTTTTCAATATTAAATAAAGAAAGCTAGATAGATAGCTTAGCATGCTTCTACAGGAATTTGATTCTTTTTACAAATTACAGATCATGCGATTCTCTTTATACAGCAATGTCTTTATAAATCGTACCTGTGCAGAAAAATTTCCTTATTAAAGTAGCATAAAACAAGCGTTATTGAGATTAACTCATTCTTAGGCAACTTCCTATTTTCATGCATTGCAATGGGGTGCTATATTTTACTTTAAAGGCGCCATGCTCTCTTTGAACTCCTTTTGTTTTCATGTTTTATTTTTATGAAGGCAGATTTTTCCAATAATGTCTTGAAATAGGATTTTTTGTTACAATATTTTATTGGAAATGTTTGGGTTATTTTATTTAAA
>NZ_JBHIPV010000008.1:0-103119 GCF_042196165.1 Bartonella sp. AP20NXHL | reverse complement strand
ACCTATGGAACGCAAGAGTTTGTTGATAACTACAAAAGCGCACTTGCCGAGTTACAAGGGCTTATACTTCCTAAATCAAAAACTGGTAAGCTAGTCGAAGGTTCATTCGCATGGCTCCTTAAACAGTATTTTAATAGCTCCAATTGGCATAACCTCGCTAAAGCCACAAAGAAACAAAGAGAATACACTCTTATGAAAGTGTGCGATACTATAGGTCACATTTCATACCAAGCAATCGAAAAGAAACATATCATAGCCGGTGTTGAACGGCGCAAAGAAACACCAGCAATGGCTAGAGACTTTCTACAATCCCTAAATGGGCTTTTTAAATGGGCAATTGAACAAGGACTTTTGGAAAGCAACCCTACTTTAGGTATCACAAGACCTCCTCTTAAAAATAAAGAGGGCTTTCCCGTTTGGACAGAAGAAGATGTTGAAAAATATTACCAACGCTGGTCACATGGTACCCATGAACGCGTTTGGATTGATGTTCTTTTATATACGGGTCTGCGTCGTGGTGATGCGGTCCGCATTGGCTGGAAAGACGTCAAAGATAATATCATTCACATCAAAACAGAAAAGAGCCAATTTAAAACAGATGTCTTTCTCCCAATTTTGCCAGAATTAGCCAAAACGCTTGAAGTTGGTCCTATTGGAGAAGAAACATTCATTTGTGGTAAACGCGGGAAAAAAATACCCAAAAAAAGCTTCGGAATTACATTTTATAATGCTTGTACCCAAGCAGGTATCAAAAAATCAGCGCATGGCTTAAGAAAATTAGCAGCAACACGCGCAGCTAACTCTGGTGCAACAGTATCACAACTCAAAGCACTCTTTGGCTGGACAAATGACAGTATGGCATCTCTTTATACCAAGAGCGCAGATCGCAAAAAACTCTCCCTTGAATCGATACAAAAGCTCCAAAAAAGTTAGGGATAGAGATAAAAAAACATAATAGAATCAATAAGCACCTAATCCCTTACTACAAATATAACTTTTTGATTTAATTATTATTTGTTACCGTTGCTAGAAATAACAATGAAATAATGAGCTCAAATATTGATGAATGAAACGGAAGGTTTAAATTGAAAATATTAATTCCAGATGACTATCAAAAAGCCACCCTAACATTACAGTCTATTACAAAATTAATGAAATTGCATGAAGTGCTGGTTATAAATAATTTAGCTAAAGAATGTGATTTAGAAGATAAGCTCAAAGAGATAGATATTCTTATCTTAATCAGAGAGCGGACTATAGTTGATAGAAATCTTCTCCTGAAACTGCCAAATTTAAAATTAATCTGCCAAACAGGCCCTATAGGTTCACATATTGATATAGAAACTTGTAGAGACTTAGGAAGTGAAATATTAGACGGTGGTGGAGATCCAACTTCTGCTGCTGAATTTGCGTGGCTCTTAATTATGTCTGCGCGTAGAAAACTCTGTAAATCTGTATCTGATATGAAAAAAGGACGATGGCAAACAACATTTGGCAACCAAATGAAAGGGGCTACTCTTGGAATATTCGGGTTTGGCCGTATTGGTAAAATGGTTGCTCAATATGCTCAAACTTTTGGCATGTCCATTTTGGTTTATGGGAGCGAGCGTTCAACGCAAGAAGCAAAAAATTTAGGTTATCATTTTACGCATTCAAAAGATGAATTTTTTACACGTCCTGACATTATATCCGTCCATTTACGTTTAAGCGATAAAACCAGAGAAATCATAAAATTAGATGATCTATTGAGCATGAAACCTCATGCTATTTTTGTCAACACAGCGCGTTCAGCTTTGGTTGAAAAAGGGGCGATAGAAAAAATACTAAGTTTGGAAAATTCAACTTACTTTGCACTGGATGTTTATGACAGCGAGCCAGTATATGAGAGCAAATTATTGCAATCAGATAGAGTTCTTTGCACACCGCATCTGGGCTATGTGACTGAAGAAAGCTTTGAGAATTATTTTGAAAAAGCTTGCCAAAATATAGCGTCTTTTATAAAGAGCGCTTAATGCCGGCTGAGCCAATGTTTGTAAAATTTATCTTATATCGCTAGCCTATCAAATTTGCACGACACATATTGGCTGGACAGATGACGCCATGTCATCTCTTTACACAAAGAGCGCAGACCGTAAAAAACTCGCTCTTGAAGCTATAAAAAAACTTCAAAAAGATGAGGAATAGAGGCAAAAAAACGTAATAGAATCAATAGCGAATAAAACCCTCACTATTAATATAACTTATTGACTTAATTATTATTGAGTATCCATACGGTGGTATTGAATATTCGGTTGAGTTAAAAAAATAGCATTTTCGCTGCTACCACATAGAATATTGACAATTCTTATGAACAAAAAGGGGTCTATTACCCCTAGACCATATTTAATCTTTGAAAACCTTCCTGTTGATAGACAAATTAATACGTCACCTAATCCTTATAATTTAGATGCGTCTTGTAAAAGTGACTATATTAGCGAAAATTTAATTATGATGTTTTCTGTAGTGATCGGAGAGCCTTATTCAATTAAGTTTGAAGGCGAACATATAGTAAATAATCTGCTTCCTTTAGAGGATAATAAAAAAGATTATACAGAATTAGGATCTGAAGTTGAGTTAGATTTTCATACAGAAAATGCTGCACTAAAATTTATAACGGGTTTAAATTTATCTCTTAAAGGGGATACTTTTATCTGGTGTTCGCAATGATGTTGATGGCCCGTTAACGAGAATAGTCTGATGCACGTCTAGCTTTAAAATTTTTAAGTGAGGAGGATTTGAGGAGCTTAAGGGATAATTTATATATAATTAATGTTCCCTATAGATGGAGAAAAAATGGGGTAACCTCTACAAGTAAAGTGCCCCTAGTTCACAGGGACAGTGAATTCCCTGATATCAGCGCTGTTTTTTATCCTGGCATGTTAGAACCACAGTCAAAAAAGCCAAGGAAGCTTTAGATCATTTTTATGAAGCTATTAAGGCTGTATCTTTTGGAATTGATGTACCACTAAGGAAGATTATTATACATTGATAATAGAATGGCTCTACACTCTAGAGATAAGTTTTTTGGATCATTTGATAGTTATGAAAATCCAATGCGGTGGATTCAAAGAGTGTTTGTGTCTGCAGATTTATGGAATTATAGATATATAGAACAAATAAAAGAAAGAGTATTTAATTTTCAATGTTAATATCCTGATAATGATATGATGTTGAGTATTATTCTGATTTATATATTGATGATACATCTCATATGTATAGGTTTCTCCCGCATAATCAGGTGAGGTTACTACCTAATTATAAGCTATGGTGGCCAATTGATTTTCTATGGCTGCATTTGATCTTTGTTATTTTTGCCCTTCCTTCAAGCCGCTAGGGGGATTCCCCTATCAAGCCCTTGAAAAAGCGATTTGGAGTAATTTCATAATGCGAAACCAAAACATAGTGACAAACTTTTCTATTGTTTTCACAAGTATGACGGTTTGCATGGTTGCCCCCTTCAAGCATAGTGGATTTTTTTCTTGCACGATGGAATCTTTCATATATGAGACAACATAATTAATTTATAACAGATAATTCAATGTATTATCTAAAAAATGCAACGAAATAGCTATTAATGTGAACATATGAATTAAAAAAACAAACATCGCGTACAAATAAATTCAAACATAATTGTGCACACGACTTATAACATTTTTTAGATAAACAAATAATAATACACCCCATGTCTTTAAACAAAGAATGAAAATCATAAAATGATCTCTAAGGATAATAGGAACTCTCCACAAAGAAGAGACAGAGATGAAGACTCCAAAGACTTCATCATCACTATCCTTCACCATTTTGTTAACATATTAATTTTATACAAGAATCTTTCCCTCGGAAGAAATAGCATTTGCAATAGCTTCTTCGCTTGCCTCATCGGGTAATAACATCTCATTATGAGCACATCCCGATGGGATCATAGGAAAACAGTTTTCTAAATGATAAACACGACAATCAAAAAGAACAGGCTTATCACAGTCAATCATCTGCTGAATTTTATCATCAAGTTCATCGGGTTTTGAACAATGAATTCCCACGGCTCCATAAGCTTGTGCCAATTTCACAAAGTCAGGCATAGATTCCGTATAAGAATGAGAAAGACGATTACCATGCAGCAATTGCTGCCACTGGCGAACCATCCCCATATACTGATTATTTAAAATGAAAATTTTTACAGGTGTGTCATGCTGAATAGCTGTTGCAAGCTCTTGAATATTCATCTGAATGGAGGCATCACCAGAAATACACACAACAAGCGCATCAGGATGTGCTATTTGAACACCGATAGCGGCCGGAAGACCATACCCCATCGTTCCAAGACCACCAGAAGTCATCCAATGTTTTGGTTCATCAAAATGATAATACTGTGCTGCCCACATCTGATGCTGTCCGACATCCGTTGTAATATAAGCATTCGCATCTTTGGTAAGAGCATAAAGTCGTTCAAGAGCATATTGCGGCATAATGACATCTTTTTTCTCCGCATATGCCAATGAATTACGAGCTTTCCAACGGTTAATTTGCGTCCACCACGCCTCACGGACTTCACTGTTAAACGCTGGTTGCTGTATTCTTAAGAGTTGCGTCATATCTCCTAAAACACAAGCCACATCACCAATAATTGGAACTTCTGCTTTTACAGTTTTATTGATGGAAGAAGGATCAATATCAATATGAATAATACGCGCATGAGGTGCAAATGCATCAAGGCGCCCCGTGATACGATCATCAAATCGTGCTCCAACAGCTAACATGACATCACAATCATGCATGGCCATATTAGCCTCATAGGTTCCATGCATTCCAAGCATTCCAAGCCAATTTTTACCGGAAGCAGGATAAGCACCAAGTCCCATTAATGTTGAAGTAATCGGAAAATCCCCCAATTGAACCAAATTACGTAAAAGCTGTATAGCTTTCATCCCCGATGAAATAACACCACCACCAGAATAAATAATAGGGCGTTTTGCCTCAACTAAAAGAGAAACGGCAGATTCAATAGCCTTAATATTCCCTTTCAACGATGGAAAAGAATGTAAAGACTCCTGAACTTGAGGTGCTCTATAAAGTCCTGAAGCAAATTGAACATCCTTAGGAATATCAATCAAAACCGGCCCAGGACGACCTGATTGAGCAAGAGCAAAAGCTTCATGAATAATAGCCGCAAGATCATTGACATTTTTAACCAGCCAATTACGCTTCGTACAAGGCTTTGTAATTCCAACTGTATCAGCCTCTTGAAAAGCATTTGTTCCAATTACCGTTGTTGACACCTGCCCAGAAAAACAAATAAGAGGTATCGAATCCATAAGAGCATCTTGCAAAGGTGTCACAGCATTCGTTGCCCCTGGACCAGAAGTCACAAGCATAACCCCTACCTTCCCTGTGCTGCGTGCATAGCCTTCAGCCGCATGCCCTGCAGCTTGTTCATGGCGCACCAAAATATGCTGGAGTGTATCTTGGTGATAAAGAACATCAAAAATAGGCAAAACAGCCCCACCAGGATAACCAAAAATATGTTCAACGCCTTGATCTATAAGAGCCTGAACCACTATTTCAGCGCCCGACATTATTTTTCCATCTGCACTCTCTTGCTTTCTTGGATCATTTCTCATTTTTCCCACTCACCTACTTTATAGGACAATAAAAAAGCCCCTAACGGAGCCCATAAAAAAAGCCCCCAAAGGAGCCCATTACACAACACATACTGTATGATTACCCCCCATTATTCCAACGTATAAAATATATAAAAAATTCCTTGTAGACAGATTTCTAATTCCATTGATACCATTCGTCAATAAAAAATTATATTTTCTAAAAAATTTCTTTTTTACGAATTATCTTTTATCTTTCGAAAGTTTCTTTGCAAGGCTCCAGCTCTTTTATCAAAAAGTAAGCATCCATTCTTCATCAAATTGATTACGAAACCATGTCATTTGTCTTTTTGCATATCTCCTCGTTTGTATTTTCACCGCTTCAAGAGCACTCTCAAAGCTTCTATATCCATCCAAATAAGCCATAAACTCAGGTATACCAATAGCCTTCATTGCTGGTAATGAAGGGGAAAGTTTAAGTTTTTTCATAGCCACCACTTCTTCTAAAGCTCCTCTTTCAATCATAGAATCCAAGCGTTTATGAATACGTTCATAAAGCAAAGGACGTGGTGGCATGAGAAGAATTTTTTCGGTCAAATTCGGCGCAATGAGAGGTGTTGTTTTTTGTTTCTGCCACCAACTGAGCGTCTTACCGGTTGCATCATAAACTTCCAAAGCACGGACAATACGCTGTCTATCATGCGAAGAAATTTTTTCAGCAACAACAGCATCAATCTGCAACAACTGGCGATAAAGACTTTCAGGTCCCTCTTTATCAAGCAGCAAACGCCACTTCTGCCGCACAACATCTGGAACATGAGGGACTTCCGAAATCCCCTCTAAAAGAGCACGAAAATAAAGTCCTGTTCCACCAACAAAAATAACTGATCTTAAAGAAAAAGTAGCCAATAGCTTCTCGACATCATACAACCATTGCCCTACTGAATAGTTCAAAGTAGGACTCACATGACCATAAAGATAATGGGGAACAATCGCGGTGTCAGCCTCCCCCGGCCGTGCCGTTAAAATATTTAAAACATCATAAACCTGCATTGAATCAGTATTAATAATGAGAGCATTCTTTTCTTGAGCCATTTGCAAGGCAAGTTCTGACTTCCCACTTGCCGTTGGCCCTGCTATCAATGTAATTGTTCTTTGTGCCATAAATAGCAATTTCTCCCAATCAATAACTTATTGCAACATACAGACACCCCCAAAGCCACTATCTTCTCTCCATTATCATAGAGTAAATACTTCAAACAAAAATACGAACACAAATTCCCCTTAAGACAAAGCCCCTTATGAAACTTATAAAAAAGAAAAAATAGACTTAAGAACAACACCAAAGGAATTTCCAAGCATTTTTTGCTATCATAATTCAATAACAAACCACAGCTATAATAATTTTGTCCGTTTAGGCCATTAAAAACATACTCTTTGTCATCATTTATGAAAATAATACTGAGCTTAACCTATACAATCAAACAGCTTTATTTTTTCCTATAAAAACAGCATGCTACTCTGATTTATAATAGGAGATTCAGAAATTGTCTTCTTCACGCTCTTTTTTTATAACTATTTTTTCATCCATCACCAAGAAAGGTGTAAATATATATATAACTAATTTAGTCTAATATGATTTTTCTCTGAGAGAGCTTTTTTCAAACTGAAGTGAAAAAACGTTCTCTATAGCACACAAAATACAATCACAAAGTGCTAAAATTCTCACTAGATACAACATTATTTATAATAATAATTGACTTAAATACAAAACATAGATCTCCTATGTACTATTTTAAAGCCTAAGCTGTTGCAAAGTTGGAAATCTAGCAAATCTATGATGGTAGCAACTTGTACTTTTATTTAACGCAAAAATAGAGCTGCCCAATGAATTTTATATTGCACACCCCATGCTCTCTATCGTGAAATGAATTTGAGAAATATTGGACATCACATGCCTAGCTTGCAAAATATCCCATATACTAAGGCTGATAAAAAACAAAAAATAATTTTTAAGGATCAATCCATTAGGAGCGTTACGAACCGTAACTCTCCATCTGGACGCGCTACAATAAATAGAGCATTTTTGCGTCCAGCTTCACGTAATTTATGAATACGTTTTTTAGCCTCATCAATTGTTGTGATAGAACTCTGATTGATATCAACAATCACTTCACCAACGCGAATACGCTTTTTATCCGCTGCACTATTTTGTGCAACAGATGTCACCACTAGTCCTCGAAGTTTATCTGAAATTGAATAACGATGACGCAAATCCTCCGTCAGTTCAGATAACGTCATTCCCATAAATTGCATTGTCACGTTTTTCGACAGATCTTGATTTTTTTTATCATCAACTTCTTCTTCTGTATCTTCATTTGGATCTGTTTCAATCAAACGTCCAAGCTTAACTTTTACTGTTTCTTCTTGCCCATTCCGTAAAACAGTAACATCCACCACCTTTCCTTCTGAACTTTCTGCAACTAAACGCGGCAAATCACGTGCATGCTTAATTTTGGAATTACCAAAAGAAAGAATAACATCTCCAGTTTGTAACTGGCTATTATCTACATTATTTTCTTCCGTCTGTTCTATTTTACCAGCCACCAATGCTCCCACAGCATTGTCCAATTTTAAACTTTTTGCAATATCCTCTGTTACCGGCTGAATACGAATAGCCAACCAACCACGTCTTATTTCTCCAAAATCACGCAATTGATTAATAACAGAAAGAGCCATATCCGATGGAATAGCAAATCCAATACCGATAGATCCTCCCGAAGGTGAAACAATTGCTGTATTAATGCCAATGACTTCACCATTTCTATCAAATAACGGACCACCAGAATTGCCCCGATTAATTGCTGCATCTGTTTGAATAAAATTATCATAGGGACCAGCATTAAGATCACGGTTACGCGCAGAAATAATACCAACCGTCACACTTCCACCAAAACCATAAGGATTACCAATAGCCATAACCCAGTCACCAATACGTGCTTTTTCTGAGTCACCAAAACGCACAGCTTTTAATTTTTTACTTCCTGCATCGACTTGAAGCAACGCCAAATCAGTTTTGCTATCCTTTCCAAGAAGCTTTGCCTTTAGTTTTGTACCATCCGTAAAATTAACTTCAATATCATCAGCATCAACAATAACATGATAATTTGTAACAATAATCCCCTTTTGCGCATCAATCACAAAACCAGACCCTAAAGAACGCACCTTTTGAAATTGACTATCTTTTTGAGCATCCTTGGGTGTAAAAAAATCACTAAAATATTCCTCCAGCAATGAATCTTTTGGGATAACGGGTACCGAGGTATTTTCATCCTGTTCTGTTCCTTCAACAGTCTGTGCCGTGGAAATATTCACAACTGTTTCCAAAAGCTCAGAAGCTAAATCAGGAATAGAAAGCAATGCCTCGCTTGTCTCTGCTCCCCAAGACAAACCTGACCCTGATAGAAACAAAGTCACACAAAAAACAACTCTTGTGATAAAAAACTTTAAAAACGTATTTTTACTCACGACACTTCTATCCATGACATGCCTTTAATCAAAGATGCAAAGAGCCCCACTAAATTTATCTACATAAAACCAGCACGGCTCGATACTCTCTACCACTTTTACCATAAAAGAAAATGGTCACAGATCATTCTTTTCATGCAAAATCTCGTATCTGCAATCCATTATTTTATCTATTCTCTCCCGATTTTGGATCAGTTTTACTAATGCCAGTATTCATTGTCGGTAAGAATGCTTTATTTGCCTGCGGCGGATTACGAAAATAGAAAAAGAAATCCTCATTTGGAGAAATCACCATCGGTGTTTTCTCTAAATTCTTGTATTGTTCCATCGCCAACCAAAAATCGTAAAAAGACGGACTAGCCTCCCTCGCATTCAATAAAAGACGAATACTTTCAGCCTGACCTTCACCACGAGTAATTTCAGCATCACGCTTTGCCGCTGCTACAATTTCTTCATATTCACGATTAGCTTCTGCTACAATACGATCTCGCTCTTGTTGACCACGAGCACGGATATTTTCCGCAGCAGCTTCACGTTCAGCTGCCATTTGCCGATAGACATCTTCTGAAACAGCATCAGTCAAATCGGTTTTACGAATACGCACATCAACAATGGTAATACCCAACGAACCTGCATCTACAGAAAATTGCTTCTGTACTTCAGCCATCATCGCGCCTCGTTCATCCGATAAGGCTGCTTTAAATTCTCGCTTACCATAAACAGCGCGCAAAGCGTCAATAAACCGTGGTGCAAGGTTTTCACGTGCCGCAATTTGTGGACGCCCAGAAGCAATGCGCTGTAAAAACAACTTAGGATCTGTAATACGGTAAATAAAGAACGCATCCACCTCATAATACGCACCACCACGAACCTGTACAGATTGTGTAGGAACATCGTAACGCAATAACCGATTATCAACAATGATCATCTTATCGATAAAGGGCGCCTTGAAATAGATTCCAGGATTAGATTCTACCTGAACAATTTGTCCAAAACGCTTAATTGCTACTTGTTGACGAGGATAGACGATAAATACGGACATCCACAAAATCATCAAAACAAACACTATAGCACTAAAAACAAACAAAAAGCGAGATTGCTGCATAATTAATCTCCTCCAGAAATACGAGAATCTAAGAGTAACGCAGGACGCGCTGATGTTGCCTTTACTTTTTCCGATGACTTGCTACGCAACAATTCGTTCAAAGGTAAATAAGGCACCGCTGGAGAATTTGCCTGATCAAGAACCAGCTTATTTGGTGAAGAAAGAATCCGCCCCATCGTCTCCATATAGAGACGATAGCGAGCAGCTTCTGGTGAAATCGCAGCCTCACGAGCTATCGCCTGAAAACGTTCAGCACGCCCTGTTGCCTCTTCAACCATTTGTGCCTTTTCACCTTTTGCGATTTCCCGTGTGCGTGAAGCTTCACCATTTGCTAAACCAATTTTCGTAAAACGCACACGATTCCCCTCTTCAATCATTCTTCCACGTTCCTGCTCCGCCTGCTGAACAGAATTAAACGCAGCAGCAACCTTTGTCGGAGGAGCAGCTTCACTGATAGACACACGGCTTATTTCAACACCAAGTTGATATTTATCTACAGTCAACTGAATAATCTTTCTGACGTCATTAGCAACTTCTTCTTTCTTGTCACGTAAAACATCATCAACCGGCCGCGAACCAATGACCTCACGCATTGCACTCTCAGCAACTTGGCGGACTGTTCCCTCTTGATCATTCACATTGAATAAAAACTGACTAGGGTATGAAATCCGATAGTAAACGGAAAAATTAACATTAACGATATTCTGATCACTTGAAAGCATTAAGCCATCACTTTGTTGCGCCTGACCAGGCTTCCCACCAATCGCAATTGTTTTTTCCGTTAAAGGTACTTTCATATAGGTCTCAATTGGCCAAAAATGAAAATGCAACCCATCACCAATAATGCCTTCTTTAGGGATGCCAAAGCGCAACTCTACCGCTTGTTCATTTTGCTGAACAATATAAATTGACTGGTATAGCCAAAAAAACACAATAAGCAGAAGGAATAAAACAGAAAAACTGCTTCTCCCGAATTGTTTAAACTGATCCTGCCCTTTGCGCAAAATATCATTAAGATTAGGACCATTTTCGCCACCATTACCGCCACCAGAACCAAAGAGATTCTTAGCTGGTGTTTTTTTGTCACCACTGTTTTTATCGCCACTCCACGGGCCACCACCATTTTGATTTGTCCAGGGCATTATCACCTCTTTAACTGATTACCACTACTCGAACACCAACCATTTGCTTGATCTTATAGGGTGTCTCTTACCTCATTACAATACAACTGATAACCCCTTCCACTTCATATTACAAAAAATTATTTCCGCTCATAAACAACAAAACGTGTCGGATGACTATCTTTATCCCCTTTTGGAATATCTTGTGTTTGCACAATAGTCCACTTTTCTTTATCAAAAACAGGAAAAAAACTATCACCTTCTATAGAAGCTAAAACTTCTGTAAGAAATATTTTATCAGCCATATGCAACCCTTGTTGAAAAATTGCACCACCACCAATAATAAAAATTTCCTCTACATCATTTTGAGACGCAACGCTTGTTGCAAGAGAACAAGCTTGCGATAAAGAGTGAGCAACAACAGCCCCCTCAGCACAAAAGGTACAATCACGCGTAATGACGATATTTGTACGCCCTGATAAAGGTCTCCCGATAGAATCCCAAGTTTTTCTTCCCATAATAATGGGCTTACGCAACGTCAAAGCTTTAAAGCGTTGCAAATCCGTCGATAAATGCCACGGCATTGCACCTTCACGACCGATAACACCATTTTCTGCAACAGCAGCAATTAAACAAATGGAAATCGTCATATTGCTACCGGCGCTTTAATATGAGGTTGTGCTTCATAATTAAGCAACTCAAAATCCTCAAATTGAAAAGAAAAAAGATCTGTTACCGCTGGATTTATGCGCATACATGGCAAAGCATTTGGTATACGAGACAATTGATATTTTGCCTGTTCAAAATGATTAGAATAAAGATGAGCATCTCCCAGAGTATGAATAAAATCGCCTACTTTAAGACCGCTTACTTGCGCAATCATCATCGTTAGCAATGCGTAGGATGCAATATTGAATGGAATACCTAAGAAAATATCCGCCGAACGCTGATAAAGTTGACAAGATAATTTACCCTCCGCAATGTAAAATTGAAAAAGACAATGACACGGAGGTAACGCCATTTCCTCTATTAATGCAGGATTCCAAGCTGATACAATCAAGCGACGAGAATCTGGCGTTTCCTTAATCATCGTTAAAAGATTGTTAATTTGATCAATATGGCGTCCATCAGGAGCAGGCCAAGAACGCCACTGATAACCATAAACAGGACCAAGATTTCCCTTTTCATCAGCCCATTCGTCCCAAATCGACACACCATGCTCTTTCAACCAAGCGATATTTGTATCGCCTTTAAGAAACCACAAAAGCTCATAAATAATTGAACGTAAGTGTAGCTTCTTTGTTGTCAACAACGGAAATCCTGCTTGTAAATCAAAGCGCATCTGATACCCAAAGATAGATCGCGTGCCAACACCCGTTCGATCTGTCCGATCAATACCCTGATTTAAAACATGAGATAAAAGAGCAAGATATGACTTCATAGGGCTATTATGTCCGATTCTTCTCATTATAGAAAATAAAAACTGTAAAATCCGTACAAACATAATTCAAATCTTTTTCCAAAAACATCTTACACAAGAAATTATCATGATCTGACTAAATTTTTGATGCAAAAGATAAAATACTATAGACAGCTTCTAAAAAAATGACATAAATGAACAAAGATGGATAAACATCAAATAAAGGGATCGACTATGGAAAAACAAGAAGCTTTAAAACCACATGATACAAGAAAACGTATCTGGGCTATCGTGTCCAGTGCATCAGGTAATCTAGTAGAATGGTATGACTTTTATGTTTATTCCTTTACATCTATTTATTTTGCATCACAATTCTTTCCCTCAGATGGCAATGTCGTTACGCAACTTTTAAAAGCGGCTGGTGTCTTTGCTATTGGTTTTCTTATGCGCCCAATCGGCGGATGGCTTTTTGGCTTCATTGCCGATCGTTACGGACGCAAACGCTCAATGCTTATCTCTGTTTTTATGATGTGTGGTGGTTCGTTCTTAATCGCCCTACTTCCTACCTATGAAACCATTGGAGTGGCAGCAGGAATTCTTTTACTTTTACTCAGAATGCTTCAGGGGCTTTCTGTCGGTGGTGAATATGGTACAACAGCAACTTATATGAGCGAAATCGCCCTCAAAAATCGCCGCGGATTTTTTAGCTCTTTCCAATATACCACACTGATTGGTGGTCAACTTCTAGCCAGTCTCGTTATATTCATTTTAGCGCTTTATCTCACCGAAGATCAGCTAAAAGCGTGGGGCTGGCGTATTCCATTTGCTATTGGTGGATGCGGCGCAATTGTTGCGATTTATCTACGCCGCACACTCCATGAGACAACGACCAAAGAAAGTCGTTCTAGTGCACAAGCTGGTAGTATTAGGGGACTTCTGAGCAACCACCGAAAAGCTTTTTTTCTAGTTATCGGCTTTACCGCTGGAGGATCGCTCACATTTTACACCTATACGACTTACATGCAGAAATATCTGATCACAACCACCGGCTTTGATAAACATACAGCCACAACTATAATGACTGCTGCACTCTTTGTTTTCATGTTACTCCAACCCCTCTTTGGTTCTCTCGCAGATAAAATTGGAACAAGAACTTCTCTCCTTATTTGGAGTGTCTTATCTATTATCTTTACCATTCCTGGACTTAATATGATTGGTAATACTGATAGTACATGGATTGCTTTATCAGTCATTACTGGAATGCTCTGCATTATGAGCTTTTATACATCTATCTCTGGCATTGTAAAATCAGAAATGTTTCCCGCTTCAGTACGAGCGATAGGAGTTGGGCTCTCTTATGCTATTGCCAACGCACTGTTTGGCGGTTCTGCTGAATATGTCGCGCTTGGATTAAAAGATCTTGGATATGAATCTGTCTTCTATTTTTATATAACCGGCATGATGATTATTGCATTCATTGCTGTTCTCTTAATGCCAGATGCTCGCAAAAAAGGGTATTTACAAGGAGACGATATTCATTAACCTTTAATGTTAACAAACAAGGGTTTCAACAAAAAAAGCAAAGCCCAGTATTCTGGGCTTTTTTATATTCTTTCCAATAGAAGTTTAAAGCTCACAGTTTTTTATCCCTTCAAACACTCTAAAGAAGCAATGTTCCCTCCTACACACGCCGCTTATAAAAACAAATGGCTTCATATTATTATGTAATAAATACTTCTTTTGCTGAATTTAATTCACTGAAGATAAAAAACTTTTGATTTATTTTAATATTCCCATTCCCACTCAACGTTGAAGAAAAGTGATTATCTTTCAAGAAATTTTATCAATAATAAAGATTACACTCATGATTTTGTTTAATACGTTCTTAATAGTACCCCCTCATGCAAAACAAATCCTTTCATGAAAAATAGAAAATACCATTATATTATGAATTCGCACACTTTTTTGAGAAACATTTCTCAATGCACCCAACTCCATTTCACAACGGCACCCGTGAATGACATAACGTAAAAGCCCCGTAAAGTATAAACATGGGCATCACTCTCTTTACACTTAATAAAAGTGCAAGCCGCTATCATTATACTATTGAGGAACTCTTAATATTGTACTCCCCCTTAACACTTAAGATCATTCCTAAAAAGTATTTTAACTGATACACCAACCTCGCATGCAATAGTCAATAACATCATTTTACGAAACAACATCAAGCATATAAACTAAAGAGTATCATATCTTCATAAGCACTCTGCATATGCAAATAATTCACAATCAAACAAAAAATAATATTTCCTTAAGGATAGTAAAAAGCGCATAATTTACGCAATATAACAACACCATAAGCCCAAAACAGCACTGATAGCTCTAGAAAAAATCTTTATGTTTCCCTGAAAAATTATCATGGTACAATGGCGTTTTTATAATGCACATCGTAAATAGCTTTAAAAAGAAGAAAAGTTATAAATCTAAAAGGGGAATACTTCATGAATAATCAAACAACTTTAGACCCACATGATACAAGGAAACGTATTTTTGCTATCATGTCCAGCGCATCAGGAAATCTGGTAGAATGGTACGACTTCTATGCTTACTCCTTTGCATCGGTTTATTTTGCCTCACAATTTTTTCCTGAAGATGAAGATATCGTTACACAACTGTTAAAAACAGCAGGAATCTTTTTTATTGGCTTTCTTATGCGTCCAATTGGAGCATGGCTCTTTGGATTCATTGCGGATCGTTATGGACGTAAACGCTCAATGCTTATTTCTGTTTTTATGATGTGTGGTGGCTCTTTTCTCATTGCCATACTTCCTACTTATAAAACCTTGGGAATAACAGCAGCATTCCTTCTCCTTTTTGTCCGTATGTTTCAAGGACTTTCCGTTGGAGGTGAATATGGTACAGCAGCAACTTATATGAGCGAAGTTGCACCCCAAAATCGTCGCGGGCTCTTTGCTTCTTTTCAATATGCAACAACGATCTCAGGTCAACTTCTCGCAAGTTTTATAATATTTATTTTAGCCCTTTACCTTACTGAAGATCAGTTAAAAGCGTGGGGATGGCGTATTCCTTTTGTGATTGGTGGCTTTGGAGCAATCGTTGCAATTTATCTGCGTAGTTTGCTCCATGAAACAACAACCCACAAAAGCCGCTCTGAAAAACATGCTGGTAGTCTTCGAGAACTTTTTCGCAATCATAAAAAAGCTTTCTTTTTGGTTGTTGGCTTTACAGCTGGTGGATCACTCACATTTTATACATACACTACTTATATGCAAAAATATCTGATCACAACCACCGGCTTTGATAAACAAACTGCAACAACGATAATGACTGCCGCCCTCTTTATTTTTGTGCTACTCCAACCCCTTTTTGGTTCCCTAGCCGATAAAATTGGAGCAAGAGCTTCACTCATTAGTTGGGGGCTATTATCCATTATCTGCACTATCCCTGTACTTAAAATGATCGGTAATGCCCATAATCCATGGACAGCACTCTTAATCATTATTGGAATACTCTGTGTTATGAGTTTTTATACGTCCATTGCTGGTATCATAAAAGCAGAATTGTTCCCTGCTTCAATCCGAGCAATTGGTGTTGGATTTGCTTTTGCCATTGGCAACGCACTCTTTGGCGGTTCTGCCGAATATGTAGCGCTTGGATTAAAAAATATGGGATACGAATCTGTTTTCTTTTTTTACATAGTTGGTATGATGGTCATTGCACTCATCTCTATTCTTCTTATGCCCGATATAGATAAAGGAGGATATCTCGATAAAGACGATAGACTTCATTAAACTTATTTTCTGGATAAAAAAAAGCCCAAGAAATTGGGCTTTTTTTATCTCCTCTCCATCCTAACAAAGAACGAAAATTCTGCCCCGCATTCGTCTTACAAACAACTCAGTTTCTCTTAAATTGTCTATAGTTACTGCCCACTTTATGTAATTTACTTGATAAGATTCTATAGGCAAGCCCTACCCTAAATATTTATCATGATATCTGAAAAACACCTCATACGGAAAACCTTATATGAGCCTTACCTCCCCCTCCTAAATAATGATGTGTGGTGATACAACAAGATAAGCAAGGACACAAAATCCCCTTTTACATTATTTAAGCTTTATGAAATGTCTTCAGTTTTTGGGCTTTCTGCTCATAAAGACCATCTCTTCTATAATCTTCCGGTATGCCAATAATTGCATTCTTCTCATAAAGTTTAAAGGTATCTTGATCTACTTTTCAATGTTCTCTCCCTTTAAATGCAACGTGATAACTTTTTATTCTATAACACAAGTAAAAATCTTAAAACGAATGACAACATAACTCTAATAAATCATCTTAAAGAGTTTCCCTAAGAAATTATTATAATACAATTGAATTTTTCTGGAAATCATAAACAATTATGTTTAGAAAATATAAAATATAAATCCAAAAGGGGAACAATTCATGAAAAATGAAACAACTTCAGCATCACAGGATGCAAGAAAACGTGTTTTTGCTATTATAGCAAGCGCATCAGGAAATCTCGTAGAATGGTATGATTTTTACGTTTACTCATTTGCATCAATTTATTTTGCATCACAATTCTTTCCCTCCGATGGTGATACGATTACGCCACTGTTAAAAACCGCGGGTGTGTTTTTTATTGGCTTTCTTATGCGCCCTATTGGAGCTTGGTTTTTAGGATTTGTCGCCGATCGTTATGGACGTAAACGCTCGATGCTTATATCCATTTTTATGATGTGTGGTGGCTCTTTTTTCATCGCCATACTTCCCACCTATGAAACCTTAGGAATAACATCAGCAATCCTTTTACTTTTAGCTCGGATGATGCAAGGACTTTCAGCGGGTGGTGAATATGGTACAGCAGCCACTTATATGAGCGAAGTTGCTCTCAAAAAACATCGTGGGCTTTTTGCTTCTTTCCAATCAGCCACCCTTATTACAGGTCAACTTCTTGCCAGCTTCATTATATTTATTCTAGCATCTTATCTCTCTGAAGATCAGTTAAAAGCATGGGGATGGCGCATTCCTTTTGTGATTGGTGGTTTCGGGGCAGTGATTGCGATTTATCTGCGTCGTTCTCTCCACGAAACAACCACGAAAGAAAGCCGCTCTCACAAACACTCTGGCAGTCTTAAGGAACTTCTCACCAAGCATACAAAAGCCGTTGTCGTAATTGCATGCTTTGCATCAGGAGGATCACTCACATTTTACACCTTTACGACTTATATGCAAAAATATCTAATCACAACCACCGGCTTTGATAAACATACCGCAACAACGATTATGACAGCTGTACTATTTATTTTCATCCTATTCCAACCCATAGCTGGTATCATAGCCGATAAAATTGGAACAAAAACTTTACTTATCATTTGGAGTATACTCTCTGTCATCTTTACATTTCCTGGACTCTGGATAATCGGTAATACGCATAGTATATGGGTTGCCTTTTCCGTCATTATTGGCTTGCTCTTCATTATGAGCATGTATACATCCATCTCTGGTGTCGTCAAATCAGCAATGTTTCCCTCTTCAATACGCGCATTAGGCGTTAGCATCTCTCATGCCATTGGCAACGCCTTATTTGGTGGTTCTGCTGAATACGTCGCGCTTGGATTAAAAAAGTACGGTCATGAATCACTCTTTTATTTTTATATAACCGTCGTGATGATCATGGCATTCATTGCTCTTCTCTTTGTCCCGAGTATGCGTAAAGGAGGCTACCTCCAAGAGGATGAAAAACATTAACCCTTTTTATCAATGAAAAAGCCCAAGAAATTGGGCTTTTTTTATCATTATCACAAATTTAATATTGTTTAAATTTTATGAAGTGCATTAAGGTGCTTAGCAACTAGATAATAAAAAGTCAGTCGACTTTTTCTACGCTCTCCAGACATCATCTCAGCCACTTTTGAAACAGCCATTTTAGCACTCTTCTCATCGGCTTCTAAAACATCTTGAACCCATTTTTCAACACGTTCTAACTCTTTTGGATCCGATGTAGCAACAAGCGCTGCATCCTGCTTTTTCATCACCAAAGCTAAACGACGGCTAAGTCGTTCTACTGCTGCTTCATCGGGATTTGAATCATATAGTTTAATATCTGCTAAATTATTTGTCATTTTGCATCATCTCCTCTCCAAAAATGAGCGGACTATACTTTACAGCCGCATCATATAGCTCCATAAATAATTAGAGGATTAAAAATATTAACAACCCCCCCTTTTCCTAAGACTGTTCTTCATCTATATTTAGAGGGCTGGTTTACCAGCTATGGTAATAAATGGACGGTGAAATAAACCTATTGGACCCGGGGGCGGTACCCGGCGCCTCCACCAAAATATAAGAAACCAAAGTTATATTTTGGTGGGGGCGAAATAGGATCGACAAGGGTGTAAAGATCGCTCTTTTACTCGGCATTGTACCACCGTTATCGGGCTAAATGAGTAGTTGCAAATGACAACTATGCGGAAGCACGTCTCGCCGCTTAAGGTGGTGTGAATGTTTCAATTTGAGCCTTAAACCGTCGCAGGTTTAAGCGGGGTTCGGAGGCACCTGGCAACAGAAGCCTTCACTTTTTTAAATGTTGTTGATTGATCTTTCAGACGTTATCAGACATTATTTACCATAGAGTTTCGTATTTATTCGATTTATTGAGGTGCATCGTAGAAAAAATACTGCTAATTTAAAATATATTCTGTCACACAATATCAATACGCCCCATTCTGCTACGTGAAATAAAAGGAATAAACTTCGATGGTTAAAGATCAAATCCGTTACGATATTCTCGTTCAGGATGCGCTTCGTGGAGTTATCCGTAAAGTTTTATCGGAAGTTGCCAAAGCAGGTCTTCCGGGAAATCATCATTTTTTTATAACTTTTTTGACAAATGCCCCAGGCGTTAAAATTTCTCCTCGGCTAAAAAATCGCTATCCCGAGCAAATGACAATCGTCTTACAACATCAATTTAGAGATCTCAGTGTTTCAGAAACAGCTTTCGAAGTAACCCTCTCTTTCAGGGAAATAACCGAAAAGCTCGTGATTCCTTTTACTTCCATTCAGGTCTTTTATGATCCTGTAGCAGCATTTGAAGCAGCATTTGATCTGCCCTCAAATCTGACCTCTGGAGAAAGTGAAAATTCAGAAAATACCTCAACTACGCCCATTACCTTATCAAACAAACAAAAAATAGAAAATACGCTTACAAAAGAACAAAATCTCAGTACAAACAAAGAACCTTCAAATAACGATGCAAAACAAAGTCAAAGTGCTGATGTTGTATCTTTAGATTCCTTTCGGAAAAAATAATTTTTCTCATGACTGAATTGATTAATCTTCGCCAATTTCGAAAACAAAAAAAACGTACAGAAAAATCTCTTCGTGCTGAGCAAAATCGTTATCGTTTTGGACGAACAAAAACTGAAAAAAATTTTGAGCAACAAAAATCTTTAAAAACGCAAAAATTTCTTGATCAAAATCGTTTACGAAACGACGAGTAAAGGTGGAAAAATGCACGAAAATAATTCTATCGATTGGTCAAAAGTCATTCCACGAAAGATATCTGTTCGCGTTGATGGACACGCAACAAGCGTCTCTTTAGAACCACCATTTTTAGATATTCTAAAAGATATAGCCCGCCAAAAAGGACAATCTTTAGCCTTTATTATCACCGATATTGATAGCAAAAGACCACAACAAGTAAATCTTTCGGCTTCGTTACGCGTTTATGCCCTTCAAAGCGTTCTCACCCAGCGCCTTTAATGTTTGTGCTTATTTTTTTACGTTCTCTTTCTGTTTGTTTAACTGAAACTGTTGTGACTTTTTAAGAGAAGTTTTTTTAATCTAGAACTTCAATAAAAAAAAGACTACAAAAGAGAGATAATGAGTAATTTTTCTGATCACACCATACCTTTCTTTGAAGAAGATTCCCCTCCAGACCATGATAAGAAGAGCTCTGGTTTTTTCTCCCATACTCTAAAAGAACAAAAATCATATAACACAGATTATTTAGAACAACTCAATCCAGAACAGCAACAAGCTGTTATGAATACTGAGGGACCTCTTTTAGTTCTTGCAGGTGCTGGTACAGGAAAAACGCGCGTTTTAACAACCCGTATTTCTCACATTTTACGCTCTGGACTTGCCTCTCCTCAGCAAATACTTGCTGTCACTTTCACCAACAAAGCAGCACGTGAAATGAAAATACGTATTGGTGAACTTATTGGAGAAGTTGTTGAAGGTATGCCTTGGCTTGGAACCTTTCATTCCACTGGCGCTAAAATTTTACGCCGTCACGCAGAACTTGTTGATTTAAAAAGCAACTTTACAATTCTCGATAGCGATGATGTTCTTCGACTTTTAAAACAGCTTATTCAAGCTGAAGGATTAGACGATAAGCGTTGGCCCGCACGAAACCTTGCCATGATGATTGATTCTTGGAAAAATCAAGGACTTTCACCAAAACATATCTCAAAAAGTGATGCTCATTCCTTTGGTAACGGCATGGGACATGAACTTTATCACAATTATCAAAATCGATTAAAAGATCTTAATGCTTGTGATTTTGGTGACCTTCTACTTCATTCTATCTCTATCTTCCAACATAATCCAGATATTCTTCGCGAATATCATTCTCAATTTCGTTATATTCTTGTCGATGAATATCAAGATACAAATACAGCACAATATCTTTGGCTTCGCCTTTTGGCCCAACATCCTCAAGGTCAACATGTTAATCTTTGTTGTGTTGGCGATGATGATCAATCCATTTATGGATGGCGTGGTGCAAAAGTCGAAAACATATTACGTTTTGAAAAAGATTTTCCTTCTGCTAAAATTATTCGTCTAGAACGCAATTATCGCTCAACATCCCATATTCTCAAAACCGCCTCCCATCTCATTGCTCATAATGAAGAAAGGCTGGGAAAAGTCCTTTTTTCTGCTCAAATAAAGAGTGAGGAAGAAAAGGTAAAAATTCATTCAGCATGGGATTCGGCAGAAGAAGCACGAGCAATCGGAGAAGAAATCGAACGCGCACAACAAACCGGTCATGCATTAAATCATATGGCTATATTGGTACGCGCATCATTTCAAATGCGTGAATTTGAAGATCGCTTTGTAACACTTGGCCTTAATTATCGCGTTATTGGTGGTCCTCGTTTTTATGAGCGAATGGAAATACGTGATGCCATGGCTTATTTACGCGTTGTTGTCCAACCTACTGATGATTTAGCTTTTGAGCGTGTTATTAATACACCAAAACGCGGCATAGGAGATGCAACCCTGCGCATTCTTTATGAGAGTGCACGTGCACGTGCTGTTCCTCTCTTTTCTGCTGCCGCTGACATCATTGAAACAGATGAATTAAAGCCTAAGGCGCGCAGTGCGTTACGAAGCCTCATTGAAAGCTTCCGCCGCTGGCAAAATATGCTTCAAGACACTCCTCATAGAGAACTTGCCGAGATCGTCCTTGATGATTCTGGTTATACAACCATGTGGTTAGAAGATCGCTCACCAGAGGCTCCTACAAGACTAGAAAATCTTAAAGAAATGATTCGTTCCATGGAACAATTTGAAAATCTTCAAAGTTTTTT
This sequence comes from Bartonella sp. AP20NXHL, assembly GCF_042196165.1. NCBI lineage: Bacteria > Pseudomonadati > Pseudomonadota > Alphaproteobacteria > Hyphomicrobiales > Bartonellaceae > Bartonella > Bartonella sp. AP20NXHL. The sequence goes on along the minus strand of NZ_JBHIPV010000008.1, from coordinate 80,692 downwards.
GGAACATGTTGCACTCGTTATGGAAACGGAAAATAATGAAAATATAGATGCAGTCAACATCATGACACTTCATTCAGCCAAAGGACTTGAATTTGAAACAGTTTTTCTTCCAGGTTGGGAAGAAGGACTCTTTCCCCACCAACGCTCATTAGATGAAGGTGGACGTTCAGGATTAGAAGAAGAACGGCGCCTTGCTTACGTAGGTCTAACAAGAGCAAAAAAACATTTGCATATATGGTTTGTATCTAATCGAAGAATTCATGGACTTTGGCAACCTGCTCTTCCCTCCCGTTTTCTAGATGAATTACCAGCAGAACATATAGAAGTTGTAGAAATGGAAACATCCTATGGTGGTTATGGAAAATCTTCCTTTCAACATCACGATTCCTTTTATACTGACTATGCAACAGCAAGACAAAAGCGTGCACAAAAAAACAAGAATATTGAAGGGAAAGTTATCTCTCAATCAATCTCTCATGCACCATCAGATTTTTCTGTCAATGATCGGATTTTTCACATAAAATTTGGTTATGGTCATATTACAGCAATAGACGATCATAAATTGACAATAATGTTCGAAAAAGCCGGAGAAAAGCGTGTACTAGACAATTTTGTAAACAAAGCTTAATTACAAGTAAACCACGATCAGTTTTTTCAAGAAACCACTTTATTTTATTCTGAATGTCATTTCCATTTACGAACAAAGGCTTCAATGGGCAAATTTTGCATATCAGGCAATGCGTTGTGAATTTTATCAAGCGGCCAATCCCACCAAGCCATATCTAAAAGGCATTCTATCACATTATTGGGAAAACGCATCCGCAACCGTTTAGCAGGTACCCCAACGACAATCGTATAAGGCAAAACATCTTTCGTTATAACAGCGTTCGCGCCAATGATAGCGCCATGACCAATTGTCACCCCAGGCATAATAACCGCACCATATCCAATCCACACATCATGCCCAATAATAACACGTTTTGCACAACGCCTTTCACGAAAACCACTATCTAATGCCATATAACGAAAATATTCGTTTGGACGATAGGTTATTTTATGCGTTGAAACGCGCTCCATAGGATGCTCCAACGCATTCATCCGTACATGAGATGCAATAGAACAAAAACGCCCAATATCGCTATAAATAGCCTCACTATTACGTTCTAAATAAGAAAAATCTCCAACGGTTACATCCCGTAAAATCACCCGCTCATTAATTTCCACATAGCGCCCTAATTTACAACCATGCAGCCGTGCCGTCGTATGGATACGAGGCTCACTTTCATGAAACCGAAGATCGTTCTCAATATTCATGCATCTTTCACCAATGTTTCATCATAGATATGGAAAGACATACCAATCAAGCCAATAAAATCAACCATGAAACACACATTGCAAAACAAACCTGCCGATGTTACAATTTCTCGATCTATTTAAGAGAGTCAAACTATGAAAAATGTAATACGCATCTTGGGGCTGACAATCATATTTCTTGCAGGTGTTTTTATTTATGATACGCTGACAAATAAGCCTTTAGGTGATAACTTTACTCTCACTGATTCTAATGGAAAAAATATTACTGAGGCTGATGTTCGAAGCAAGCCTTCAATAATTTTTTTCGGCTTCACTATGTGTCCTGAAAGCTGCCCTACCACACTGATGAATCTTGATCGATGGCTTACAGCCCTTGGGCCTGAAGCTGATAAATTAGGTATATGGTTTGTGACTGTTGATCCTGAACGAGACACACCAAAAGTACTCCATGATTATCTCAGTAATTTTAACAATAAAATTGTTGGCATCAGCGGAGATCCTGAAAAAGTTCATAAAATGGTCAATTCTTTCAACATCGTTGCTGAAAAAGTCCCTGAAACAGATGGAAACTATACATATAACCATACAGCAGCAATTTTTTTACTCAAAAAAGGTGGAAAATTAGCTGGCGTTATCCGTTATGACACGAAAGAAAGCGATAGCGAATTAAAAGATGAAATCGCCATTGAACGGTTAAAAAAACTCATCTTAAACTAAAAAAACCGATCAAAAGAAAGAACAGCATGTCGCAACAAATTCGCCTCTATTATACTGCTTCTAAAAATGAAGCAGAACGGTTCTATACCCTTATAGAAACAGCCTTTGACGAAGAAGGGTATCCTCTTGCTCTCACAGAGATAGATGAACAAAATGCTGTATATGAGCTTTCTCTATATGTCGATCAAGACAATCAAGAGAACGCATTGAAACGTTTTGCTCAAATCCTTTCTATAGATTTTGATAAAATTAATATGGAAGTTTTACCCAACATTGATTGGGTACAAAAAAGCCTAGAAGGACTAAAACCTGTGCAAGCTGGTCCTTTTTTTCTTCATGGAAGTCACAACCGAAACGCCATTCCAGCAAATGTTCTCCCTATTGAAATTGAAGCTAATCAAGCTTTTGGCACCGGACATCATGGAACAACAGCCGGTTGTTTAGAAATGATTGCCAAAGTCATGAAACACGAAAATCCCAAAAATGCCCTTGATCTTGGTACTGGGAGCGGTGTACTAGCCATTGGCATAGCAATGCTCAAACCAATTCCTGTGCTTGCATCCGATATTGACCCAATTGCTGTTCAAGTTGCACAACACAATATCGAATTCAATGGTGTCAAGGAATATATTACAGCTATTACAGCAACAGATTTTGCCCATGATGCAATTGCATCACGAACCCCTTTTGATCTCATCGTTGCCAATATCCTTGCTAATCCGCTTATTGAACTTGCGCAAGAAGTGGTAAAGGCACTTCAAAAAGGGGGATCACTTATACTCTCTGGAATTCTTGAAGAACAACATGCCCATGTTTTGGAGACTTATATAAAACAAGGAATGAAGCATATCGAAACATACCACCGGCAAGGATGGGTTACGATACATCTGAAATAAAAGAAAAGAAAAGGACGTCGTTATGTATCAATCTTTTGAGGCGACAACAAATCCTGCTTATACAGCAGAACGCATTTCTTGCCTTCGTAAAGAACTCGATCACCTTGGACTCGATGGTTTTCTTGTTCCGCGGTGCGATGAGCATCAAGGAGAATATGTCCCCCCTCATGCTCAACGCCTTAGCTGGTTAACCGGCTTTACTGGATCAGCTGGGATTGCACTGATTTTAAAAAACAAAGCCATCATATTTACAGATGGGCGATATAAGCTCCAAGTTCGCCAACAAACTGATCCTGATATTTTTAATTATGAAGATCTCATAACTTGTCCTCCCTCACAATGGCTTGAAAAAAATGGTCAAAAACTTTCTATTGGCTTTGATCCATGGCTCCACACGATTGCTGCCACCGATGCATTGAGAAACGCATTAGAAACGAAAGCAGGTGGAAAACTTGTAGAAGTTCAACATAATCCCATTGATTTGCTCTGGCATAATCAACCAAAATTACCACAATCTGCCTTATCAATTCACCCTCTCAAATATGCTGGGTGCGATACAGATGAAAAACTCGCTTTGATTTACAAAGATATACAGCAAACTCATGCAAATGCTTTTATTTTTACAGACCCCTCTTCCATTGCATGGACATTCAATATACGGGGCAATGATGTTTCCAACACGCCTTTTTCCCTTTGTTTTGCTCTCATTCCACTTAACGAAACACCAGCCTTATTCATTGACAGCAAAAAACTTGGTGTAGAACAGAAACAATATCTGGAACGTTATGCAAAATTATATGAACCAGAACAGCTTATTCCCAAGATCAAAGAGTATGTTCAAAAAGGGACCGTGTTTGCCTTAGATCCACAGCTAACATGCGAAAAATTACGAACTGTTATTGAAGAAAAAAATAGCTCTTTTATCACACTTACCGATCCTGCTGCTCTACCACGTGCCATTAAAAATGACACAGAACTCAATGGCGCACGCAAAGCGCATCTACGCGATGGTGTTGCCCTAACCCGTTTTTTTTCTTGGTTAGATAAACAAATACCAGGGTCAATAAGTGAAATTTCTGCTGCTCAAAAATTAGAAGAATTTCGCATAAATACAGCAAACGAAATGGGAGAAAAACTTAAAGATCTTTCTTTTGATACAATTTCAGCAGCAGGAGAAAATGGCGCCATTATTCATTATCGTGTAACAACACAAACAAATAAACAACTCAATGCTGGTGAACTTTATCTTGTTGATTCAGGTGGCCAATATCGTGATGGAACGACAGATGTCACACGTACAGTAGCAATTGGGAATATTGGAGAAGAAGAAAAACGCTGTTTCACTCTTGTTCTCAAGGGCATGATTGCTCTTTCAACTGCTTGCTTTCCCAAAAGAACCCGTGGACAAGACATTGATATTCTAGCACGCATTGCATTGTGGAAAGCTGGTTTTGATTATGCTCATGGCACCGGTCATGGTGTTGGGTCTTATCTTTCTGTTCATGAAGGACCACAAAATATTTCCCGCAAAGGATGCCAAGAACTCATCTCCGGTATGATTCTTTCAAACGAACCAGGATATTATCGCGAAGGTGCTTTTGGTATCCGTCTTGAAAATTTGATGATAGTAAAGCCAGCACAAAAAATTGATGGTGGAGATATAGAAATGCTCTCGTTTGAGACACTCACACATTGCCCCATTGATCGACGGTTAATCCTTCCAGAGCTTTTGACACAAGAAGAACGGCAATGGCTCAATGATTACCATGCGCGCGTTTATCAGATGAATGCACCTTACTTAAATGAAGAAGATAAAAAATGGGCAAAAGAAGCAACAATGCCCCTTTAAATGAAGCAACCTATAACTTTTACCCTTTCTACAAAAACAGCACCGTCTTTTTTTAGAGAAAAATATGTACTTGCGTCAGGAAATACAAAAAATATTTCTACAAGATACTTCACGTTTTTTCTGATATGGCAAACACTGACCTAGGTGAAGCAGAGTGAGATACGCCTGCACGTGGTTAATGCTTATTTTGGGTATTACCATCTAGACACTACCATATCCCTAGTTTCTTTATATGGAAACTCTCGTTATATTTTGTAATCCTTCGCATCGTATTTCTAAAACACCTATTATAACCAGCTTATTACGCTGTTTGGATTCAAAAATTCTGCATATTTATTCGAATAAATTTTACCTTTTTGTTTGCTTCACAATGATAATTTATATTATTTTAATTCTTGAATCATTTTCAATAGTTGTAATTCATTATAATACATATTGCTACAATAAAATAGAATCTGCTATGAAATAAAATTAAGTATTTAGAATTAAAAGAAGGAGCATGCTGATAACATCAGCGTTAAAGTTTTTTATTTATTTGCATAGTTAACAGTAAAATATTATTTTCTAGACTATTACTTACTGTTGAAAAAAAGTTACCCACAATATAGATAGTTTCCAACTACACAGTATAAAAACAACATATATGGAGGCATGTGTTTTGACCTGAATGTGTTATTCAGCTAAAAATTAACAACAATAACAGAGGATATGAAAAATACACAATAAAACGTGTGTCTTATAGCTTGTTAGTTAACAAAATCTTAAGCACAGATCTTAGTAATCTATATCCTTTCCTTATCCAGTATTTTAGAAATAAAGTGACTATCCTAATGCGTATAATTTTATTTTGTTCCGTAATATTATTATTTGGATACTATATTGGGCCTTCTGTATTGAAGGAAATTACTAAATTTAAGCGAATTCCTATTGCTTTATTTTCTGAAAATCAAGTCATTACTCCAAATCAGTACGATAAATTATACGAAGAGTACGTAAAGACACAATATCCTGATAATATATACGAAGAGCGCCTAGAAATTGCAAAAAAATATCTGGATAATAAGAGTTATGGTGTATATCATGTTCTAAGCCCTGGGATGGTAGTACTAATTCCTGAAAATATAAATCTTATCCATGCGAAAGTTGTTTGGTGTGCATGCCTTGTGGACTTATTACAGGGAGAGTACAATAAAAAATTTCCAGCATTATCCCTACCTACCTACATACATAAGCTACGTTCTCAATATAATTGGAAAGAAAACGATTTCATTTGGGCAAAAAATTTGGTCATGAACTCGACAGATCCAATGTTTAGATACGCACGAATGATATTTAATTCTGAAATATTCTCAATCCAAATACTAGCTCTAATAAACGAAATTTCCTATGCTGAGAAATTTGAGAGAGATGAAGGAAGTCAGGAAAAAAATTATGCTGCTAGACGCATTAGCGAATATCCGAAATTTTGTAATGAAATTGGACAAGTGTACCATCTAATAATGCCTGATAAGTATAGGTACCAGTAATCTTTTATAAATTCAACATAATAAACAACTCGCATTTATATCCCTTATTCATTTATAGCGGAATGTTTTATTATATTTTGTAATCTTCCGCGTTACATTTCTATTACGGCATTTTGGATTAAATTCTACATATTTGTTCAAAAATTTTACCTTTCTTCACAGTAATAATTTATATCTTTTACTAATAATAACCTTGCATATTCTTCATCATAATAGTTTAAGTTTAATATTTAAGTTCAACGTTAATTATTTTAATAACTTAATAAATATCAAAGTATATGGCGCTCTATTTTTGCAAAAAACAGCTCCTATTATCCCCTTTTTGATTTCATCCCCCCAAAAAATGTAAGAAAGATAATCATATCAACAGTATACGATCTTCTGGGAAACACCCTTTAAATATTATGTTTCTCAATCAGCTGTAGCCAAACCTCTTCATCGATAACCTCAACACCTAATTCTTCAGCTTTAGCCAATTTGGAGCCCGCTCTAGGTCCTGCAACAAGAAGATCTGTTTTTTTAGAAAGTGAACCAGATGTTTTAGCCCCTAATCGCTCTGCCAATGCTTTTGCTTCATCGCGTGACATATGCGACAAAGTTCCTGTAAAAACAATGATCTTCTCCGCTATTGGTGAAGAATCTGCTATGATAGGCTCTTCATCAAGAGGTGTTACTTCTTCAAGCAAAACAGATAAAATCTCACGGTTATGCGCTTCTTGATAAAAATCAACAATTGCGCTCCCTACCTGTGGTCCAATTCCTTCGATATTGGTAAGCTCCATCCAAGCCTCATTTCCTTCTTCATTTTTCTTATCACATGGCATAAGTGCTTCCATAGCCGCGGTCTCAAAAGCTGTATAATTTTTATAAGCACGTGCAAGGCGGCGTGCATTCACTTCGCCAACATGACGAATCCCTAATGCAAACAAAAAACGGCTCAAAGGAATTTCTCGGCGCGCATTAATGGCATCATACAATTTCCGCACTGAAACAGTACCAAAACCTTCCATATTTTCCAAACGTATCAAAGATTTTTCTTGGCGCCGTTGTAACGTAAAAATATCGGCTGGTGTATGAATACAAAGCGCTTCATCTTGAACATGGAAAAAGAACTCCACTTGTTTTTTACCCAAGCCCTCAATATCAAAAGCATTGCGTGAAACAAAATGACGAATACGTTCAATCGCTTGTGCCGGACAAATAAGCCCCCCTGTACAGCGACGCACGGCTTCTCCCACTTCACGAACAGCATGACTCCCACAAGCTGGGCACAAATGAGGAAAAATAAAAACAGCAGCATCTTTCGGGCGTTTTTCAATGATAACATCAATAACTTGAGGGATCACATCACCAGCACGTTGTACAATCACGCTATCGCCTACACGGATATCACGTCCTTCACGAATGGGCTCTCCTTTATGACCAATTCCCTTAATATAATCCTCATTATGCAAACTAGCATTGGTCACCACCACTCCACCAACAGTAATAGGCGTAAGACGTGCAACAGGTGTCAAAGCTCCCGTGCGACCAACTTGAATGTCAATATCTTCCAAAAGCGCTATCGCTTTTTCTGCTGGAAATTTATGGGCGATAGCCCAACGCGGCGAACGAGAAACAAACCCCAAACGCTTTTGGAGCATCAAATCATTAACCTTATAAACAATGCCATCAATATCATAGCTTAAAGAATGACGGCATTCTTCGATATCGTGATAATACGAAATAATTTCTTTTACTGTCTTAAAGACTTTTGTTAATGGATTGATAACAAAGCCATATTCTTTTAGCTTTTTCATCATCTCCATTTGACTTTCTGCCAATATTTCACTCACCTCACCACAAGCATAAGCAAAAAATTGAAGTTTTCTGCTAGCGGTTATCCGTGAATCAAGCTGACGGAGTGAACCAGCCGCCGCATTTCGAGGATTGGCAAAAGTTAACTTTCCCTTCTCTTGTTGGCTGATATTCAGTGCTTGGAAATCTTCCCGCCCCATATAAACTTCACCGCGAACCTCAATGATATCAGGAAAATCACTTTGTAAAACTTGTGGAATATCAGCAATTGTTCGGGCATTTGCCGTCACATTTTCACCGACAGTTCCATCCCCACGCGTTGCCGCACGCACAAGCCGCCCCTTTTCGTAGCGTAAAGACAAAGATAAACCATCAATTTTTGGCTCCGCTGTTATTTCCAACACTTGTGTTTCTGGAAGCCGTAAAAAACGACGAATACGCTCAACAAATTCACTAACATCTTCAGAGCTAAACGCATTATCAAGTGAAAGCATAGGCTGTGCATGAACAGATTTTTCAAACTTTTCAGAAATTGGTGCCCCAATTTTATGTGAAGGAGAATCAATACGTATAAGCTCTGGAAAAAGAGCTTCAATTTCTGCATTACGGCGGCGCAAAGCATCATATTCTGCATCAGAAATTTCAGGCTGATCATCACGATTATAAAGCACATCATGACGTGCAATTTCTTTTGCCAACCACTCTAATTCACGTTCTGCTTCAACAGCTGTGAGATTTTTATCTGCATCTTTGTTCATAAAATCTATTCCAAATTACAAGCACTGCCACAAGGATTTCCACACGCATCCTCATCAAGTGAATCTCAATAAATACAAGCTTTCCAGTATTTTTATCGCTGACTAATTACCTTTATGCTAGAAGCTTTTGAGCCGCTGCACGCGCTTCTTCAGTAATCTGTTCTCCAGCCAACATACGGGCAATTTCTTCTGCACGCTCATGCTCTTCCATTTTATGAATCGCAGTAACAAAGCGTCCTTTATCATGACTCTCAATTTTTGAAATAAGAAAATGACCATGCGCTTTCGATGCAACCTGTGGAGCATGCGTAATAGCGAAAACTTGGACATGTTCTGATAAGCATTGCAACCGTTGCCCAATAGCCGCTGCAACAGCCCCCCCAACGCCTGTATCAATTTCATCAAAAATCAGCGTCGGTGCTGATCCTCGATCAGATAAAACAACTTTTAATGCCAGCAAAAAACGAGATAATTCACCGCCAGAAGCCACACTAAGCATGGGACCGGCCCGTGTGCCAGGATTTGTTCGTACCCAATATTCAACACGATCACATCCCTCTGCACTCCGCTTTTCCATATCACTTTGCATTTCAACAATAAATTCAGCCCTCTCTAATTTCAATGCCGGTAGCTCAGTCATCACGCTTTCAGACAAGTTCTTTGCAACCTCTTGACGTTTTATTGACAACGCTTGCGCTAACATATCATATTTTTTTTGTGCTTGTCTTGCCTCATCTTCAAAGCGTGTCAATATAGTCTGAGCCTCTTCAAAATCAGCGAGTTCTGCATCCATTTTATCGCGTAACTGAATCAATTCATCCGCTGAAACTTGATATTTACGAGCAAAACCCCGAAGAGAAAAAAGACGCTCTTCTATCCGTTCCAATTCATCAGGTTCAAAATCTAATGCTCGTATTGCCGTCTCAATACCTTCTTGTGCTGTTGCAAGTGCATGCAATGCCTCATCAATAGATTTCACCACTGGTACAATAAGTTCTTGCGCCTCAGGAATTTTCCGCTCCAAACGCCTCACCAAATTAGAAAGTACTGGGATTGGTGATTTTTGACCCGTTAAAAGATCATCCGCTTCTTTAATATCTGTCGCTATTTTTTCTAATTTAAGCATATCAGCACGACGAAGAGAAAGAGCTTCCTCTTCACCAACTTTAAAATCAAGCTTTTCAAGCTCTTCTACACACGCACGAAGATAATCAACCTCACGTACGGCACTCTCTACTTTAAGACGCTGCCGTTGCAAACGCTCCTCAAATTCACGCCATGAGTGATAACACTGACGCAAATTTTCCACTTCATCTTCAAGACCACCAAAGGCATCTAATAATTGGCGATGTGTAGCAACATCAACAAGCGCACGATCATCATGTTGTCCATGGATTTCAACCAGCAAACGGCCAACACTCCGCATCAATGCAACACTAGACACCTGATCATTGATAAAAACACGGCTACGTCCATCACTTGATTGCACACGTCGTAAAATAATATCACCCTCATCATCAAGACCATTCTCACGAATAAGTTGACGTGCAGGATGTGAAACAGACACATCAAAAACAGCTGTGACCTGCCCGCGGTCAGCACCATGACGCACAAGCGAAGCATCACCCCGCCCCCCTAGAGCAAGTGATAAAGCATCAAGGAGAATAGACTTCCCCGCACCTGTTTCTCCAGTTAAAACCGTCAACCCCGCCGTAAAATGAATATCAAGCGTTTCGATCAAAACAATATTATGAATCGAAAGCTGTACCAACATAGAGAATCAACGTACCCTCTTCTTATCACCACCTAAAGCATTTGAGATCCAAGAAGATTTATGCTCACGTGGCGATATTTTATTCTTCTGCAAGAGATTATAAGAAAATTTATACCACTCACTTTTGGGATAATTACGTCCTAAAATAGCTGCTGCCGTCTGTGCTTCCGCCGTTAAGCCGAGAGCAAGATTAACCTCAGTCAAGCGGAAAAGCGCTTCTTCAATTTGATTTGTATCAGAATACTCTTCAACCACGGTACGAAACCGTCTACTTGCCGCAAGGTAACGCCGCCCCTCTTCATAATAACGGCCAATCTGCATTTCTTTACCAGCCAGCTGTTCGCGACCAAAACGGATTTTATCCTTAGCATCCTTGACATACTCAGAATTAGGATAACGCTCTATAAGAAGCTGCATAGCAGCAATAGCACGTTTCGTATCACGTTGATCACGTGTAACATCAGGAATCCGACGGAAAGAAGAAAGACCAATAATATAATACGCATAAGCCGAGTCAGTCGACCCTGGATAAAGAGTAATATAGCGTTGAGCCATACTAATTGAATCATCATACTTTCCGAGTCGATAATTAGTAAAAGCACCCATGACCAAAGATTTACGCCCCCAGTCTGTATAAGCGTACTGTTTTTCAATCTTCAAAAACTTCTTCGATGCATCCCCAAGCCGCCCACTTTCAAGGCTAGCAAGCGCCTGATTATAGAGAACATCTGGTGGCTCTATTTTCAAAACATAAGCAGATGGATCAAGGGTTTTTTTCTCTTTAAAGAGACATCCCGCTAACATACAGGTGCTTCCTAAAAGTACCACCCCCAATATCTTGCGTACAATGTTAGATTTTCTATATGTCATATTTCCAATGCACACATGAGATTTTTTCATAGTTTTTCCGGCCTCCAGAGAATATCACCTTGTAGCAAAAACAATTTATTAAAGTTTTTATACCATATCACTTTAAAATCCACATAACCAATTTAGCAGTTTAGGTCAATCATCCCCTTAAAAATCAAATAAACGATAAAAAAATCTTGTCAATTTTCTTTTACTCTTTCTCTAAAAAGCTTTTTTGGTAATATGATTCGTCTGCCAAAACAGCTTTCACCAATTGCGCATTAATTCTATGCCCACTACAATAAGAACGAAATAATCCAATAAAAGGTGCTCCCAGCAAAGCAGTATCACCAATCGCATCAAGCATCTTGTGCCGAACACATTCATTCTCCCAATAAGGACCATCGGGATTTAAAATTTTATCATTAAGGTCGATAACAAGAGAATTTTCCAAAGAAGCACCTCTCGCCTTTCCAGAAAGCCTTAATTCTTCCACGTCTTTGATAAAACCAAAAGTGCGCGCACGTGACAAATCATCCCTAAACCCTCGTGTGGTAAGATCAAAACTGAAATGTTGCTTACCAATAGCAGAAGAAGGAAAAGAGATCGTTATATCAAAACGACGTCCATCGAATGGCAAAAGCTCTGCAACACCATGAGATCCTTCAACTCGCACCGGCTTTTTTATAATGAAATAAGAACGCAACGCATTTTGCTGTACAATACCAACATCTTCAAAAGCTTGGCAATATAGCCACGCTGAACCATCCAAAATAGGAATCTCATTATGTGACACTTCAATAACAAGATTATCCAAATTATAAGCAGCAATTGCTGCCATCAAATGTTCAATTGTTTCAACCCTTACATCTCCATCTCCAAGTACTGTTGATAATTCAGTTTCTCCTGTTTGCGATGCATGAGCTTGAAATATTTTCTCTGTTCCGTCTAATCCACAACGCTTAAAAACAATACCACACCCAACATCCGCTGGACAAACCTTTACCACTGACAAACAGCCACTGTGAACGCCAATCCCCTTAAATGTTACTGCTTTTTTAAGAGTAGACTGATATTTTGGTACTAAATTCATCATAATCATTTTATTAAATTGCTTGTACATCTTTTAACAAAATTTATAAAATTATAAAGAATATTCATAGTAAATAATAAAAAAAAACCGCTTATAATAAGCGGTTTTTTTTAAAACAAAGTATTTTATCCAAAAAACAGCAATATATTTTACTGTATAATTTTTGACTGATCATTAAAGAAATAATAATTTTTCTTACTTTATCTCACTTTTCATCAATTAATTTGCCTGACGACGTAAAAATGCTGGTATTTCCAACTGATCTTCTTCACTTATAAAAGTACGTTGATCTTGTGGTACCTGAGGGTGCAGCTCACCAGAACGACGTGGAACATACACAGAAGCATCTTGAGAAAGCGCCTGAGAATTTTTATTGTAAACATGAGACTCTTTCTGCTGAGATGATCTAACAGCAGGCTCCAGCCTCGCTTCTGGCTCAGCTTCTTCACGATGTGTCAAGCTCTGTTTCAAACGCTGCCAAAGATTACGAGGACCTTGATCAGTCACAAATGTTCTTTGACTTTGTCCATGAGCAACAGGAGGAAAATCCTTTAACTCAGGCATACGCATTGGAGCGCGCGCTTGCATTTGTTGCATTTGTTTTGGTTGCACTGGCTTTTCTTTTTGCTTCACAACCCCTGTCATCTCATCAAGAACATGTGCTGTTGCCTCCATACTCACAGGAGCCGTCATCGCCTGTTGAGAACCACGGCTTACTTGCATACGAGGCACATTGGATCTCTGTTCCTGAACAGCATTTGAACCATACGCAACAGCATTCGTGGCACTTCGTGTCGTCATTGCTTCTGCAGGTTGTGCAAAAATTTGACTTTTGGGACGGAACTGTTCTCCGGTTGATTTACCCTTCTCTATTTCAAGTGATTCGATCACTTCTACCATTGACTCAGAACGCAGAGGCGATGACTGAACATGAAAAGAACTGTGTGACGTTCCAGGATCGCTCTTGCGTATTGAAGAAGCAGGTCTTTGAATCTGAGGATGAGAGGACTGAACAACATCACTAACTTCACGATCAATACCGGTGGCAACCACAGAAACACGAATAACACCTTCCAATGACTCATCATCAATAGCGCCAAAGATCACATTCGCATCAGCATCCACTTCTTCACGAATACGATTAGCAGCTTCATCAACCTCAAAGAGAGTCATATCACGACCACCTGTAATAGAAATCAGTAAACCACGCGCCCCACGCATAGAGGTATCATCCAACAGTGGGTTTGCAATAGCAGCTTCAGCCGCAGCCAAAGCACGCCCATCACCAGATGCCTCACCCGTTCCCATCATGGCTCGCCCCATTTCGTGCATAACAGAACGAACATCAGCAAAATCAAGGTTAATTAAACCCTCTTTAATCATCAAATCCGTAATGGAAGCAACACCAGAATAAAGCACTTGGTCAGCCATAGCAAAAGCATCAGCAAACGTTGTCTTATCATTTGCAATACGGAAAAGATTTTGATTGGGTATAACAATCAATGTATCGACAGACTTTTGTAATTCTTCAATACCAGCCTCTGCCGTTTTCATACGACGTGCGCCTTCAAACTGAAACGGCTTTGTCACAACACCAACAGTCAAAATACCTTTTTCACGCGCTGCGCGAGCAACAACGGGAGCAGCTCCTGTTCCAGTTCCTCCCCCCATACCAGCAGTAATGAAAACCATATGAGAGTCTGCAAGATGATCAATAATTTCATCAATACATTCCTCTGCCGCCGCTTGTCCAACTTCCGGCAAAGCCCCAGCACCCAAACCTTCTGTCACAGCTGCCCCAAGTTGGATAACACGTTCAGCCTTTGACATAGCCAAAGCCTGTGCATCCGTATTTGCAACAACAAAGTCAACTCCCTGAAGACCAGCATTTATCATATTATTCACGGCATTCCCGCCACCACCTCCAACACCAAAAACGGTAATGCGTGGCTTCAATTCCGCGATATCTGGCCGATGCAGATTAATCGTCATTTTCTTTTCCTTCTCATAAGACACCGCAAGCCAAAGCGATGAAATTTATCCAACTAGACTTAACTAAAAACTCTCACGCAACCACTCACCAACACGCTGAAAATACCCACGCGTGCCCATCGATAAATGATTTCCTGCCGCCTGCATTGTTTTTTCTTCAAAACCCACCAATTGCGGATAAATTAACAACCCAACAGCAGATGTAAACGCCGCCCCTTTTGCAAGAGAAGGAAGCCTCGAAATACCTAAAGGCCGCCCGATACGAACATTTCTTCCTAATATAGTACGTGCCATTTCTGGCAATCCTGTTAACTGGCTTGCTCCCCCCGTCAAAATAACACGTTTACCAATGATGTGACCAAAACCAGAACGATTTAAACAATCACGGACCATTTCTAAAATTTCTTCAACACGCGCACGAATGATACGCCCAAGAACCGCGCGAGGATATTGAGTTTCACGCTGTTCACTCCCAATTTCTGCTACATTAATCATTTGCCGCTCATCAGCACTTGTTAAAAGTGCTGAACCATAAACAACTTTTAAACGTTCCGCCTCTGTTAAAGACATAGAAAATCCGCGCGCAACATCAAGAGTGACATGATGCCCCCCAACAGCAAGAGCATCCGCATGAATAAATTTTCCTTCAAAAAACACTGAAAATGTTGTTGTTCCACCACCAAAATCAATACACGCAGCCCCTAAATGCGCCTCATCATTCATCAAGACAGCAAGACCACTTGCAAAGGGAGTAGCAACCATTGCTTCAACACTCAAATGTGCACGATTAATACAAGTTTCTAAATTACGCAAAGAGGCTGTTTCTGCTGTTACCACATGCACGTCGACACCAAATGTTTCCCCTGCCATGCCAATAGGATCAAAAATTCCTTTATCTCCATTCAATACATAAGAAACTGGAACTGAGTGCATAACATGACGTTCAGCATCAAAGGCTTTACGCGAAACATCTGAAAAGGCCATACGCATATCACGCTTGGTGACTTCACGACCATTCAAATGGACCTTTCCATTAATCAAAGCACTTTGTAATCGACTTGAGGAAAAATTCACAATCACTGAATCCACCACCAAACCCGCCATTTTTTCTGCCGCATCAACAGCCAATCTTATTGATTGTTCTGCTGCAAACATATCCATGACAACACCGGATTTAATACCACGTGAACGCTGCACTCCAAAGCCTAGAATTTCCGTAGAATGTGTACGACCATGTAAATAGTGTGCATGCTTCAAAGGACGCAAACAAGCAATAAGACAAACAATCTTACTTGAACCGACATCAAGTACCGTTAAAAAACGTGTTTTACGCCCCTTCAAATGATGTGATCTGAGTAGCATCATAGGCTTCCTGCCTTTCGCGCTTTTAAAATACGTTCTTCTTCTGCTACAGTAGCATGATAACGCTCCAACGTTTCATCTGATAAAGAAACAGTAATTCGATCAGCAAGACGTAAATCAACACTGAGAATATCGCGAGATAAAAGATCTTGCATTGTACCGGACGAAAAAAGAGAAGAAAGCCTTTCAAGAGCACCATTTTCAGGCAACATAACGCGCATTCCATTATTCAAAACAAGATCCCAACGTCGATCACCTACCCGCACAAAAGCACGAATACGATCATATACTTCCGGATAGACTGACAGCGCTTGAATAAACACTTTAGCAGCATTTTGTGCCCCCTGCCCAACCACAAGAGGTAAATCCCGAACAATTTCCCCTTTAAAAGGCACAATGACACGACCTGTATTATCAACAATATCCATTATGCCATCATGTTGCCAAATGGCATAGGGTTCACGCTCCACGATGGAAATGCGCATTTTATTAGGATAAATTTTCTGAACATTAGCCGATTGCACCCAAGCCTGTTTTTCCAAAAGAGAACGCGCTCTTTCAACATCAAAAGTGAATATAGAAGGCGCAACATCAAGTTTTAAAATTTTAAAAATATCCTGCTTTGCCAAGCGCTTATTACCGCTTATATCAACATGAGTGACCACAAAACTACTATCCAATATGATCGTGTTTACGATCACAGCCATCTGACCACTTGATGAAAGTCCATAAAAAGCCGTAACAAAGAAAAACCATACAACAGCAAAAGAGCCAAAATGGCGTGGAATATGAATATTAACAAAAACAAACTCAAACATAAACCGAAGAAAACGACGATAAAGACGTGGCAAAGCCGGCACTGAAAGCACCTCCATCGGAACATTTGTTTTACTAACATTCAACGCATACATGATGCGTCCTCCACCATCCATTGAACAATATCGCCGTAAGTACGGCCGCTCGCTTTTGCAATATCAGGAAGAAGAGACGTCGATGTCATACCGGGTTGCGTATTAATTTCAAGCCAAACCAACTCTCCCGTTTTTTCATCAAAACGAAAATCAGAACGGCTAACACCTCGACACCCTATCGCCTGATGGGCTGCTAAAGACATTCTTTGCACACTTTGGTAAATATTTAGTGAAAGTTGTGCAGGACAAATGTGAAGAGAACCACCCGTTTTATATTTTGAGTCATAATCGTAGAATGGAAAGTTTTTATCGGGAAGAATTTCACACACATCCAGCACTTCATTCCCCAAAACAGCACAAGTCAATTCACGACCAGGAATATATTTTTCAATCATCACCTCATCGGCATATCCCCACTCAGCTCCCCCAATATTATGCGGCGGTACAGCTTCATTTCCTTGGACAATGACAACACCAAAACTTGATCCTTCACACACAGGTTTAATTACATAAGGAGGCTCCATGGGATGCGTTCGGCCCAAAGCAAAGCGGCTCATGATACGAGAAGGAGCAACACAAACCCCAACATTTGCAACGATAATTTTTGCACGTCCCTTATCCATTGCCAAAGCAGATGCCATCACGCCAGAATGAGTATAAGGAATTTTTAAATATTCAAGAATCCCCTGAATCCGGCCATCTTCACCAAATGGACCATGCAATGCATTGAAGGCAATATCGGGCTGCAACTGTTCAAGAACAGAAGCAATACGAGCATCAACATCCACGCGGCTCACGCGATACCCCTGTACCTCTAGAACATCAGCACAAGCCGCCCCTGAAGATAAACTTACAGACCGCTCAGAAGAAAAACCTCCCATTAACACAGCTATATGTTTATCTTTCATAATAAATCACCCTCTTTCGCATACTATATGTAGTCTATATAGAATACATCAGCACCATATACAGGAAAAACAAAGTTTATCCTTGCGAATCAATAACCTAGCATTTTGCATAATGAATCAGACTCAAAAGCCTGATGCAAGAGATTCTTTGTTAATTTATTGATTCTTAATAGAAATTTTTTATTATCTCTTTGAAATGACTCAATTTTTTATTTTCACTTTTTTAGTGAACAATAAATCAATGAAATGGATCAAAAGGAGAAACACTTCGACCACGCTCAAATTGACCAATACGCTCTATTTCCCATTGTAAAAGGTGGGCTGAATTTGCAAAAACACGTGCACGCACTGTTTCTCCCAATGCTTCAAGATCATATCCTGTTGCTTGCCCTGTATTAATCATAAAATTACAGTGCATTTCACTCATTTGAGCGCCACCAATCCGTAAACCACGACACCCTGCTTCATCAATCACGCGCCACGCAGATCCATTCCCAGGATTTTTGAAAGTTGACCCCCCTGTTTTTTCACGAATAGGTTGCACTGTTTCTCTGTGGAGGGCAACTTCATCCATAGCAGCACGAATATCATCTTTATTGCCGAGTTTTCCTTCCAATAAAGCAGCCGTAAAAATAAAATCTTTAGGAACATCACAATGGCGATAGGAATAATGCATATCTTTCACACTCAAGATATGACGTTGCCCTTTACGATCCAGCGCATAGACCTCGACAACACGCGCTGCGGTTTCAACACCATTCGCACCAGCGTTCATTTTGAGAGCTCCTCCAAGACCTCCAGGAATACCATGATAAAAATGAAAACCTGCAATCTCAGCTTCTAAAGCGGCAGCAGCTAAATGTTTATCCGCCGCACCAGCACCAACTAAAAAGCCTTTTGGAGAAACCTGCTTCACTTGCCCAAAACTTTTTGGCGAAAGACGAATCACAACACCAGGAACCCCCCCATCACGCACCAGAAGATTAGAACCGATACCGACAATTGTTACAGGAACAAATTCAGGCAAATTTTGAAGAAAGAGAGCCAAATCTTCTTCATCAACAGGCTGATAAAAAAGCTCTGCCAATCCGCCCGTGCGAAACCACGTTACCTTACGCATCTCAACATTAGGTGTAAGTTTTCCTCTCACGCCACCCAACAATGGTTGCAATTGCGCCAATAGCGCCTCACCATCAATGTGCTGAAAATTTATCATGACCATCCAATACCGCTAACTGATGAGGCAACGCACAAGCCCATTGTGTGATATTGCCAGCACCAAGAAAAACAACATAATCCTCTGCCTGAGCAAATTTTGAGACAAGAGACACAACATCTTCCAAACCATGTATCAAGCGCACATCACGATGACCCGCCATTTTAATATGCTCTACCAATTCTTGAGAACCAAATCCTACAATAGGCTCTTCACCAGCCGCATAAACGGGCGTAATCAACACTGTATCTGCATCATTAAAACAAGCAGCAAAATCATCAAATAAATGATACAACCGTGAATACCGATGAGGTTGTGCAATCGCAATAACACGCCCTTTTGCACTCTCACGTGCAGCACGCAAAACAGCCTTTATTTCGACAGGATGATGTCCATAATCATCAAATATTTCAATGCCACGCCAACTTCCTGTTCGCGTAAAACGCCGTTTTACTCCGCCAAATTCTGCTAAGCCCCTTTTTATAGCTTCATTTGAAATGCCAAGTTCATGCGCAATAGCAATCGCCGCCGTTGCATTGGCAACATTATGCTGCCCTGCCATAGGCAAAAGCATATTTTTCAACTCAATCTTTCTTCCTGTTTTGCGTGAGCGAACAAGAACATCAAAATGCGTTTTTTGACCATCCATCGAAAGATTAAGAAAACGAACATCTGCTTGTGGATTTGCACCATAAGTGATCACCCAACGATCATCAATACGGCCCGCCAATGACTGAACCTCTGGATGATCAAGGCACAAAACAGCAAAACCATAAAAGGGAACATTTTCTACGAATTGCCGAAAAGCCTCACGCACAGCATCAAAACTTCCATAATGATCCAAATGCTCAGCGTCAATATTAGTAATAACAGCAATATCAGCAGGCAGCTTTAAAAATGTACCATCACTTTCATCAGCTTCAACAATCATCCAATCGCCATCTCCTGTACGAGAATTCGTACCATAAGCATTAATAATACCGCCATTAATCACCACTGGATCAAAATGACCAGCATCAAGAAGGGCTGCAACCATTGATGTGGTTGTTGTTTTACCATGTGTACCACCCACCGCAATTGCACGCCGAAACCGCATCAGCTCCGCCAGCATTTCTGCACGTCTAACAAGCGGTAAATGTCTTTCCTTTGCAGCAATATACTCAGGATTTGTTTTTTTAACGGCAGTAGAAAAAACAACAACCTCTGCATTCCCTAAGTTTTCAGCACAATGACCTATATGAACGTTAATTCCTTTTTTCCGCAAACGTTCAACATTTGCACTTTCAACTTGATCTGACCCTTGAACTTTATAGCCAAGATTATAAAAAACCTCCGCAATTCCACTCATACCGATCCCCCCGATTCCGATAAAATGGATAACGCCTATATCAAGTGGCATTTTCATTAAAAAGCTCCTCTTTTATATCTGACAACAATCGCCCTGCAATTAAGGATTCAGCCATATCAGCAAGGCAACGGGTTGCATGAGGTTGCCCAACTTTTTTTGCAGCAAGCGCTTGTTTTTCCAATAAATGGGGTGCACAACAAGCGTGCATTAAAAGAGAAAAAAGCTTTTGTGCATTCAAATCTTTTTCTGATACAATTTGCGCACCACCTACACGAGCAAGCAGAGCTGCATTGGCAGCCTGATCATGATCTAAAGCATGGGGATAGGGAACAAGCAAAGCAGGTCTACCAATCACCGCTATCTCACAAACGGACGAAGCCCCAGCGCGCGACAAAATAAAATGAGCATGTGCCATACGTTCAGCCATATCATCAAAAAAAGGAGCAACCTCTGCTTGTACGCCCATATCACGGTAGATTTTGATCAACCCTCCTGCTTCACCGCGGACTTGCTGTACAATTCGTAAACGTTTACGGTTCTTATCATCGAATAAAGCAATCGCTTCTGGAACAATATGTGAAAAAGCAGAAGCCCCTTGGCTACCTCCAAAAATCAAAAAATTAAATGGCTTTTCCCCCTCTGAAGAATGATAAGGAATTTTGGCCGCCTTCAACACAGCCTCACGGACAGGATTCCCCGTCAAAAGTATTTTATGAGCATAAGCGCCATTTGGCGACAACAAACCACCAGCGATTGCACGCACAAAAATTGCCAACACCCGATTGGCACGCCCCATAACAGCATTTTGTTCATGAATAAATGTCACACGCCTCGTTAAAGCCGCAATAAAAAGAGGAGGAAAGCTCGGATACCCCCCAAATCCTCCAACAAGAACAGGACGTAATTTATAAAACAACGCCAACGATTGCCCCATTCCCCTTAGCAAAGACCAAAACGTCTTTATCAGAGCAAAAGGATGACGTCGTATAAACGTTGCCGATGAAACGATATGAATATGCTCTTCATCAAAGCACCGAACAAAAGGTCGTGCTCTTTCATCTGTTATTAAATGAACATCATATCCACGCTTCCTTAATTCAACAGAAAGGGCTTCAGCAGGAAAAAGATGTCCACCTGTACCACCAGCCACCAAAACAATAACTTTTTTATCATTCATAAGGGGTATCCAAGACAGAAGAGGAAGAAAAAGCTGAAAGGCGTGCTTCTGGCCAACGACGTGTTAAACTAAGCAAAATGCCCATTGAAAACGCAATCGCCACCATCGAAGAACCACCGTAAGAAATAAAAGGCAATGTCATGCCTTTTGGAGGAATTAAGTGAAGATTAACGGCCATATTAATAGCTGATTGAAAGCCAATCATCATTGCTATGCCAGTAATACCAAGACGTATAAAGGAATCACGTGTATTCATGGCTATATACAATGAACGCATAACGATAAAGCCAAACAGCATCATAATTAATAAACAAAGAATAATACCATATTCTTCAGCAGCAACGGAAAATACAAAATCTGTATGGCTATCAGGAATGATACGTTTTACTGTTCCCTCCCCAGGACCTTGCCCAAACCAACCACCATTCAAAATAGCCTCACGTCCTACATCCACTTGAAAAGTATCTCCTTCACCTGTCAAAAAACCATTGATCCGCTCGCGCACATGATGCAGAAAAAAATAAGCTAAAATAATTCCTACAACGCCTAAAATGAGAAAGAGAAAAATAATAGTAAGAGGTACACCAGCAATAAAAAACAGCCCCCCCCATGTTGCACTTATTAAAACTGTTTGTCCAATATCAGGCTGCAAAACCAGAAGCACACAACAAATGCCATAAAGTACAATCGCTAACGTATAACCTAGAATTCCCCTCTTGCGTATCTGTTCCGAAAAAAGCCAAGCGGACATAACCACAAAAGCTGGCTTCATAAACTCTGAAGCCTGTACAGAAAAACCAAATAGCTGAATCCATCGCCGTGCTCCCTTTAACTCTGGACCAAAAAATAAGGTTGCAACCATAAGAGCAAGCGTTACAATGAGCAAAAGAGCACATAAACGACGAATATTAGAAAGCGAAAAAAAAGAAATGGTAACCATCGTAAAAAATGCTAAAATGCTGAAAATAATATGCCACCGAACAAAATAAAAACTATCAGCAATTCCGATTTTTTTTGTAATAATGGGGCTGGCAGCAAAAGACAGCATAATGCCAATTCCCATTAAAATTAAACAAGCTGCAAAGATAGAGCGATCAATCGTCCACCACCAATTAGCAATTGGATCTCTATCTGCACGCGTCACCATGATATACACACCTTATCCATTTTATAAATTGTCTCAAAGTGATATGGGTTCCCAGCCTGTTTAACAAACACTTTAAAAACTAAATTACACAAAAAAAGATTCTGGAGTCTTAACGCAAAAATATTTTTTATAATTGATGCTTTTTTTATTGTAACTGCATCACAAAAGAGACAAATGCTTCGCCTCGCATTTCATAATTTTTAAATTGGTCATAACTTGCACAAGCAGGTGACAAAAGAACCGTCACCTCTTTTGCCTTACAGCCTATTGCGTCAACAGCTGCTTCACGCACCGCATTTTTCAAAGTTAAGCTCATAGAAAAGGGAAAAGAAGATCCAATAGTGCGAGCAAATTCTTCCGCCGCGCTCCCAATCAAATAGGCTTTACGAATTTTAGGAAAAAATTCTCTAAGAGACTCTATTCCTCCCTTTTTTGCCTGTCCCCCAACAATCCAAAAAATATCATTAAAGGTGGAAAGCGCAGGAGCTGTTGCATCTGCATTAGTCGCCTTGCTGTCATTGATAAACAAAACCGCCCCCATTTTACGCACCTGCTGCATACGATGATCCAACCCTTTATAACTTGCTAAATGCTTGTTCATAGAAGGATCGGTTATTTTTAAAGCCTGCAACGTTGCTAATGCCATAAGGGCATTTTGCGCATTATGCCTCCCACGTAACACCGCCATAGGAGCAAGATCTGCAAGCATATGACGCTGTCCTTGACGAACAGAAAAGAGCTTGGTCCCATCTGCATAAAAACCATTTTCAACAAAATGATCCTTGGAAATTGCCTCTATTTGCTTCCCCTCATGAAGTAACTGTTGATATAAAACCCGGCAAGCTGCATCATCAACTGAAATAAAAGCCTGAGAAGCCTGAGCAATCAGATGCCTTTTGGTTTGCACATAACAGGCAAAACTTCCATGTCGATCAATATGATCAGGTGTGAGATTTAATAAAAGTCCAATAGTCGGCTGAAGAGAGGGAGTAAGATCAATTTGAAATGATGAACATTCAATCACATAGATACGTTTTTTAACAAAGGGCTTAAGCGTCAATATTGCCTTTCCAATATTTCCCCCCATCTGCACATCATAGCCCATTTTTTCCAACAAATGCGCAAGTAAAGATGTTGTGGTTGACTTCCCATTCGTCCCCGTAATCGCAATGAAAGGAACGTCTTTGTCACAAAAACCATAATGCTGTAAAAATTGATGGCGCGCCCGAACAAATAATTCAATATCACCGATAATTTCTATATTTTTTTTTCGTGCTTTTTCAACAACCCAATGGGGTTGAGGATAACTTAAAGGAACTCCAGGAGCTACAATCAATGCAACAAATTCTGACCAATCTTCATAACGGAGATCTCGTGTTGGAATATTGTGCCGAAAAGCCATTTGCACGCTTGAAGGACTATCATCCCACGCCACCACTTCTGCACCACCACACATCAATGCTTGTGCCGTTGCTAGTCCAGACTGTCCCAATCCAAACAGAGCAACTTTTTGACCTTTATAACACGCAACAGAAATCACATTCTCACCGCAATTTAAGTGTTGAAAGACCTATGAGAGCGAGAACAATCGAAATAATCCAAAAGCGTATCACGACTTGGCTTTCAGTCCAGCCTTTTTTCTCAAAATGGTGATGTATCGGTGCCATAAGAAACACGCGTTTTCTTGTTAATTTGAAATAACCAACCTGAATAACGACCGAAAAAGCTTCCACAACAAAAAGCCCACCAATAAGAACCAAAACAATTTCGTGTTTCGTAGCAACCGCAACAGTCCCTAAGAGTCCTCCAAGAGCCAATGAACCAGTATCTCCCATAAAAATAGCTGCAGGTGGTGCATTAAACCATAAAAAACCAAGCCCTGCCCCAACAACAGCTCCCAATAAAACAGCCAATTCACCTGTACCCGATACATAATGGATTTGGAGATAATCAGCAAAATTCATATTACCAGAAAGATAAGCAATCAGAGCAAAAGATAAAGCTGCAACCATCACAGGAACAATAGCAAGCCCATCGAGTCCATCCGTTAAATTAACCGCATTACCCGTCGCGACAATGACAAACGCAGAAAAAGGAATAAAAAACCAGCCCAAATTGATAAGATAATCTTTTAAAAAAGGCAAAGCGAATCCAGATGAGCCAATTTTCAGAATAACAAAAGCCGCAATTGCGGCAACACAAAACTCTAAGCTTAACCGTGCTTTCCCAGAAAATCCTTTGTCTGTTTGTTTTGTGACCTTAAGATAATCGTCATAAAATCCAATTGCCCCAAAAGAAAGCATAACCAATAGCGATACCCAAAAGTAAATATTCGATAAATTACACCACAAAAATGCCGATACCACAATGCCGGTTAAAATCATCAATCCACCCATTGTAGGTGTTCCAGCCTTTTTAAAATGTGTTTGAGGACCATCAGCACGAATCGGTTGTCCCTTACCCTGCCGCAATTTAAGAGAAGCAATGATGCTAGGTCCAAACAAAAAGACGATAAGTCCCGAAGTAAGCATAGCCGCTATCGTGCGAAAAGTAATATAACGAAATACATTCACACCTGGAAGCCAATCACTAAACGAAGAAAAAAACAGCATCATTGTACAAAAAACCTCTTAAAACTATGAAGAAACCGCTTTATAGCGATCAAGCAATGCAGTCACAATATTTGATGAACAAAGGCTATTGGATGATTTAACCATAAGCAGATCCCCAGAAGAAATTTCTGCTAAAAGAAGCGGTAAAATTTTCTCAATATTTTCAGCATAATGAACCTTAACACCAGTAGACAAATCACTGACTAAAGATTTCATCGCCTCACCAAATAGAAAAACCGGATTAGCACCGGAAAGACGTATTGGTTTTATTAAATCACGATGAAGCTTTTCACTATACTCCCCTAATTCTAGCATATCCCCTAAAATAGCAATTCGCCGCCCCTCTTTCCCTACAGGTCCTGTAGCAAGAAGCTCAAGTGCAGCACGCATAGAAGCAGGATTTGCATTATAGCTTTCATCAATGAGATAAAATTCACCCCCATTTGATAAAGACAATTGATAACGAACACCTCGCCCCTTTTGAGAAGAAAAATGGCGAAAAGAAAGAAAAACAGGCTCTAACTCAACCCCCATAGCATCACAAGCAGCAATAACCCCTAAACTATTTTGCACAATATGGCGTCCTGGAGCACCAATTTGAACCTCCCTATCCCGCCCCCCAATACGCACAATCATAGAAGTACTATCAGTTAGAAGACGTATACCTCGCGCTTGATAATCAGCATCTTTAGTCTCACCAAAGCTTAAGATCTTCTTTACACCGCATTTCTTTGCTTTTTGAACGAGATAAGAAAAAAAATCACTATCCGCATTTAAAATGGCAATTCCTTTTTCATCTAATCCTTCAAAAATTTCAGCTTTTGCCTTTGCTATTTCTTCAAGATCTTTGAAAAAACCCATATGTCCTGCACAAATATGCGTAATGAGAGCAACATGCGGACAAACCAGTTTGACCAGAGGGCGAATTTCATCTCTATGATTCATACCAATTTCAAAGATACCATAATCACTCTCCATAGGCATCCGCGCTAAAGTGAGTGGAACCCCCCAGCAATTGTTTAAAGAAGCGAGATTCGCATGAACATTCCCAGCAGTTGCAAGAGCTTGTTTCAAAGCTTCTTTTGTCGTTGTTTTTCCCACTGATCCTGTTACCGCGATAATCTTAGCTCTTGAACGTTTGCGTGCAGCTTGTGCAAGTTGTTCTAAGGCTTGCAAAACATCAGAAACGACAATGAGTGGAGCCGATATCTTTTTCATATCCCTCAAACGGTGTTCCGCAACGATAAGAACGCCTGCACCTCGTTTATAAGCTTGCGCAGCAAAATCATGACCATCAAGATGATGCCCCTTAATGCAGAAAAAAACATCCCCTTCCGCAAGAGTACGGCTATCAATGGAAACCCCAGAAAAAGTTTCTGGCATGCTTCCCATTACAACACCATTAATTGCAGCAACAAGTGCTTGCTTATCCCATAAAGCTGTCATTTCTTTCGGTCCTCTAAAGCTTCTATCGCTTTCAGACGATCTGAAAAAGGATAAGTTGTCTGCCCTATAATTTGGCCATCCTCATGACCTTTTCCAGCAATGATTAATGTGTCACCAACTTTCAAAAGCTCCACCGCGTAAGAAATAGCCTCACCACGATCTGCTATCTCTATTGCTGTTGGCACCGCCTGTAAAATATCCTTGCGTATTTTTTCTGGCATTTCTGTGCGAGGATTATCATCCGTTACAATAACAATGTCCGCTTTATCCGCCGCAATTTTTCCCATCAAAGGTCTTTTTCCTTGATCACGATCTCCTCCACAACCAAAAACAACGATCAAGCGCCCTTGCGTAAAGGGACGAACAGAAAGCAAAACCTGCTCCAAAGCTTCTGGTTTATGGGCATAATCAATATAAACAAGCGCATTATTTTCTGTCTTTCCCACAAACTCTAATCGCCCAGGTGCCCCCTGCAAAGTTTCAAGCGCAGAAAAAACCTTACGAGGTGAAGCACCCGTTGCAATTGCTAACCCCGCTGCCATAAGCGCATTGGCTACCTGAAAATCTCCAGCTAAAGGCAAAACAAATGTATAAATATTGTTTTCCACACGACACTCAATACACTGTTTTGAGCGTTGATGTTCGACACGATTAATCGTGATAAATTGCCCCTTACGACCAATTGTCAAAACACGGCGACGCGCTTGTGTGACAACATCAATAACCTTTTGTGAATAGACATCATCAGCAAAAATCAAAGCAGGAGCAGATACAGGCAAAAGTGTATCAAATAACCTCATTTTAGCCCGCAAATAATCCTCTACCCCCGTGTGATAATCCATGTGATCTCGCCCTAAATTGGTGAAGGCACCAGCCGTTAAACGGACTCCATCAAGTCGCCCTTGATCAAGCCCATGCGAAGAAGCTTCAAGAGCTGCATGTGTCACACCTTCATGAGAAATTTCATAAAGAAGACGGTGCAAGACGACCGGATCAGGTGTTGTGAGAGAACCATAAACATTCCGTTTAGGAGAAACAACACCAACCGTTCCTATACTCGCAGCACAAAATCCAACATAAGTCCAAATTTGCCGAAGAAAAGAGACAACAGATGTTTTACCACTTGTACCAGTCACAGCAACGACCGTTTCAGGCTGAGAACCGTAAAAACGTGCAGCTGCCAACGCTAAACTATGACGAACATTAGAAACACGTAAAATGGGAACAGATAAATCCTCAAGAACAGCATGACAATCTGTAACGATTGCTCGTGCACCACGCTTTATCGCATCATCTATATAGTGTCTTCCATCACTTTTTTTTCCTTGAACAGCAACAAAAACATAGCCTGGCAAAACTTGTCGAGAATCCGCACTTATTCCTGTTATTTCTATTGAAGAAAGACTTTCATCTTCAACGCATTCTGTAAAAACTGTTCCCAACAACATGATAACGCACCTTTATATTCATTTTACCGTTGTTTAACGAAACTTGAATTGCTCTTTTTACTTAAAAGAGGCTCATATTCTTTTTTAAAATCGGGTTTTACACCAAGAAAACTAGCTGTGCGACGAACAATATTAGCAAGCATTGGTCCAGCATTCATCCCCGCTGTTGCTGAACGCTGTCCCTCAGCAGGCTTTGGTTCATCAATAATTGTTAAAACAACATAAGCAGGATCCTCAATAGGAAAAGCAGCAAGAAAACTATTAAAATTTTTTGTTTTAGAATATTTTCCATTTTCAACTTTTTCAGCTGTTCCTGTCTTACCACCTACACGATAACCTTCAACTTTTGCATTACGTCCAGAACCAATATCACTATTTAATTTATAAAGGTAACGCATATTTTGACTTGTTTTAGCCTGCAAAACCCGTTTTGCATGGTGCAAAGTTTGTTCTTTTGGCCGTTTTAAAAATGTCGGAGCAATTAACCAACCACCATTCATTAAAGCAGCAGCCCCGACAGCTGTTTGCAAGGGTGTTGTTGCCATACCATGCCCAAAAGAAATCGTCATAGAATGGATATCCTTCCAATGATTTGGCACAATAGGGTGGGCAACTTCAGGCAACTCTGTTGTGAGACGATCCAGTAATCCAAGTTTTTGCAAAAAACCACGATGTTTATCAATCCCTATCGCCAACGCCTCTTTAGCAGAACCAATATTAGAAGAATAAATAAAAACCTCCCATAACGTTAAGGGTCGATTTTTTCCATGAAAATCATGAATAGTATAGCCACTACTTGCTTTTATTGGCTTTGAAGCATCAATAATACTGTTTAAATGAAAAATATCGGAATCAAGAGCCATAGCGGTCGTAAAACTTTTAATGATCGATCCCATTTCAAAAGCTCCTGCCGTCATCCGATTGAGACGATCACTTTTTAAAGCTTCAACAGGATTTCCAGGATCAAAGTCTGGTAGTGATGCCAAAGCCAAAACTTCCCCCGTATGTATATTTAAAATAACAGCTCCTGCAGCAATTGCCTTATAACGCTTCATAGCCTGAATAAGTTCATCATGAACAATTGACTGAACACGCACATCAATCGAAAGCTGAACTTGTTTTAATGATTCTTCCATGGCAAGACCAGCGGCACGCAAAGCACTCAGCCCCGCATCATCAATGTATTTTTCCATACCTGCAATGCCCTGATTATCAACATTCACCATACCGAGAATATGGGAAGTTACAGGTCCATCAGGATAAAAACGACGAATTTCAGTCCGAAAACCAATTCCTGGTATACCAAGAGCCATAATTTGCGTCTTCTGCATTGGTGTTAACCCACGCTGTATCCAAGAAAAACCAGATTTTCTTTTTAAGCGCTTATAGGTTTCCTGCCAATTAAGATCAGGCAAAACTGTTGAGAGCAATTCAATTGTTTCATCCACATCAATAATACGCCGTGGCTCAGCAAAAAGTGAATAAGTTTTAATATCTGTTGCCAATAAACGACCATTACGATCAACGATATCAGGCCGTGCCATCAATTGAAGCATTCCTGGCCCCTTTGCTTCTTCAATCTGTCCACCTTCCAACCCATAAGAAATAAGGCAAGCCCCCATGATTCCATATAAAATTAAAAAGCAGAACAACGAAAAAAGCAAACGTGGACGACTAGAATAGGGACGACGAACAGAAACATTATGATTATTCAACGAATTCTTTAAGCGCTTTTTCTTCTGTGAGAATAAAAAAGTCGATTTCATTACTGCGCGCCTTTTTGGACAACACTATTGATCTGAGAAGCTCGATTATTTGTCAAAATATCCTGATTATCTTCCAAGATATTTTGTTTAATCACTTCTTCAATTTGATCATGTACCTGTACCGGAATGTCTTTAAACTCCACGATTTGACGCGGCTGTATAACCTCTAACCCAAGTTCTTTCTGATAACGTTTCGCAAGTTTTTGCATGCGTGAAGGCCTTATCATCACAGCCCACTCAGCATGAAGCAAACTTACCGTATTTTTTGCTGCAGCAATTTCATGCTCAAGATGAAGAACTTCGTTCATTCGTTTTTGAACATCATATTTTACCTTATAAGTAAGTCCTGCCATACAAATCATAATCAACACTAAAATCATATCAAATGTACGAAAAACTGTCATTTTTTGCTGCCTTCAAAACTGGCAATCTCTGCTAAACCAAATAATTTCATATCTGCTGCAAGAGCCTCTGCTTCAGTCCGTACACCAATACGCAACCTCGCAGAACGTGAACGAGGATTTTTCTGTAACTCCTCTTTAGTTGCCGTGATCCCACCTTTAAACAAAGGAAAAAATGTTGCTGGAGCAGCCTTCATTTCAGGCAGATAGCGTGATCTCATACATTCTCCAGAACGAGCCGAAAAAAATCTTTTGACCATACGATCTTCAAGAGAATGAAAACTGACAACCCCCAAACGGCCTCCAGCTTTTAAAACGCGTTCAGCAGCAAATAAACCACATGCCAATTCACCAATTTCATCATTAACATAGATACGAAGAGCCTGAAATACACGTGTTGCTGGATGAATACGATCTCCCGGTTTACGTCCTATCAACGCTTCGATAGCATACGCCAAATCACCTGTACGCAAAAAAGGCTGTACAACACGACGCTTTTCAATCATCCGTGCAATTCGCCCCGCATAACGCTCTTCTCCTAATATCTTAAAAATACGTGCCAAATCCCTTGCTTTTAAATGATTGACAACATCGCTGGCTGTAAAACCAGTCTGAGCCATTCGCATGTCCAATGGACC
The DNA here is from genome assembly GCF_042196165.1 of Bartonella sp. AP20NXHL. Lineage (NCBI taxonomy): Bacteria > Pseudomonadati > Pseudomonadota > Alphaproteobacteria > Hyphomicrobiales > Bartonellaceae > Bartonella > Bartonella sp. AP20NXHL. Next base: position 49,747 of record NZ_JBHIPV010000008.1, on the reverse strand, counting down.
ATCTTTTTGAAAAGAAAAACCTCTTTCTGCTTCATCCAGCTGCATTGAAGAGACACCAATATCCAAAATAACTGCATCCACCTTCTCTTCAACGACACGATCGAGCTGTGAAAATGCCATATGGACCAAACGAAGACGTGGAAAAAATTCTTCAACAAGCGATTGTCCTGCACTGATAGCATGAGGATCACGATCAAGAGCGATCACCTGTGCCCCTGCCTTTAACAAAGCGCGCGTGTAACCACCAGCACCAAAGGTACCATCAATTACTTTTGCTCCAACCAATGGCATAAGCCCAGTCAAAACTGGCTGCAACAACACTGGAATATGGCGTTCAGCTCTTTGATCCTGCTTTATCAAAATAATCCGTCTTGAAGTTATGCTGTCTCAAATCAACAGCTCTCTCATGGCAACTGATCTTAGAATAACCTAGCCTTCAACTTTCATATTAATCACAATGAACGAAAAAACTAAAGTTATCCCAAAACAGATCCTAACGCATTATACTTAAAGAAATGTTATAATTTTTTAAAACACTCTTTGCTCAAGTGTCCATTTCAAACACATAGACTCCATAAAAGATCATATATAATCGATCTTATAAAATATCGCGTATCATCATGAAATATCAGTCGGCCTATAAGCCGGGTTCTGTAGAGTAAAGCTTACACTTTACATGGCAACCATTCATCTGGGACGGATGTTACCATCCGCCTCGTGCAACCTACCCGAATGACTCGCCCGGAAATCGGCTGCAAATTAAATTTTGCACGTCATTTCTATTTGGTCTTGCTCCCGGTGGGGTTTACCTTGCCACATTCATTACTGAATGCGCGGTGGGCTCTTACTCCACCCTTTCACCCTTACCTATAAAAATAGGCGGTTTACTTTCTGTGGCACTTTCCCTAGGGTCACCCCCGCCGGGTGTTACCCGGCACCGTCTTTCCATGGAGCCCGGACTTTCCTCACCTGCCATATTTCAGCATCAGACAAGCGCGGCTGCCCAGCCGACTGACGCATTAATTTATAAAACATTTTCTGCTCAATGAAAATAGCATCTTAAAATATTTTATGACAAACCTCTCTCAACAGATGTTTTTATTTTAATGAAGCCAGATAAGTTTTCACTTTTGCGCAATATTTCGCCGAAATGGAATTCATTTTTTTTGCAGCATGACCTGCGTTATATTTAAGGATTGTACCACACGTACTTCCACCACTGAGTTTATACGCCCGTGCCAAATAACGCATACCATATTCAAGATTGGTCGCAGGATCGTACAAATCCTGTACAGAACCACTAAAGCCCAACCCTCGTGCCGTAGAGGGTTTAATTTGCATCAAACCTATTTCGCCAGCAGCCCCCTTTATACCTGCCTTATAATTACTTTCAACTTTTACAACAGCATGTGCTAAATTAACGGGAACATTATATTTATTCGCAAGTTTCTGAATAAGAAACTCATAAGGGCGATCAGGAATCTTAGGAGCAACAATCACTGAGGCTTCTCCTGATTCCGAAACATTTAAGACACTATGAGTCCAACTTATGTCAAATACAAAAAATACAGCACACGCTGTATTTAACAAGATTTTCAAAAATTGCATTTTCTTTCTCTTCACTCAAACATTCTCAAATTCTAGCCGCAAGTAATTTGCAAACGTATTATACAAAAAAAGAAAGCAAAAGAACGGCTTGAAAAAGGAAAGAGTAAGACAATTTCAAGATAAAATCATGTAACAAAAGAATATCTCTTTATTCACAAATCATAGATTTCTCTATATCATAAAATAAAAAAATAAAGAAACTATGGTTAATCTTATAGCGTATTAAATAAAATGATATAATCTATAAATTGCTGCTATCGCTATTGTATCACTTAATTTTTATATTAAAAAAATAGCATCTTAACTAGATGTAATATTTTTTACATAAGATTATTAATTTTTTTATTGGGATCAATCCCACAAAGTAAGAGAGACAAGAGCATCTTTTTACCGAAGATGCTCAATATCAAGAAAGTTTCATAAAAATATAAACCGCTATCAACGCTTCTCTCTGGTTAATACCCCCCCCACAGCACTCTTTATATCCGATAAAACCTCAACAAATCACAAAACAAATCCCCCCATTATCGCACATAAAAAATTCATAAATATACTAAAACCATCATACTCTTTACCAATTCAAAATATTGCAACAGACTTTTAGCTCTCAAGATGTCTCAAAGAAGCTTTTTAATTCCTTTTTAAAAGAGCTGTTATCCACACAGTCCTCCCACTGGTAGTGTACTAGAAACTAATTTTGATTTTTTCACCATGGATAAATTTAAAATGAGAAAATTTTACAATTCTTAAGATTCTTATTCAATATAATAATGATAATTTATCATTATAAAACAATATACTAAAGAAGTTACATCCGTCTTTGTCTCTACAATAAAGCCTAACAATTACTTGTGTCTGTTTTTTTGAAAAATGTTAGAAAACTCAATACCCCCAAAGCCTTTTTAAATAAAAATAGACCTCTCACCTTCATTCAAATATTTTTTCTTTGTCACAGACTATCACCTTATCAGCCTTGCACTTCATTTTCAGAAATCATACAAGTGGATAAATATCCTAAAATCCGTAGAACAAAGAAAGCTTAAATCCTTTTAAAAAATTTTATTTTCTCATATCAAATAAAAAAATAACTGGCATATAAAATGCGATTAACGTATTTTATTATAGTCAATACTGCTTTTGTCATTGTAGCGATTGATAATGCAATTAACTTGACCAATACCCTTGATAGATTTTCTATCTCTCCTGTAATGATTGCAACATTACCGTTATACTCCGACTGCACACCTTTTGAGTAAGATAAATTTGTTAATTATCTTACAAATTGATTATCTCCTCGCACTTTTCAAAACTTCACGAAAAGCTCTTTCTCCTTTAAAACCCAAAAGCGCAATTAAAAAATAGCTAAAAATAAGCATTAGCAATGGAAGGACGAGAAATCGCTTTTGAGAGAGCCATAGCAACAGTTTCACCAGATTTTTGAGCCTGCTCACGACTCTGACCACTTTTAGCAGCAAGCGCAATTACATCACGACGCAGCTGCGCAATAAACAACTCTTGCTGTTGAGGGTCCATCTTAGAAAGATGCTTGATAATATCTGGAAAAGACACGGACAATCTCTCTAACAACTCCTCCTCTGTTACATCAAGCTTCTGAGAAGAAAAAGAAGAACGACCGGAAAAAAACTGATAAACAACACCACTTCGAGAAGCAAAAAAGACAGCGCCAAAAATAAAAAATACGAATAAAATAAAAATAATACGATGCGAAAAAGATCCCATTATCTCTTACCTAAAGATCACAGAATACAAACATAGATTCCTTTTATGATTCCCCTTATAGCATTCAACAATGCCTCAATAAAGAAAAATCAAATTATTAAAAATGAATACGCTAACACTCTCCGCCCAATAAGACCCGCCCCTCTATGTATTTAGGTACTATAGGCGAAACAATAACAGATCTTACACTTCCCCCCTAATAACACTTTACATTTCCTAAAATAATTACAAAAAGCCTGACTGAGGAAATCCTCAGTCAGGCCAGACAATCTAGGGGATCCACGCGGGGGGGGGGAGGAGGTTCCCCGATTGTCCTCTTACATCAACCACTAAGATAGCCGATGCAATATTCTTGCTATGGAATAAAATTTTTTAAACAACAAGAAATTCTTATCATCTTCTACGCAAAAAAACATAAAAGAATTATAAATTATTTAAAAATGTTTAAATTTAGGCAAAAAAAGTTCAAAATGACCCAATTTGAAGCAATTTTATTTCTAGAAGCACCAATTAGAATCTACGATCATTATAACTTTTAAATAGTTTCTTTCATAACTCTGATGATCATAATTTAAAAAAAACAGTAATTTCTACGTATCCACCCTATAAAAATCAAACTACGTAAAAGTAGAATCATTTTTCCAACAGCAATCACCACAAAAAGAAAAACGTAGATTTTTAAAATCTTACACAAATAACCGTAAAAAATGAAAAACATCTTCTTGCAAGAAATCTATGAATTATTCATATAAAACAATAAATTAGAGAAATAAAATCTTATCTATTTTTATAAAAAATTTCTGTAAATGATCATTAAAATATTGTTACATCCCTCATGTAACAATCAATGAAGAATTTAAACTGCTTAATCTTATGAAAAAATGAGAACTCTGAAGGTATTTGTTTCGAATCACGCCCCATCGTCATTCCAAATAACGATAAATCATTTTACAATAACCAACAGTCTCTAACGCATTTTAACATAACAAACCGAAATCAATGCAGACATTTTCTCTTAATCTCTATCATTTAAATGATCCCGTAAAATAATACACACAGTAGTTTCTGTGATAAAAAATTGTATAGTCTGTTCTTCTAACGTAAACAATTCATTGATTTACAATCATAACTCATCATTTACAATTTACATGAGAGATCTCAAGAACGTAAGGTTCCCTTATTTTCAATCTTCGTCTATTGAATCAATGAATAGCCATACTATCGCACATCACAAACAAGAAGAAGCGTATGGATAAAAAACATAAAACGATAATGCCGGCTTACAACTTTCACTTAAACTAAAGACGATGGTGCCCTATCAATTTTACGCTATACCCACGGACTGCGTCATAAGATGAGCGGCAAACATAAAAAGAAAAAAATACGTTTGGCAAGAACAATGGACTTATTTAATAACCTTCATAACTTCTCATGATAAAGAGATACGAAACTTTAGTGTAATATCACGCTTTTCTTTCCTACTTTCAGCCACGGACTATCCATAGATCATCGCCGATCTTATTTTTATGAATATAATGCAAAACACATAGATGAACACCATATATGAATGCTTATAGGAAGAAATAAACGTAAAGCCAGATGCGTTATTATAACCGTTGTTGTACAAAATGTTTTTAAAATTCAGAATATCACTCCAATCCATTACCAATTTATGAGTAATTTTATGGCGTCATCTACCAAGCTTTTACTTTTTCTATTACTTGTAAATCAACACCTGCTCTAAACATAGCAATATGTTTGAAATAAAGATTAGAGAAAATGAGAGCCATGTGAAAAATCCCAGCTTTTATATGCCCAATTAGAGTAAAAATATTTACGTCTGGTTGAGAAATCTTTAAAAGCCATCATTCATTTTGGAAGAAACATAAAATCCCAAAGATAAAAAACTATTGCTATCTTTACCATCCCTTTCATTTGCCTTTACGACTTTCAAACACGCTCATAACGCTGTATTTTAAATAATGAAAATCATGTATTGTCTCACCTTTTTACTTTTTCGTCTTTTTAGAGCATCTTTTTGCACTCCTCACTAAAAGTTCCAAGGCATTTCTTATCTAAGAACCTGTTTTAAAGAGATATTTTAAGACTATTGGGCACACCACCTTTGACATTTATGAAGGTATGAGCCATCACTATATTATATTGTGCGGCATTATATCATATTGCAGCCGCAAAGATGTATTTTCTTTTACAAACGGTATCATTAAGATAAATACCTTCTTTTGTAACAGACAAACAGACTCTTTTGGATTCTGAAACAGGAAATTTGAAATAAAAAAATATTCCTGTATTCAAACCTCTCATTGAGTCTAAAAAAATCAATGATCTTTTAAAATCAATATATTGGCTAATAACATAAATATGATATCAAGACACCTTAAATAATGTCCTCATAGGCTTAACTCTATAAAAAGTGCTTTCATTATACAGCCTACACGCCGCTATAAAACACCAATACTCCCATATAAAAACATAATACAAATGTAAAAAACAATAGCTTATCAATGATTGAATAAAGTTTTATCTCTACGCTATTCCTTGAGAAAAATCAGAGAATAAAGCACGTTAACAAACGCGATTTATGCAAAATCTACTTGTTTATCTTTGATATCGTCAACCAATAAACGCGGATCACGAGCAAGCCAAAGCGTAACCATACCCTCCTCACTGTTTTCATTTTGTATAGGAGTAAGACAAACCGTTTGTTCTAGAACAAGTCCCGCATTTTTAAGCCATTGTTCTATTTGTAAAGCCGAAAATCCAAGACGCATATGCGCTTGATCGGAATATGAAGGCTCAATTTCATGATAACCAAAATCCACAATCAATAAACGTCCATGAGGACGCAAAACACTTGATATCTCATGAAGGAATATTTCAGGATTTTCAAGAAAATGTAAAACCCAATGAAGAATAACTAAATCAAAAGTTGTATCTCCAACAGACAAGTGAAAAACATTGCTATCAAGCACAACTTGAACCGCATGCGTATAAAGGTTAGAAAACAATTTTAAGACAGAGTCTCCACCTATTCCAATATTCAGCATCGTCTGAAATGGCTTATCGCCAATGATTTCAAGTAAAGCGTTTTCCACACCATGATCTGCCATATAGGATGACCGTAATACATCCCATTGCAACACATTTTGTAAGAAATGCTTCTTCCTCGTTTTTTGACGCTGCTTTTTGACATCCTTCAAACGTTCTAAATCATGCGCTAACAACACATCATGCTTTGGCAAAGCCGAAAGAACACCCATCACAATGTCTTTACCCCAAAAATCATGACAAAGCTTAAAATAAAGGCTATCTCCCTTCTGATAACGCTCAATCAATCGAGCTTCGTACAAGAAACGTAAATATCGTGATATACACGCTTGCGACTGATCAAGAATAAAAATAAAATCAGGAATTGTTAAATCTTCATGACGCAAGAGCGTAAGAACACGTAAATGGCTTACTTCTGCGACCGCTTTCAGCAGCACAATCATTGCATCTAAACTTGCACTTTTTTGCATAATTATCCCCTAAACATTCCTATAAACATTTGTTTATAGGAAAAAAAGTCAAGCATACAACGCATATTCTCATCTATTTTGTTCTCTCTATTTTATCATACTATGAAAAAAATAGGCTAATGTAAAAAACGAACAGATCTTATCTCCCTGCAGCTCGTTATAATGAGAATGCATTGATTTATAATAATAATTCATTCATTGTTAACTTGAATAAAAAACCGGAATACCGTAAATTTTTCTCATTTCAAATCTATTCATGATAAATCAATCCAAATCATTCTCTTACAGCTCATAAACGGAGGGGACATATGGATAAAAATATCTTTTATACCCACCTCAAAACAAGAACTGCATACCATTGAGAAAAAATAAATAACATGATAGTGCCAACTTGCATTTTTATTAAGTAAAGATAATAATGCTCAATGACCAGAGCATTCGTAGAAATAGTACTATACTCTTCATCCCCTCCTTTTCATTGCAATTTTACAAGCAATAACCGGTTATATATCATGAGTAGAATAACCCTATTTAGGTCATAATTTCATAAAGTGTCTCTTACTCTTTGTTTAATGAATAAAAACTTACACAGAGTACACACACTTTATTTATGAAATAACAAACGCAATAAAGTACACTATTATTCCAACAAAGTTGAGATAAGAAAAAAATTTCTAGCGTGTAAGAGGTTTATAATTTGCATGCTTAGGATTAAGAGATTCCGCCCCAAGACGACGAACTTTATCAGCCTCATATTCAGCAAAATTACCTTCAAACCATTCTACATGACCATCACCTTCAAAGGCTAAAATATGTGTTGCCAATCGATCAAGAAACATACGATCATGCGATATGATAACTGCACAACCAGCAAAATTTTCCAATGCATCTTCCAATGCACCTAATGTTTCAGTATCAAGATCATTTGTCGGTTCATCAAGAAGAAGCACATTCCCCCCCTCTTTTAGAAGTTTCGCCAAATGTACGCGATTGCGCTGCCCTCCTGATAAATTTGCCACCTTCTGCTGCTGATCTGCCCCCTTGAAATTAAAAGCCCCGCAATAAGCGCGGCTATTCATCTCATATTTACCTAATTTAATAATGTCATTTCCACCAGAAATTTCCTCCCAAACAGTTTTATCCCCCACCAAGGAATCGCGACTCTGATCCACATAACTCATGTGAACTGTTTCACCGATACGTATTTGACCTGAATCGGGCTGTTCCTGTCCCGTCAACATTTTAAACAAGGTCGACTTTCCCATACCATTGGCCCCAATAACGCCGACAATGCCACCAGCAGGAAGTTTAAAAGAAAGAGAATCAATCAATACACGTTCACCATAAGCTTTAGAGAGATTATCAACCTCAATAACAACCTGTCCTAATCTTTCTCCAATAGGAATAATGATTTGTGCCTCTCCAGGACGGCGCTCACGGGCTGCTTGAACCAACTCATCATAAGCCTTAATCCGAGCTTTTGACTTTGCTTGTCGCCCCTTTGGACTAGAAGCGATCCATTCTTGCTCACGTGATAAAGCACGTTGACGCGCTGCCTCTTCACGGCCTTCTTGAGCCAAACGCTTGGCTTTAGCCCCCAAATAAGCAGAATAGTTCCCCTCATAAGGAATACCTCTACCGCGATCTAACTCTAAAATCCAACCCGTTACATTGTCGAGAAAATAACGATCATGGGTTATCAAAAGCACAGCCCCTGGATATTCACGTAGATGCCTCTCAAGCCAAGCCGTCGTTTCAGCATCTAAATGGTTTGTCGGTTCATCCAAAAGTAATAAATCAGGTTTTGACAAAAGCAATTTACAAAGTGCAACACGCCGCTTCTCACCACCCGAAAGTTTTGTTACATCCCCATCGGCTGGCGGACAACCAAGAGCAGCCATAGCCATTTCCACTTGACTTTCTAAATCCCAAAGACTTTGACTGTCAATAATGTCCTGAAGCTGTGCACTTTCATCAGCCGTTTCCTCGCTATAATTCATCATCAATTCGTTATAACGCTCAAGAATTTCCTGTTTATCTGCAACACCTTCCATTACATTGCCACGCACATCTTTGCTCGCATCAAGCAAAGGTTCTTGTGGTAGATAACCACAGCGTGCTCCTTCAGAAATCCATGCTTCTCCCGTATATTCCTTATCTAGCCCAGCCATAATACGTAAAATAGTTGACTTCCCCGCACCATTTGGCCCTAAAATACCGATCTTTGCATCTGGATAAAAAGACAAATGAATATTTTCTAGAACTTTTTTATTGCCGTAAGACTTGTTAAGCCCAGCCATATGATAGATAAATTGACGTGCCATAAATTTCTCTTTATATTGTGCGATATTAAAGATTAGGATTTTGAAAAAACTGCTTTTGCTTTTTGAAACTGTACAGTAAATAGCACTTACATCGTATCAAAAGCTTTTCGCTTTATATTGGTACATTTTTTCTAATCTCACAAGCCCCAGTATGGTCCTGAATGCAAAAAAACATCTCCCTAAAAAGCAAAAAGCAAATCTTTTTAGCTGTACCTGAAACCTGTTATCAAACATTACCTCTCTTTTCCATACCAGATATAACATTGTATTTTTATCGTATTAAACCAACTTATCAATGTAATATGGTACCACAAAGAAAAGCAATTCTCTATGCGCCTTCTTTTCTCGCTTTATGGGCTTTATATTACGCAGTAAAAAATCCTTCTCTTTTTTCATCGATTTTTTGCTACGGAAAGCAATGGACTTCACCCCTTGCCTTGATATGGCTTAAATTACGTTTACAAAACGACCGCCGCCTTATGGGATCTGACGTCCCAAGCCCAATGATCATGAAAGCTTTGCATCAACACGTAGCAACAAATGAATACAGTGCACTTCCCATTGGTACGTGGTTACAATTCGTAAAAAACTATAAAACCAATTGTAAAAACTTATCCATCCCCCTCTTTTGGCTTGATAATTATAAAAATAATATCAATATCCAGCACATCATTTCAAAACTTCAAGACGACATATAGCTTTTTAAAAATACGATAAAAGCTCATCTCGTATAGGAATATATTTATGGAAAAAAAAGCCTTAATCGTCATTGATGTTCAAAATGACTTCTTACTAGGTGGAGCACTTGCCGTACCACAAGGTGATGCTATTTTACCCGCCGTCAATAATCTCATAAATCATTTTGACCACGTTATCTTAACCCAAGACTGGCATCCCAAAAACCATTGCAGCTTTGCTTCCTGCTATCCTGAAAAAAAGCCCTATGATACAGTCATTCTTGACTATGGTCCTCAAATACTTTGGCCTGATCATTGCATACGAGGAACACAAGGAGCAGAATTCCATCCATCTCTTAGAGTAGAAAAGGCACAACTTATCCTTAGAAAAGGCTATAATCAAAAAATGGATAGCTATTCTGCTTTTCTTGAAAATGATCAAAAAACACCAACAGGTTTACAAGTTTATCTCAAAGAACATGGTTTTACTAAGCTCATTATGTGTGGCTTAGCAACTGATTTTTGTGTCGGATTTTCTGCTCTTCACGCTATGCAATGCGGTTTTAAAGTCAGTGTTTCATTAAATGCCTGCGCTGGTATTGATGTAAACGGATCACTAAACACTATGCTTAAAACGATGAACGAAGCTGGTATAGAACTTTTAATGGTCTCTTAAAATATCCTTCTCTAATCTACCATTATAATACACTGATTTATAAAGGATAAATTATTTTACACATATTTAAGTAAGAGTCCAGAATATCGTAAATTCTCTCATTTCAAACCTGTTTCAAAAACATTCTCTTACACGTTACAAAGAGAATCAATGTATGAATAAATCATTCAAAAAAACAGTAAGAATGCTTCTTATGCCCCATTAAATGCAAGAGCTTGTCATAATATTGAAAGCTGATAAAAAGTATAACATCAGCTTTCTGTCTTATATTTAGGTCAAAAAGTATCCTAGAGATTGTACATTATTCCCTTCATGGGTAGTATCATGCAATGAACTCAACTTTAAAAAAACGCAAATAAGCAATAAAATAGTATTTTATTTTGCATGAAAGACCTCTTTTTACTCAAAGATATGCGATCAACAAAAGCGTGAAAATCTTCATTACTTAGACACAACATGTTTATACAATTGACGATTCTTAAAACGAATCGAAGAATATAATGCCATTCCAATAATACAGATTCCCACAAGTCCTGTTAAAACTTCAGGAACCGATATAATCGTTTGCAGATACATAATCACTGCAAGAACTAGAATTGCATAAAAAGCACCATGCTCTAAATAACGATAATGCAATAATGTTCCCGATTCAACCAACATAATTGTCATAGAACGAACGTAAAATGCACCGATACCAAGACCTATCGCAATAATAAAAAGGTTATGTGAAAAGGCAAAAGCACCAACCACGCCATCGAAAGAAAAACTAGCATCAAGAACTTCTAAATAAAGAAACGACCCTACTCCCCCGTGAGCTACTGTTGTTAAAGTCTTTTGAGGAGTATCCAAGAGATGACCAACAACTTCAACACCGATAAAGGTCAAAAGTCCATAAAGGGCTGCCAATAAAAAAGTTATTTTATTTTCTGCGTCAATCTGACCTGAAACAAATAAGATCAAAATCAAAACAATTGCAATATCAATTCCAACAAGCGCCCCAAACTTTTGAGCAGGTCTCTCTATAACATTAAGCCAATGCACCTCTTTTTCAGAATCAAAAAAATATTTTAAGCCAACCATCATAAGGAAAGTTCCTCCAAAAGCAGCAATCCCCATATGCGCATCGGTTAAAACTTCAGCATATCGATGTGGTTCCCATATCGCTAATTTGACTGCCGCAATTGGATTAATCCCAACAGCAACGACAACCACCAATAATGGAAAAACAATTCGCATCCCAAATACAGCTATCAAAATGCCCCATATAAGAAAACGACGACGCCACAATGGACTCATTCTACTAAGAACACGCGCATTGATAATAGAATTATCAAAAGATAAAGAAATTTCCAAAATTCCTAAAACAACGCAAATAAAAAAATATTTAAGAAAACCAGTAATACTTTCCGTTTCAAACCAACCAATAACCCCTCCTAAAAAGACACCAATAATCGTGAAAAAAAAAGCAAACCCAAAATAGCGTAATAGGGCCATGATCATTCCTCAAAGTTTATTTTCTACTTCATCTAAAGCACACCCAGTACAAATCCAAAGTTTGCATCTCTTTAAAGTTGCATCTATTAATGCAGAGGTGTATAGAATATATATGGTAAAGTTACATGAAAATTCTCTCAAAAAAAGCAAGAGACAAATGTAGCAAACAAGGAATTTTGTTTTGAAGTGAATATCAATTGTCAATACAATAAGTGAAAGATTGCTTTCTATCCACGAAAATAAAAAAATAAAAAGAAATTAAAGCTATAATATTGACATTATATCATAGAATATTAATACATAGTGTGCTTTTATTATTTAATGATTTATACCATGATGATTTACCGAGGGAGATAATTCGTGGCACGTCCTGAAACTGAATCAAAAACCATATTTGGAAAACGTTTACGTTATGTACGTCTTGCTTTAGGCGATCCATCACGTGAAACCTTAGCTAAAAGTTTTAGCATGACAAAAAATTCCATTGCTTTTTATGAGCGTGGAGAGAGAGAACCCAATCTTAGTGTCTTACAAACATACCGCACGTTATACGGTGTCAATATTAATTGGCTTTTAACTGGACAAGGAAAAATGTTTGACACCGAATATACAAAAGGTGATTTTGACTGGAATTATTTTATTAAAAAAATCGAGGGACTGGAAGAAACACTTGCCGATAGTGATCGTAACGAAAAACTAAATCAAGAAAAAATCGACAGTTCTTATGAAAAATTGCAGCAATATTTGTCAAGACAAGGTTTATCAAATAGTTTTAACCCTAAAACTACAACCTCTCTTATCGATATGAAAGCTAAAATGGCCAATTCTTACACCCTTAGCTTATTCATTGATTTACTCATTCGAAGCGTATCCCAAAAAGAGGTTATAGCTAATCAATAAACGTCTATTTCAAAAGAAAAAACAAGAAATGATTAAACTCTACCAGTATGGAGAAAAGTGTTTTTACTTTATCCGTGCTGGTGAAATTTTGTATAATTTATAAATTTTGTTTCTGTAACGACAATAAAAATATTTGCGTTGTAAGTGAAAGTATAGTGTCTTTAACTTAAAAAAATAATTTTATAGTATAAAATTCTCATTCATATCTTATTGACAAGAAATTTTTTCTTGTTAAAAGAATAATAGCTCTCATAGAAATTATTTTTTTAAGTCAGAAAATTTAAGGGGAATATATTGACGACTTCCTATAGAGACATACATTAATGTTTACAAACGGATTAGTTAAATATTTATCCTGAAAATTATCAGCTATTTTATGAGGTGAGAAACATGTATTTTGAGGTGTTTCAAGGAGTTCACAATCAATGGTACTGGCGTTTAATCTCAGGAGATGCACAAAAAATTGCTTTTTCTAGTAAAGGCTATCCAACAAAACAAGATATCCTAATCAATATTGAGCAAATAAAAGAAGTTACACATAAGGCTCTTATTAGAGAACTACAATCCTAACGTTCTTTACCATTAAAACAAGCGTTTATTTTGTATAATGGTATGTTGAGTTATTTTTGTGACAAATGAACAGTGATTGTTTTTCCCTCAATGAGAGGGCGTTTTTTGTATTATTTCTGACGCTTACAAATAACAGTCATATTCTTACAGATTATGTGTTTATTTTCAATCACACACAAATCTCTATAGCCTTTATCAAAAAGAAAATCTCTTAAGTCTTGTATTTTTCATAAAAAATAAACGCACATGAAGAGAAGATAAACATCAATGAGAAATATAATTACTCTACAAGATATTAATATCTTTTACGTTCATATTCCTCTTCTGTATCTGATAATCATAACTGACTTACCCATTTCATCTTCATAAAAAGCAAATATCTCTTTCTTCCTATTATCATGCAACTTTTTATACCTATTAGCTGAAACTATCGTAGCATTTATACCTTACATCTAAAAGGAACGTGCAAAATTGTTTCCAGCAATAATATAAAATTGCTGGATTGTATAGACGCGCTTTTTAATAACCAGCCTACCTATAAACTGGTTTATCATCATAAACTCTTATTTTATGACCAACGACGCTCTGTCTTATAAACTTAAATGTTTTCATAAAATCAGAGTAAACTTGAATATTCTCTTCTAATACAATATCTCCATCAGCACCATAATTGGCTTCATTAAAGTTTATCTCTCTCGTCATTCCAATCTTCCTAACACATTTTCAAACCCTTTAATGCAAAATATGAATACAATCACTCTTTATCATCTTCAGATTTAAGCATTTTTTTATATTTCTTTTCATTTTTTTCATATTGCTTAATTTGTTTTTTCAGTTTTTCAATTGCTTGGTCACGTCTTTTAATCACCATACTTTGCTCTCTAATAGCTCTATCTCGTTCTTCAGTCATCTTCATAGAATCTCTTAAAAACTCATGCTTTATTCTTCTAGATTCCTCTTTTAAAATTTTCACTTGACTGCGATAATATAAAGAAAACCGAAATATAACCCCGCTGCACAACAAAACAACAACCATTGCTCCCAATAAAATTTCGTTTACACTCATTTGGATCTCCCTTAATTGTCGCTCAAGTGATCATCTTGACCAATTTATTTCATCCTCAATCAAAAAAAGAATGCAATAAATTGCATGTTCCAAGTGTGAACAATCACTCTCGGCATTCTTATTTTCTCCATTAAAGCATTGATCAATGGCGCAAACAAATCTCTGAAAGCGGCTAAATCTACACTCACACCAATTATTTGCGACACATTTATTGACACAAAATACAAAAATAAGGAACGTCAAATAAAACTAACGACGCAATGCAATCATAAAAGCCTTGCCCAAATCGTTCCTATCTTCCTTTTTACGCCATGTGGAATGCGGCTATATGAAAGTTTTTCATTATTACAAAAATCTTCACTGTCACAAAGCACAGCATTTCTGTAAAATTTTGCCTTCCCACAAATCTTTACATCACCATAAACTAAAGCATCATTATAAACTCGAGCCTTTCTACAATCACGAGTATCACCATAAAATTCAATACATTGAACATTCAAAACTTGATCAAAAAAGACCGCATTAGCGTAAACATATGCATCTCCACTCATATTCAAATAACGATAAAGTTCTTATTTTTCATAAACATGCAAACTCTTACGAACGACTACACAACCATATGTTAATGCATTGTTATAAATAACAATATCATTGTAAACACAGACTTCATTATAAACCGCAGCATCATAAAAACACACTCATCCCCATAAGGGCATTGATCGAATGTATAATTCTACCAAACAACCACCTTTGTGGATCAGATTACCTTCCTGTTTAATAAAATATCCAAGATCACTTTTTTGATATTTCCCAATTTTTTAATGCATATATACGATATACCATCTGATAGTGATCTAATTTATTACAATAAAGGAGAAATCAGTATTCTTTGCCTATGAATTTACATTTTTTCTACAGCCATTATCCTATCTCTTAAGGCTCTAAAGCTTCGTTATATTCACATACTACCTCAACGCAGAATTTTTTTACAAATTCTGATGTTGGGGTATATCTTGATTTATAATGCTGCTACGTATACTATCACAGTGAAATCTCATAAACATACGAGTGTGTATCGCCCTTTCTGGTATACACATTTACTTTTTCACAACCGTGGAACTAAGCAACCATTTTTATTGATTCGAATCTGAAAGTGTATGGGGACATTTTGTTATTAGTTAAAAACAACTCTATATGCTTCCTTAGCGAAGAGCTACACATGGATATTTTCACGCTCCTTGTATCATATATTCTGGATTCGCAACGCAATATTAACGCTATAGCGTAAATATGTAAAGGTCTAAAAATGACAAAGACTGAAAAAGATTGGTTCCAACGCTTAGTTGAATTGATAAAAAGTGACGGACGAACAATGATTGAAATAAGCAGAGCTGCAGGCTGTGGACAAAATTACGTCCAACAAATGATAAATGGGGGAAAGAGGCCTTCTGTAGATAAACTCATGGCTATTTTGAACACACTGGGAAATGCTAGTGCCATATATGTAATAACTGGTTTCAACATCTCCGATGAAGATTTAAAACTCATAACTTTGATTTCGTCTGGAGATAAAAAGAAGATTGAAGCCTTAAATGTTCTGTTGAATGAGCAGAATCTGTAGAATTTTCTACTTTATCCAATATCGCTTGCTTTTGAGACGTCGATAAAGACTCCCATTTCACAATAATATCAGATAAAGTTGTTTCAAATTTTTTATCATTCTTCATAGTCATACTCCATGTAGTCAAACTATATAACGCTAAAGCGTTCAAATATATCTCATACCTTAGAAAAAAATATTTGCAATAGGCAGTATGGAAGCAATTGTGTACAAACTTATTTTACAAAATCAGATGAAGTTCTATTAGTCATGTACCATGGTGAAACAAAAGGCATCACACGATCCAGACCTTACTTATGAAAATTGGTATAATCTATCAAAAACGCGAATAATGTTACGCAGATCTTGCGATTCGGACCAATGAAAACTAATGTGAAAATATCCCTGAAGACACTCCTGAACTCTATATAAGAGAACACGAAAAAGCTTTTTGAAAAAATACATCACAATTTTATGCTACATAGCACTATCTATGTTTTTTAAACAATATTGCAAAGCAAGAATATAACAATGTTATAGGAATAAATTCTTATAAACAGAGCCACACTACCTAAAACTCTGTAACACGTTTACAGGTAACCTCCCCTCTAAACACACCTTGTAAATACTAATATAAGTCTCTATCATGAGCAAAAATGATATTCTTAAAAAATAAAACGAATCACCACGCACAATCTTTGTACGTAAATTGTATACAGATTTACAACAAGAGAGAAATTCCCTTATGCAAGAGAAATTCCCTTATGCAAATGAAGAATTATATTTTCAAAGTATGATTTTGAAGAAGAAGTGTACTTTTACAAAAAAATCCCCCTCTCTGCCAATACTTTTTCATAAGAGAGAAAACTCATAACAAAGATAAAACTCTCTACACGATCAATACGAGAAAAAGGTTAGCAATACAAAAAAGTGGTAGGTTTACCGCAATATTGCCAATCCCTTATGAGAGTAAAATTAAAAAAGACGTCTGCTCTTCAATAATAATTCGGATCACATGAAAACTCTATAATTTGAACATTAAGAAAAAAATACACAAAGACAGAAAATGGCATTTTAACGAATTTTCTAATATCATAGAAAACATTTCTTACAGAATAATAAAAGGCTTATTACAATAAAATCGGGATGATGCAAAGCGATAGAAACAATCACTCAATTGATTTTTCAAAGAACAATTGATGAAATTCTTTTCAAAGAACACGCCTCCGTCACTATGAACAATATTTCTCAAAAATCAAATAGAACTCCTTTCTTGGGAAAAAGAAAATATCAACAAATGTTATCATCGTTGACCCCATGATACATATGAACGCCTATAGATCACATTCTCTTATATACAACCTTTCATCACGATGATGCTATTCGAACGTCTAAAAGACATTAACATCACTTAGAAAAAAGCAAATTTACACTAAATGTTTTTTGAGCCATTTGTTCTGAACAGGCCCAATCTTTAAAATTTGTTTTATTGAGATCTGTTTATTTGCAGAACAAGTATAAATAAATTTATCCAATGAAGCTTTTAGCCGTCTATTTTATGAAGCACATCACACAAGAAAAGTACAAAACAGTATATGAATTAAGAAAGTAAATAGCGACACATATCAGTTAATCAAAATGCTACAATGTTGCAAATGAGAGAACTTCTTTGATGAGACTAAAAAAATATACCCTCACTTTATATTAAAGTGACTGAGAGAAAAAAAATGAAACAAACAACGACTAAAGGATTTTAGAACGAACAGGAAAATAAATAAAAAAAACGAAAAAGGTAGAATCTCAAAACTTTTATATAAGCGATCCATTTTTCTATTGGATATTTCCCTATTGGTGGGCCCGGAGGGACTCGAACCCCCAACCAAGCGGTTATGAGCCGCTGGCTCTAACCAATTGAGCTACAGGCCCCACATAGGTTGTTTCTCTCTAAACTAAAATGCCCTATGATACAAGAGCTGACAAAGATTATAACCCATCTTTTTCTCTTTTCTATTGGTTTTTTTTTCAGTGCTCTAATTTCTTTACAAAAACTCTTAAAAATGAGAGAATAATTAACTGACAAATATAAAGGTATAGATATGATAGAAAAGAAAATTCAACCACTGAAGGGTTCTCTGGTTAAAACAGTTATATTAGCATTTACACTCTTAACCACATCGTTGACTGTACGTGCTTATGCTGAAGAAAATAAAATGAAAAATGCAACAATTACAGTGACAGCAATCGGAGAAAGTCAAGCCGCACCGGATATGGCAATTATTAATCTAGCCGTTGTTACCTATGATAAAACTGCCCAAAAGGCATTAGCTTCCAATAATCAATCCATCAATGATATTATAAAAGCTTTTAAAAACAATGGTATCCAAGCAAATGATTTGCAAACATCAGGCTTATCCATTTATCAGTCAACCTCTGATAAACAGCACGAAAAAAAGAATAATGAAAAACTCTATCATGTTTCAAATTCTTTAACCGTACGCATTCGTGATCTTACCAATGCTGGTAAAATCTTTGATCAAGCGATGTCACTAGGTGTTAATTCAGTTAACGGCATTACTTTTACCAACGCAGATACAAAGCCATTTTATCAAGAAGCACGTAAAAAAGCCATTACTGAAGCCATTGAAAAAGCGCAAACGATAGCGCAAGCGGCCGATTTAAAATTAGGAAAAATTATTGAAATCAATGAAAAGGATGATTACTATCACCCAACACCACGTCTCATGAGTAGAGCAGCAGATGTAAGCTACGCAAATACAAATTTTGCAGGTGGTGAGTTAAATTATAACGTGAGCGTCACTGTAGTCTTTGCGATCGATTAAGTCACAAACAGTTGTATAAAAATTACATTACTGGCCTTCACGTAGAAGACCAGTAATGTGATAAAGATATTCTTCCTCAGATAATAATTCGTCTTCGTAAACCTCTATTTGTCCGCGTGCAGAAATACGCGCTGTATGTACCGTCTGACAATCTCCTGATACTAATGGATGCCACCAATGAAGATCTTTTCCCTCATAAATTAATCTATAAGCACAACTTTCTGGAAGCCAACGCGCTGTTTTAACTGTCGTAATGTCTAGCGACATACAATCTGGTACAATTGATTTACGATGAGCATAATCTCGACACCTGCAAGT
Organism: Bartonella sp. AP20NXHL; assembly: GCF_042196165.1. Lineage (NCBI taxonomy): Bacteria > Pseudomonadati > Pseudomonadota > Alphaproteobacteria > Hyphomicrobiales > Bartonellaceae > Bartonella > Bartonella sp. AP20NXHL. The sequence continues at coordinate 30,395 of NZ_JBHIPV010000008.1, read as the reverse complement.
TTCCCCATCTAAAAGACGACAAGCAATACTGGTTGCATAAAGGTCACCCGTATCGTCGTCCTCAACTTTATGGAGACAACAACGGCCACAGCCATCACAAAGGCTCTCCCACTCAGAAATGGAAATCTCTTCTAATTTTTTTACTTTCCAAAAGGGGAGTTCTCCACTCATAAACTCAGACACACCTTTTTTAATTAAGACGATCTATAAAAATAAAACGTTTAATTTCTATAATTTCATCTATTTCTGTCTCTTAAAAAGATTCAACTCAATGTATACTTTAAACCATGTTCTTAAAATCTATCTGAATAAAAAGAGAATATTCAAAAATAGCGCATATAAATGAACATAACCTATTGAAAAATCTCTTTATAAACTGACAAAGAATAAAATGCGTTACCTAAAATGATAGAAAAATCCCGCAAAAGAATACACATTTTTCATCAAAAAGTCCGTATGTTGCAATATAAGTTTATTCCTAATAGATCCCATTTCTTAAAAAACGAGCTGCGCTATACGCAAGGTAATGTTTTTATCGTTCATTTCTTGAAAGCCCCCCTACTCTCTACTCCATAAACACCCTTTGCCCTATATCTATTCTTTTGAGACAGAGAAGTATAAAGCCCCAAAGCTAAGAAAAACATTAAACATCGCAAACTTTCTAGATTATTCAAATTCTTCCCATGTTTTTCTCAAGAAAGTATCCAAGTACAACATGACGCACCTCCCCCCCCTTCATTAAGAAGAAAGAGGAAGTTATTAAAATGCACAAGAATTCCTTTATTTAAGAATCGAGAAAACTGCGCAATTTTCGTGAACGGCTAGGATGTTTCAATTTACGAAGTGCCTTTGCTTCAATCTGACGAATACGCTCTCTTGTAACTGAAAATTGTTGTCCTACTTCTTCCAACGTGTGATCTGTATTCATCCCTATTCCAAAACGCATCCGCAAAACACGTTCTTCCCGCGGTGTTAATGAAGCAAGAACGCGTGTTGTCGTATCTCGCAGATTAGCTTGGATAGCTGCATCAATTGGTAATAACGCATTCCTATCCTCAATAAAATCACCCAAATGGGAATCATCTTCATCACCAACAGGCGTTTCGAGAGAAATAGGTTCTTTTGCAATTTTAAGAACTTTTCGTACTTTTTCTAACGGCATAGAAAGCTTGCTAGATAATTCTTCTGGTGTTGGTTCTCGTCCAATTTCATGGAGAATCTGACGCGAAGTACGAACGATTTTATTAATTGTTTCAATCATATGAACAGGGATACGAATTGTACGTGCCTGATCAGCAATTGAACGTGTAATAGCCTGACGAATCCACCATGTTGCATAAGTTGAAAACTTGTAGCCGCGCCGATATTCAAACTTATCCACAGCCTTCATCAAACCGATATTGCCTTCTTGAATAAGATCAAGAAACTGCAAACCACGATTAGTGTATTTTTTTGCAATTGAAATGACAAGACGCAAATTAGATTCTACCATTTCTTTTTTCGCAATAGTTGATTCGCGTTCACCTTTCTGCACCTGCATAACAATCCGACGAAATTCACCAATCGAAATAGCCGTTTCTTGCGCAAGATTTTGTATCTCACTTCGCAGTTTTTGGATTTCTTTTGCTTCACGCACCGAAAACTCTTTCCAACCAGGTGTAGGCAAGGCAGCAATATAATTCATCCAATCTGCGTCCAATTCACGCCCTTGGTATTCTTTTAAAAAGTCCTCATGGCCAATGCCATAGCTATTGGCAATCCGTTTCAGCTTACCTTCATTATGAATCAATCTCTTATTGATGTCATAAAGCTGTTCAACCAAAGCTTCAATACGATTTTGGTTTAAAGAAAGAGATTTTACTGCTTGAATCAACTCACCCTTTAATTGAATATATTTCTTCTTCTGAGAAGAAGTAAGGGCCCCCTCTTTACGCTCTGCCAAACTGCTTTCAACATGCTGATCTTGTAATTTTCGTAATTTCACATAGGTTTGAGCAATAAAATCCAATGTTTCCATAACTTGAGGACAAAGCTCATTTTCCATTGCAGCAAGCGATAAGTTAACATCGTCATCGTCTTCTTCATCATCGTCTTCAATATTTCTCTCTCCTGCGCTCTCCCCCATATTACGTATACCAGAAGACATTTTTTCTTCTACCGTCTTATCAACTTCACTTCGCTCAATAATAGGAGCCTGCTTTGCTTCTGGACCAGCATAAGTCGTTTCAAGATCAATAATTTCACGAAGAAGAATACGCTGCTCTTTTAACTCGTCACGCCAGATAATAAGAGCCTGAAAAGTCAAAGGACTCTCACAAAGTCCCGCAATCATTGTCTCACGCCCTGCTTCAATACGCTTAGCAATGGCAATTTCGCCTTCCCGCGAAAGAAGCTCAACAGCTCCCATCTCACGCAAATACATACGCACCGGATCATCCGTACGATCTGTTACTTCGCGTTTATTCGTTGTCGTTGCAATTGCGTGGCTAGAGGCTTCTACTAAATCACCACCCTCTACCGTAACTTCTTCTTCATAATTTTCAGACTCAACTTCATCCTCATCATCCACAACATTAACCCCCATCTCAGAGAACATCGCCAAGATATCTTCAATTTGTTCGGATGTAACCTCGTCAGAAGGAAGAACTGCATTGAGTTCATCCATTGTTACGTAACCATTTTTTTTGGCAAGCTTAATCATTTTCTTGATGGCATCATCAGAAAAATCAAGAAGAGGACTATCCAAACTCGCTTGGCTTGTTACTTCTGCATTATCTTTCTGTTTAACCTTTGTTGCCATACCATAACTCCACTCGATCACTTCACAGTTTCCATGTAACCATAGTTTCCATGTGACCAGTTTGTTTGTTCTCACTAAAATCTACCAATAGTTACTCATATATACTTCCTTTTAAGAGATTACTATTGGAAAGAATACATTTTGTATATGCCCTGACATCCAGACAAACTCGACATCCAGACAAAAACGCGGGAAAACTCCAGAAGTTTCCCCGACACCTCTCAGCCCTTCTGAGATAATCTCTGTACCCTATCGTAAGAACCAATTTCCCGCTTTTCCTAAAATTTACCCGCTTTTTCTAAAATTTAATTGTCATCTTTATAAAAATGTCACTCCACATAAAGTTCCTCATCTAAAATTTAAGTGACTGATTCGCATTAAAAAAGCGAATCATTTTATCGTATCTTGTGTATTCCCGTCTATTTTTTCATCCAACCAACTTCCAAACCCTTCAATTAACGCTTCTGTTGCCTGCATCTGCTCCAGCTCATTTTTTACCTCACGAAGCAGATCAAAAACCTCACTCTTAGGATTTTCTACAAGTTGCTCTTCAATATCCTGTAATCTCTTATGTAGGTGGTGTTCTTGAAGATGCAAGTAGACAGCTTGTTTTAATATAGCACGTGCATCTTCTATAGGGGCTCCACCAAGGATAATACGCATACCAATATTTTGCACAAGATGTTTCATACGCTCTAACAGAGCTTTTTGTTCTCTTTTCTCTAAGAATGCAACCATCGTCTCTTTATCATGAAGCTGTTGGTCCCCAAGAATTTCCAACATAGCTTGATGAAGAGTTATCAATTGAGTATTTTTTAATTCTAACTCAGAAAGAATTTCAAAATTTTCATACCACAACTCAGGATAGTAAGCTAAAGTGAGTAAAATCACTGCTTCACGCAAAGGAATAGATTGCGAAGAATTTCGTACTATTTCAGAATTTGCTAACAGAGAAAAGGTTTGATCTTTAAAGGTCCTATTTGGTGAAGATTGATCATATCGCCCTCCCCCCTTTTTTTTCGAAAAAGAGGGACGAAAAAAATCAAAAAGGCGTTTTTTTACATCTTGCAAATAATAACGGCGGACATCTTCATCCTTAATCGTAAAAATTTGTTGTTTCAGTTGTTTTTCTAGCGCTGCTCGTGTCTCTGGAATTTCAAAATGCTTTCCATAGGTAGCTCGCCACCATAAAAGCTCACTCAAAGGAATTGCCTTTTGCAAAAAAGAAGAAAAAAGCTGTGCTCCACCAGCACAAACAATTTCATCAGGATCTTTCCCTTGTGGCAACAAAACAAAGCGTACACAAACCCCAGCCTTTAAAAGAGGCAACACACGATCAGCAACACGAAAAGCAGCTTTTAAACCAGCATCATCACCATCAAAACACAAAATGGGCTCCTTCCCCATCTGCCATAAAAGCTCAATTTGCGCTTCCGTTAATGCTGTCCCTAAGGGCGCTACGACTCCTTCAAAACCAGCTTTAGTCAATGCAATGACATCCATATACCCCTCAACAACAAGAAGTGAATGAATTTTTTCATCGCCAACAAAGCGACTATTTTTGCGAGCTGCTGCCGCGTTATAAAGTATATTTCCTTTATGAAACAGCACTGTTTCAGGGCTATTGAGATATTTTGCTCGTGTCTCTTTCTCTAATGCACGCCCTCCGAAAGCCACCACACGTCCGCGCAAATCTTCGATAGGAAACATAATGCGATTTCTAAATCGGTCATAAGAATCCGCGCTCTCCTCATGCACTGAGAGAAGCCCACATTCTTCCATTTGCTTTATTGAAATGCCCAGTGCACTCAAAGCTTCTTTCAAAGCTGTACGCCTTACCGGTGCAAAACCAATGCGGAAACGCTCTACAAGCTCTGGTGTAACACCACGTGCATCCAGATAACGACGTGCTTGCGTACCTTCTTTATCGCGTAAATTATATTGGAAAAAATCTGTAGCAATTTTCATCACATCATAAAGGTCAGCTTTTTCCAGTTGACGTTTATGACTTTGTGAATCCAAAATAGGGAGTTTTATTCCCGCAAAATCAGCCAAACGCTCTACACTTTCTGAAAAGTGCAATCCATCAAGCTCACACAAAAAGGTAAAAATATCTCCACTTACACCACAACCAAAACAATAATAGCGCCCTTTATGATCATCACAATGAAAACTTGGCGTTTTTTCACCATGAAATGGACAGCAACACCAAAAGTCTCCCCGTGAAGGCTTACTTTTTCGAGGATCAAAATCCACCCGTTGCCCAATCACTGTTGAAATTGGGAGTCTCGTACGCAGTTCATTAAGGAAATCGGGCGGAAAACGCATTATCTCTCACAGAGTTTGAAAATTCTTTTTTGCATATTTAACGACTTTAGAGCATAATTCCAATACTTCCTCTTAAGCAGTTGTAAAATTTTAAACCCTCAACTGCATATATTTTTAGAAATGGAGAATAAAAAAGTGATCGAATTTATTGTTCAATATCCGTGGTTAGAGGCTATTTCTTGGCTTATTATTCTTACTATAGCTGCCCTTTTAGTGAACTTTCTAGGACGAAAATTACTTATTCACGGAGCAAAAAAACTCTCTTCTTTTCTCCCCAAAAATACAACGATCGATATTAATAATGCTATTCAATACATGGCAAATATCACTTCAGCTTTTATTCTTTCAATTGGTGTTAATTTTATTCCAACATTGCCCGATGCATTTAGCACTGTCATCGGTAATGTTGCCAACGCCTTCATTATCTTTTTTGTTGTCCTGACAATTTCTTCCTGTCTCAATGTCATTAACATCCTTTACGAACAACGACCAACAGCACGACTAAAACCAATAAAAGGTTATATTCAAATTGCTAAAATTGCACTTTTTGCTGTTGCAACAATTTTAATGGTTGCTACATTGATTGACCGCTCCCCTCTTATTCTCTTCTCCGGTCTTGGTGCAATGGCCGCGGTTCTCATGTTAATTTTTCAAGATACGCTCCTTTCTCTCGTTGCCGGTATTCAAATTTCATCCACTGATATGGTTCGCGTTGGAGATTGGATTGAAATCCCCAATCTCGGTGCCGATGGTGATGTTATTGAAATTGCCTTGCATACTGTTAAAGTTCAAAATTTCGACAACACCATCACCTCAGTTCCTATCCGTAAACTTGTGACCGACCCTTTTAAAAATTGGCGTGGCATGCAAGAATCAGGTGGCAGACGCATCAAACGCTCCCTTTTTATTGATCAATCAAGTATCCATTTTCTCACAGAAGAAGAACAAAAATATCTTTCTCGATTTAATTTATTAGAAAATTATTTCACGCAAAAAGTAGCAGAAATTGATCAATGGAATGCTCAATTAGATAAAAATCATGATGTTTTAGCCAATACGCGCCGTTTAACCAACATTGGAACTTTTCGTGCTTATGTTTTTGCTTATCTACAACAGCATCTAAATATCAACCCTAATATGACCTATATGGCAAGGCAATTACCTCCTACAGAAAATGGTTTACCCTTAGAAATCTATTGCTTTACGAACACCACCGTTTGGATAGACTATGAACAAATTCAAGGCGATATTTTTGATCACCTTTATTCTATTCTGCCCTGTTTTGGTCTAAAGGTTTTTCAAAATCCAAGCGGTTATGATTTTAATCAAGTATTAAAAGCAAAAGTGAAATAAAAACAATAAACTTCAATTTATTAATTTTGAAGTAACCACATTCACAACAACAAAGAAAGAATAAAGTATCATGAATGGTTCATTGGTACTCCTTCATCTTGCCGGCGCTATTTCTTTACTTCTCTGGGCCACACGCATGGTGCGCACAGGAATTGAACGCGCCTATGGTGACAGACTTAAATATAAAATGTGCCACGTCATTTCAAAACCATTGTTTGCTGTAAGTTTTGGACTTTTTACAGCAATGATTTTACAAAGCTCTACAGCAATAACGCTCCTCGTTGGTTCTTTCGTTGAATCTGGTTTTGTCTCTGGAGTAGCAGGACTTATGGCTGTACGTGGAGGAGAATTAGGGTCAGCAATCGTTGTAAAAATTCTCACCTATGACCTCACTCTTGTTGTGCCCTTGTGTCTTTTAATTGGCACTTGTATCTTCATGACAACAGAAAAACGTGAATGGCGTCAAATAGGACGTATTGTCATCGGTATTGGTCTTTTGATTTTATCTTTAGAGATGATAAGTACAGCGACAGAACCTTTACGTGAAAGCGAAATTTTGCCTAGCATCATTCGTTATCTTTCAACCGATCCTGTTTCCTCTTTTTTGTTGGCTGCTGGCTTAACCTACCTCTTACATTCATCCATCGCAGGAATCATTTTGCTGGTCAATTTTGCCAATTACGATCTTATTCATACGCAACTCTGTGTTGTCATGGTTCTTGGTGTCAACTTTGGCTCTTCTCTTATAGCACCACTTTTAACGCGCAACGCCTCTCCTAATACCCGCCTCGTTCCCTTAGGAAACTTACTCATGCGTGGGGCCGGTTCAATCCTTATACTTATCTTATTTCTCTCCTTTCACCCTCCCATCACATGGCTTGGCAATAACGCCCCTACTCAAGTGATCAACGCCCATATCATTTTTAATGTTTTCATTCTCCTTGCTGGAATACCACTTTCAAAATGGGTTTTAAAATTAACCACTCAGATCGTGAATATAAGTGCAAAAAAAATGCAAGCTAACAAAACGCTCAATTTATCCGATCAAACAGCTCTTGATGACAGTGTTCTTGAACGCCCAACTCTCGCTCTCTCGAATGTCATGCGTGAAGTCATTCATATTTGTGATCTTGTAGACATCATGCTAGAAAAAATCATGGGACTTTATGAAAATCCTGATCCCAATATTATTCGTGAACTCAACCAACTCAACACCATATTGGACAAAAAACATATCGCCATCAAACTTTATCTTGCACGATTAGCGGGACAAAAATTATCTGACGAAGAAGCTCTTCAAACGCAAGAACTTCTAGGCGCCTGTATAAAATTAGACCAAGCAGGCGATATCATTATTCATAATATGCTGATGCTGGTTAAAAAGAAACAACAAAAAGGTTTACAGTTCAGCAGCGAGGGCTGGAGTGATCTCCTTCGTTTCCACGCCATTGTACTAGCCAACGCGCATATAGCATTTAACGTTCTCGTCTCACGTGATACACATACTGCACACCTATTGGTACAAAAAAAAGATCAACTACGAAACTTAGAAAAAGAGATGAGTTTAAAACATTTTAAACGTCTGCGTGAAGGGGATCTCAAAAATGTAGAATCATCCAGTCTTCATCTCGACACTGTGCGCGACCTCAAACAAATCAACTCTCTTTTGACCTCAATGATCTACCCCATTTTAGAAGAACAGGGACTTCTTCAAAGTTCTCGTCTACGCACCCCTGCTGAAGAACAAACAGAAAAAACTTAAACTTTTCAAATAACTTGAATAAAACACACATCACATCGATTATTCAATTTTGAATATGGTCAAGATATTGATTTAATCAAAACATCTTATTATTTGACAATTTAAATGAGCTTTCTTCATCGTAAATTTCTTTCATTTAAAATCTATTCATGATGAATTGCTCAAAGTCATTTGCTTGCACATTACAAACAAAGCAGCATGTAGAATAGAACTCTTGAAGAAAGACATAAAAATGCCTAACCATCTCAAAGCCAAGACTGTTAAACACATAAAGAATAGGTCAAGAGTATGATAGTTCCAACCTAAACTCGCCTTGTAAAAAGGGGATCGCTTCACAGTAGCAGCAAAACAGAAATGCTCTATAAGGAATGCAAAACCCCACAAAAATGCAATATTTATATCAAGATCTGTAGAGGTTAAACCTATACAGCCACGCTATAACGTGTCAACAAAGCAGTTTTAATTTCAAACATCATTGATATCAATTGGCAAGCTCCAAACTTTTAAATATCCATTTTACTTATTGCTTTAATCACAGTTGTTTTTTTCAATTTAAGAGAGAGCTTTAAAAAGCTTATAAATACACTTTATGAGTTATTAAAACATTTTCACTAATATTTTCTTATTTTATTCGTATTTCTAAATTAATTAATTTGTTTATAAATTAAAATGTATTATATATTTATACTTATTAAGTATTATTATGATACAAATGTGAATATTATTTTAATATAAAGGAAAGTAATAAGTAAAATATCTAAAAGCAATATCCTTTCCACTGGGTAAAAAAGGAATAAACCTTGATTTTTACAAAGTTTACTCTAGTTACAATTTAAATTCAGGCAAAGGAGGGTATCATGGAAAATGCAAACATCGGCTGGATTGCAGCTATTGTCATTGGCGGGATTGCAGGTTGGGCTGCACAGTATATTATGAAAAGCCAAACAGGAATATTGTTAAATATTATCTTAGGGATTATTGGCGCTGCGCTAGCAAGCTTTCTTTTTAGTCTTTTAGGTGTAAGTTTTGCTGGTTGGCTTGGCTATCTTATTTCAGGTTTTATAGGAGCCTGTATTCTTATATGGATAGGACAAAAAATTCGATCATAGAGTATTTATTTTTTACACCTTTTGGGATTCAATACAAAACTAGGAAACAACTAGCAGAGTTTGAAATATTTCCTTGTAACTTGTTGTTACCAATTTTGATATGATGGTGAGATGCTTAAGCTGCGATTTTAGGCATACACCATCACCGTATTATAAAACGAAATGCAGTAAAGAACTTTATAACGCACCATTTCATACCTATATAAACTTACGCATATCAGGAGAGATATGTTGCGTTATTTTAACGAAATACGAACTGATTTTTGTACCACGTGCGCAAATCCAGCATATCTCACTGTAATAACAATTCATAAGGTTACAAAAATCACTAACGATGATTAAAAATTCTACCGTATAATGCTAATACCTATACACTCTATCAACAATACCCTTTTTACCAAGAAAACTCGAAGAGCTTTTTTGCATCTTAAGAAATAAAGAGAGACGGTAAGAACAAAATGATAAAGAATTTTTTCTAATCTATGAAAGAAAATAGTATATAAAATAAATATGAAATAATATTAATGTAACTTTATTATAGAATTAATACACATTATGTTATGTGAAGTAATTTTTAACAATTTTAATAATATAATATATTTTAAATTTTTCAAAAATATATGCATTAATATAAACTTCTTGATTATAAAGAATACGATCCCCTTTACATCTCAATTCAAAAGATTTGAATATCTCTTCACTTTCTAAAGTATAAAATAAAATTTTGTTCCTCTTAAAACTTCCTCTTTATATCATCTTGCATAGATGAATTTTTAGCTCTTCTTTATATGCGTTACAAACGAATTTTAAAGTACGAAACATTTTTCCCATTGCTCTCATGCGATAAAGAAATTTCCGTAACGCATTGTGAAAGCGCCTTGGATAAAACATAATACCTTATTTTGCTTTTTTAATGAAAATAATCCTATAATATATACTTCCCGCATATCTTCTTTTAAAGACCTTTGCAATCGACTTTCCCTTTGATATCTTCCTGTTAAAATCTTGCTGCTTTTATACTCCTTGTATTACAATAGAGCTATCTATTTAACCCAACATAACATATGGAATAAGACTTTAGCTGTGGAGTAAAACGATGTCTGATCTTGAAGATTCCATCTTACCGCCTCTAACGTGGTTCTCTGATCAAAATCCTCCAATACCAGAAAACGTTCGCGATTGGCTCATGGAATCGGGCTCGATGACGCTTCGATTAAAGAAATATTGTACCTGCCTCCAAGTTCAACCACAACGCGAATGTTTTATTACGCAAGATAAATTAACAGAAGAAGCAGAGCATCTCCCCGAAAGTGCGCGTTATTGGCTACGCGAAATCATATTAATGGGAGATAATAAACCTTGGCTCCTTGGACGCACTGTAATTCCACAAGAAACCCTCCTACACAATCAAGCCTTGATGCATTTGGGAACTGTACCTCTAGGACATTATTTATTTAACAATGACAAATTAACCCGCGATTACATTCATATTGGTCAACAAGGTGCACTATGGGCACGCCGTTCCCGTTTGCGGTTAACGGGTAAGCCATTGTTGCTAACTGAACTATTTTTAACAGATTCACCACTATATCCCCATAAATAGAGGTTACTCATTTTATTCTGCATAACTTATAGATTTTATATAGCTTATAAGGGATTTAATCAGAGAAAAGAATTTCAAAATTATCTCAAGAACACATTAAAAACAAAGACTTCTTTTCAAAATACCCTTTTATTTCATAAACTCAGCTTAAAAATCTCTTCCCTAGAAAAAACGTTCTAAAATTCTGATTTTCTTATCATTAAAACCAGCACTTGAATTAAAAAGATACACACCATATTGATAAAACCATCTATATTTAAATTTCTTACCGAATAATCACTACTCTAAATATGGTAACTCTTTATCAAACAAATGCTTTGAAACAGCAAAAAAGACAATAATACACTCCCCAAAATTGGAAATCTGTATCAATTAACTTAATCATCCTGTTTTAAAATTTTTAACAGTGCAAATAATAGATTTTTTTTAAAAGTAAAAACTCTATAACCTTTTTGTTTTTTAATGATCTAACAGCTTTGAAGAACAGAAAAATATAATACATAAAAGAATGTTTATTGCTCTATGAGCTCCAAAAAAACTTCGTTGATTTCAAAAAAAATATTTTTTTGATAATAGTATGTATATAAAAAATAAATGATATTTATCAAAATCCTACTGATTTATAAAGGTGACGCACAATAAAAAATATTTTCCCATCCCATTGAATTAACAAGATCTATTGCAATTTTTTACGAAGACTATTGCACACTTTAGAAAAATTCATTTGCCCCGCATACCGTTCCTTAAGCCATGCCATCACCTTACCTATATCGCGTAATTTTTCAGCCTTTGTTTGTGCCAAAGCTTCACAAAGAACCTGTTCTACTTCCATCTCCTTAAGTTGATAGGGAAGAAATTCACGAATAACTTCTATTTCTGCTTGTCCTCTCTCTGCCAATTCCAAGCAACCAGACTCTTTATAGGCTCGCATCAATTCTTCACGCTGTTGAAGCATTTTAGTGAAAACAGACTGTATCTGCTGATCATCCACTTCTAGCTTCCCCTCATCATAATAAAGAATATCACGATCCCTAACTGCAGCATTCATTAAACGAAGTGTAGCAAGACGCGCACTATCTTGCACTTTCAAAGCAGCCCTAAGAGCCCCATCAATCTGGTTACGCAACATAAATTTATCCAATTTTGTTCAAGAAGAATATGCCTTTTAACCAATCTTTATCCATCTTGCAATGGAAGATAAAAAAATAATTAAGGACTCGATCTTCGAAAAGCTAAAACAAGACTTTACCTCTTCATGGAATGTACTTATACTGCCTATTTCAAGCGAAACGTTACCAGAATAATATACACAGCATCTGTTAAAGGTATGATTTTTGTGTAAAGTTGGTCATTATACCTTTCAGAGAATAAATTGTGGATACATACTATGATACAAGCAACTTCACCCAGCCACCCTTGGAGTATCAAAAAACCGACAGCCCTCTTAGTCTTAGCAGATGGAACCGTTATTGAAGGCAAAGGAGCAGGTGCTACAGGTATCGCTGAAGCTGAAGTGTGTTTTAACACCGCCATCACAGGCTATGAAGAAATCCTCACCGACCCATCATACACACAACAAATCGTTAATTTTACTTTTCCTCATATAGGAAATGTAGGGGCAAATAGCGAAGATATTGAAGATCTCTCTCCTCTCAATTGTCATGGTGCTGTTGGCGCTATTTTCAAAGCAGATATTACACATCCCTCAAATTATCGATCCAATGAAAATCTTCATCAATGGCTTAAAACGCGTAAAATTATTGCACTTTGTGGTATTGATACACGTGCACTCACAATTCTTATTCGTGAAAAAGGTGCACAAAATGCTGTCATTGCACATGATGCTAATGGAAACTTTGATATTCCTTCTTTAAAGAAACGTGCGCAAAAATGGCACGGTCTCGTCAATCTTGACCTTACGAAAGACGTGACATCTCAATCATCAATGCAATGGAATGAAAAACCATGGAGTTGGAATAAAGGATACGGTACAAACAATGTGCACAATCTTCATATCATTGCAATTGACTACGGTATTAAACGTAATATTCTTCGCCTTATGGCAACACAAAAAGCCCGCATTACTGTTGTGCCTGCCCACACAACTGCAAAAGAAATTCTGGCAATGAACCCTGATGGCGTTTTTCTTTCTAATGGACCAGGAGACCCCGCAGCTACAGCTCAATATGCCATTCCAACGATTAAAACATTAATTGATCATAATTTGCCAATTTTTGGAATATGTCTTGGTCATCAACTTCTCGCTCTTACGGTTGGTGCAAAAACCGTGAAAATGCACCAAGGACATCATGGTGCCAACCACCCAGTTAAAGACCTTAACACTGGAAAAGTTGAGATTGTATCGATGAATCACGGTTTTGCCGTAGATTCTTCCTCTTTACCACAACATGTTCAAGAAACACATATTTCTCTCTTTGATGGTTCAAACTGTGGTATTCGAATCATTGGAAAACCTGTTTTTTCTGTTCAATATCACCCCGAAGCTTCTCCTGGACCACAAGATAGCCACTACCTCTTTCAGCATTTTTGTGATCTCATTATGAATTATAAAAAAATATCTTAAAATAAAAAGCCTCACCTTTTAACTTCTCTCCTTTAAATTATATCATCTTCCTACGCACAATTATATTATTTTTATACCTACAACTTATTGAAGTTGTATTATTATTTATCATTCTGAAACTAAAAAGAGCGCACTGAATAGCTTAAATTTTTCTCCTTCCTCTTCTCTTAAGGTCGTATCCATCAAAATCATTGGCTTCTCCCCCCAAGCAAGGTAAGTGTATCGATAAAAACTATTTTTAAAAAGAGTAAAGTGTCTAACATTCAAAAAAGTGCCTAAACTTCAAATAAGCATTGGATTCACAATACAATTTTAAGCATTCTATTTTGCATGAGAAGCATAACTCCTCCTAAAGAATAAAGAAATTAAAGTGTGAGACAATGCAACAAATCTCTACTTTTTAAAAGATATTGCCGTAGATGGTTTTGAAAACTGTAAAGCCGAATAAAAAAGTAATAGCAAAACAGAAAACATCTTTTCAATTTTACAACTTTATATTCTTCCAAAATGAGGTTTTCTTTCGATTCCAGAAGTTATGCCAACAAATATAAGCAATATTTACTTCCAATTTGCCATATAAAATTTGGAATTGTTCATACAATACTGATACATCTAACGCAGATACGTTTTAATCTTTTGTTTTCAATATGCTGCTGCATTAGCACTGGATATTAATTTGCAAGCAATAGAAAAAATACGGACTCCCCTATACAAACAATATCACAAAATAAAAAAATTATTTGCACTAAATGAAAAGGAGATATCGATATTTTATATAACACTTTGTTAAACAAATATCACAAAAAACTTTCTGCCTATAAAATGATACATTTTGTTTATCTTCTGCATTCTTCTAGCAAAATAGTACGTACCGGCCTCTCTCAACAAATTAACGTACCCGCAAGGCAAAAATAACTGTGGCAACGACAAGAAGAAAAAAGCCTCCAACAAAAGGAGCACCTGAAAAATAAAACAGTGCATTTTTATCTGTAAAACATTCAAAAAGAAACACATAAAAAACAGAACCAAATGTTAAACTTAATGAAATAACAGATGTCATCGCTCCTTGCAGTTCTCCTTGTACATTTGTCGGTACCTGCGCTGAAGCAATCGCACGTATAGGTGCATGAACAAGATATTCAAGCATTGTACACATACAAACCATATAAACCATCCACCCCTGCGTCGCGAATGTATAGCCCAGCATAGCAACGGAGGCAAACAAAAGCCCCACTATAACAATATGCCAATCACTCCATCGTTTAGAAAAATAAGGCAAAAAGAGAGCGACTACAATAAATTGGCCTATCCCAAAAACACTATAGGAGAGTCCAATAGAAAAAGAACTCCAATCATAGCGTTCTTTTGCAATGAACGCCCAAATGCTTAACCATACAGATTCCGCAAACCAATAAAGAAAAAAGACCAATAACACCCAAAGAACCATCGGATATTGTTTCAGGTGCCAAAAAGCACCTAAGGGATTTGCCCGCTTAATATCAAAAAAGCGCCTATTCCATAAAGAAAGGGTTTCTGGAAGCATAACCCAAGAAAAAATAAAATTAATGAGTGAAAAACCAACAGCAAAATAAAACGGAATACGCGGACCAAACTGACCTAAAAAACCACCAATAAACGATCCTAAAATAAACCCCAATGCGGATGCAATGCCTAACAGACCAAAATTGCGTGTACGGGTTTTATCATCAGATATATCCGCAAGATAAGCTGTACAAGTTGCAAAACTAGCGCCACTTATCCCTGACAAAAGACGCCCGATAAATAACATAGAATAGCTCCATGCTATAGCACATATGAGATTATCAAGAGCAAAGCAGATAATAGAGAGAAGCAAAATAGGACGACGACCATAACGATCAGAGAGATTGCCAATAACAGGAGCAAACAAAAACTGCATCACTGAATAAGCTGCAAGTAATTTTCCTCTTTCTACAAAAGATGTACTAACCTCTTTTCCAGTTAATTGAGAAAAATATTCAGGCAAAACAGGACAAATGATCGCAATACAAAGAATATCTAACAATAAAGTGATGAACACTAAAATGAGCCCACGCTGAACAAATTTCGGATTGAGCATTTGGTCTTGCATAACATACACACTATTTTACGCATACAATTACTTCCCCGCTATATTTTAACTCCCTTTTCCTTTTAAAAGTATTCTATACCGTATACTTTTCACATACAAAATAATAACAAAGTAAAAATTTAAGTAAGAGTCAAGATAAAACTGTAAAATTACGTTTTAATTGGTGTATCTTTAGTTGCTATCTCATTGTCAAAGAATAAAAATTTTTTTTGCATTATACGAACAAAATATTTGTGCGACAAACTCATGAACAAAATTTCATGAAACACAGAGTATTTCCAATAGTTTTAGAGACATTACGATGAATTTTATCAGACATCATTTTCCCCTCTCATCCCACCGTTTTCAGGAATCTCAATTCCATTGGATACGTTAGATATCCTATAGTAATTGAAACCTTTTAAAAGATAAGCTCTTAAAAAATTTTCTTACCCTCAGAATATGCTATAAAGTTAAAGCAGCAACACCAGAATAGCTTAACAACGTAAAAAGCTCATCATATTTTTAAAAATATTTATTTGACAATAATTTTGATTAAAAAATAAGTATATTATAGAGAAAAATCCTTTAATTCTATAATCTTAGAAAAGATTCATATCGTTTGCAATTTGTGTAACCTTAAAAACCATGATTTTATCTTTATATTCATTGATACTCTTAATGATTGTATGCTAGCATTAAATCTAACGATGATCATGATAAGCATTTAAAAAATAGCACTTTTAGAAATAGTTCGTCATGAATTTTTAATTCAAAATGGTGTATAAAATGCGAAAAATATCCCTATTAATTCTCATATTAATGTTGGTAACAGGATGTGATGTTCAGGATTCTGATTCACAAGAGAGTACTGTAGAAAATAAAATAAAAACACAACAAACAACCAACGTAAACCTAGATCCCTATACTCTAAATAAATTAAATGCTCTTCTCAAAAAACGTTCAGAAACAAATTATCAGGAAAAAGGGGCACTAATTGACTTTCTTTCTGAAGCTTTTTTAGGGACACCTTACCAAGCAAATATGTTACATGGCTCAGAAAATACACCAGAAAAACTGATTATTGATTTTAGAGGCTTAGATTGCTTCACTTATCTGGATTATGTTGAAGCATTGCGCAAATCAACATCCCAAACAGAATTCATAAATAACGTCATAAAAACGCGTTATATTAACGGTAATGTTCATTTTTTAAATCGGAAACATTTTTTTACGGATTGGGCTTATAGAGAATATAAACTCGCCACTGATATTACCGCTGAAATAAGTCCCCATGCGGTAAAAATAGAAAAATATCTCAATAAAAAAGCTGATGGTGGAAGCTATCTACCTGGGTTGCCAGTTGTGAAACGCACAATAACGTATATTCCAAGTAACTTTATTAATGAGGAGGTTATAGGTCGTTTACAGTCCGGTGATTTCATTGGTATTTATACGAAACTTGCTGGATTGGATGTAACACATGTGGGCTTCTTTATCATGACAGATAAAGGGCCAATGTTAAGAAATGCTTCTTCACGAAAAGAAAACGAAAAAGTCGTTGATTCTCCTTTTATGAATTATGTTGAAAAAACACCAGGAATCATTGTTTTAAGAGCTCTTGAATAACATCATAGCGATATGAAATATCTTCTCTATTCTTAAAATATATACTGTCGTTATTCAGGTAAACATCTAACTTCGTTCAAGCTATACGGATACAATATATTTGTTTACAGTTTTAAGAGAAAAAAGTCGTTTTGATCTAACTTTGTTTATAAGTATGACAAAATCATTTTTGGAGAAATTACGGATTTGTAATCACTTTTACTGGTTGAACGATAAAGACAGAAAAAACTCTATTATAGTATCACGCTTTCCTTTCATATTCTCAACCAAGAGTTATCTTTAGATTACCGCTAATCTGATCTTTACGAATATAACGCAAAAGACACAAACGAACGTTTGTAAAAATAAGTAAAAGCCAGATATGTTTGGTGGTTGTTTCATAAAGTATTCTATAAAAATTCGATCTACCTCTCTAATTTATTGCATATAAATTTTTGACTTTATAGCTTTTTTTTCCTTATAAAGTCTTTGCTTTTTGTTATTATCTATAAATTAAAATAGCCCTGATATAGCAGCATATTATGATTAGGATGCACCAGTACTGTACGAGTCCTTGTAAAATTTTGATGCCAGATTGGAATGAAAATATGAAGGCATCAATTAAAAACCAGTTTCTATCTTTAGCATCATTCTTTAGTTCAGCTTTACAATTTTCTACAGTAACGACAATAATATCCTTTAAAGAGTAGAGTTATGAGCATGATTTTTGTTTTTTCATCTTTTAATGAGTCCCCCATCCTTCATGCAATAAAGAACACTCTAAACAGAACACATTGTATCGATAAAACAACACATTTATTAGCAACAATAATGACGATTAATCTATGATCACAAACTTTAAAACCCTATTCATAACTTTTATACAAAATTTATAATTAAATCTCATTAAACTTATTACGAAGGCTTCACTCCTCCTCGCCCTAAGAAACGAAACATCTACTCCCGACAGTCTGTAAACGATCCGTTTTCTTAAATGGATTTAAGCTGCTAACCATTTCATGAGATTCACTTACAAAAGAATACACCGGCAAGTCCTATTTTGAATATTTACTCCATACTCTAAAAACACTTAATAGATCAAATTTTATATGCCTTATCTCACCACACCTTAAATGACAGTGTTTTAACGAAATAGAATAAATCTTGCCTTAAATACTCTGTTTAACCTTGTATACTTGATTGATGCAAAAATTAAATCAACAAAAGAGCATCATTGTATTTTCGAGAGGTATGAATCACCCCATCATAAAAAAACAGTCTAACATAACAGACAATTTGAAAAATCTTTTTATATAAAAGGGATTACCGTTGTACCGGGAGGCAATTTTGCCTCATCTTCAGGCTCGACATGAATAGAAATACGCACATTATCAAATTCTTTTTGAAGAACAGCTTCGATTTTATCACAAATTTTATGTGCTTCTCCTACCTGCATTACAGCAGGCACAACCAAATGAAACTCTATAAAAGTAACCCTTCCAGCAACACGCGTCCGTAAATCATGGACCTCAAGCGCACCCGATGCATTTGCAGAAATCAGTTCCCGAATCCGCATGCTTTCATTCAATTCAACGCCAACATCCATTAATCCCTGAACAGCATTTCTAATCACCTTCCAGCCCTGTAAGAGAATATTAACGGCAACGATTATCGCTAAAATTGGATCTAAAGCTCCCCATCCTCCGACAAAACCGGCAATCAAACCAATTAAAATTGCAAGCGAAGTAAAAACATCTGTTATAAAATGCACTCCATCAGCTTTAAGAGCCGGTGAGCGATGGAGTTTTCCCTGCCAAATAAGAACCATTCCCCACATACAATTTATGACAGTTGCAATAAGATGAATAACAAGCCATATTCCAGGTTTCTGCAACAATTTAACGGTAGAAAGAGCTATCCATGCTTCTCTTAAAATAACAATTGCGGCAATAATAATGAGTACCCCTTCAAGAATTGCGGAAAAATATTCCGCTTTATGATGCCCAAAGGGATGATCATGATCTGCTGGCTTCATACTCACTTTAACAGCCCACCATGCTGCCAATGACGCAAGGATATTAACGATTGATTCCAATGCATCAGAATAAAGTGCAACCGAACCTGTGATGTGATATGTCCAATATTTCAAAGCAAAAACAATACACGCAATAAAAATAGAGTATAAAGTCAAGCTTTGTATATTGATTTTTACATCCATGAACCTCATCCTTTTCTTCACGAAATAGGGAATTAATATTTTCAACCATATCATTATACTTTTGGCATAACGACGATCTTTCCTCAATATTACAGAAGCTTCATCATACAATAAACGCCTCAGCTCACCATTATTATCGTAAAAACTGCTCAGTTACACGAACAGCACCAATAAATAAAGAAGAGAGAAAATAATAGAAAAAAGAGCTTTCCCAAGAGCAATCAAACACATAACCTTCATTATTAATCGTTTTCTGAATAACTTAAAGCCATCTCACTTCTCATAAACGAAAAACTTTTTTTGCTCAAATCTATCATGATCATGCATTATTTTTCAGTCTTATGATGTGCATTATACCCCATTTATAAGCCATCGTTGCACCTTAGAAAAAATATCTTAGCACTCTACGGTAACTTTACAGGTCAACTGGATTTTAAAATATGATTTACTAAAAAATTTAGATATAAAAAGAAGAACAATGATTACCCTCAAAAAAAAAAGAATCTGGGCATTGGGGACCCAGATTCTTTTCCCTTAGAAATTAAGGGCATACAGAACTTGGGAAATAGCGGGGACCCAAGACACTGCACCCGATACGAGAAAAAATATATGATTCCGTATCAGTATTTTTACATTATACCTATGGTTGCATATTGTCAATACAAATTCTACCATAAGTTTTAAAATAATGTTTTTTTATCTCTTTTTTTTAAATAAAACAAATTCTAACATCTGGAAATCATAAGAAAAAAGCACTAAAAATCTCGCATGCATTTGAATATCACAACAATCAATGAAACAGATGATCCACGCCTAAAAGCCTATCATAATATCCGTGAAAAAGATCTTGTTGGACGGCAACATCAATTTATTGCTGAAGGCAAAGTAACATTGTCCGCATTACTACATTCGAAAGAGTTTTCTGCCATCTCACTGCTCATCGTAGCAAACCGTCTCTCTGGACTTCTACCGCTTTTAGAAAAAACACAGCCTCTATGTCCCATTTATTGCGTTCCACAAAAAGTTATGGATAATATCACCGGCTTCCATGTTCATCGTGGTGTTCTGGGTATTGGTAAACGCAAAATACTGCCATCCTTACAAAGTTTTTTACAACATCTTCCAGAAAAAGCTTTGATTCTTGTTTTATGTGGTATCTCGAATCACGATAATATGGGATCAATTTTTCGTAATGCAGCAGCCTTTGCCAGTAATGGCATTATTGTCGACAAAACCTCATGCGATCCACTTTATCGCAAATCAATAAGAGTGTCTGCCGGCGCTGCTTTAAAAGTACCCTATACGCAAAACGCTGATATAAATGACATTATAGCTGCTCTAAACGATGAAAACTTTCATCTTTATGCACTCTCCCCTTCTGCCTCACACACTCTCAAGCAAGCCAACAAAACCAAAAGAATGGCACTTATTTTTGGAACAGAAGGCGATGGCTTACCACCCCATATACTACAACAATCAAACACCTTACGTATTCCCATGACTGACGGTTTTGACAGCCTTAATGTTGCCACAGCCTCAGGTATTGCACTTGCTCATTTTACCAACTTTGACCACTAAAGATGATAACACTTCAAGTTATAAAACATACCCAATGTTGTATGTTATCTATCAGTCTCCAATAATATTGCCGTCCCCTAGCCTTTGAAAGCATTGATAAAAAACATTTTTACATTTTCTTTATCATCACTTTCCACACCCTAACCCCGCTTATGACGTGCAGAAGATATAATTTTGATGGATTCAATCATAAAACAAACTTTCAATGAGAAAATCTTCCGGAAGTCTCTCATTCAAGTTTAAGATTAAAAAATATCATTATAAATCAATTTACTATGCTTTATAAAGCTGTTGTTTTTAGTTCTGAGGAAACAGGATCTTTTGTTTCGAGATTGCATAAAACGCGCTTCAACATCATTTCAGTATCAGCTGCACGTTCTGAATGTGTTACAAATCCTCCCCCAAGAATACGCGCCTCATGACCATTTCCATCATAAAGAACGCAAGCTTGCCCTGGTGCCACACCATTTTCACATTCCAATAAATCAACGGAAAAAATACCTTCTTTATAATGTAAGCGCGCAAGGTGAGGAGGACGCGTTGAACGCACCTTTACAGCCACCTCAATACCTTGAGAAGGGAAATTATCTAACGACTCATCACCAAGCCAATTCACATCACGTAAAAAAAGCTTATGCGTTTCTAACATTTCACGCGGTCCAACAATAACACGTGCATTTTCCACATCGAGATAAACCACATAAAGCGCTTCACCCGTTGATACCCCAATACCACGACGTTGACCAACCGTATAATTAACAATTCCCGAATGTTTACCTAAAATCTTTCCATCAATATGGACAATAACGCCAGGATTAGCTGCTTCTGGACGCAGTTTTGCGATAACATCTGAATATTTTCCTTGTGGAACAAAACAAATATCCTGACTATCATGCTTATTGGCAACCACAAAGCCCATTTCTGCTGCCATTTCACGAACGCGGGCTTTTGGAAGGTCACCAAGTGGAAAACGCAAATAATCAATCTGTTCTTGTGTCGTTGCAAAGAGAAAATAACTCTGATCACGATCATTATCGAGAGGACGAAAGAGTGCTCGATGCACTCCGTTGGAACGCGAACGAATATAATGTCCCGTAGCCAAAGCATCTGCCCCCAATTCGCGTGCCGTTGCTAATAAATCAGCAAACTTAACCGTTTGATTACATGCAATACATGGTACTGGGGTCTCTCCATGAGCATAACTTTCTGCAAAAGGATCAATAACAGCTTCGCGAAAGCGCTTTTCATAATCAAGAACATAATGAGGAATTCCTAGTGTTTCTGCAACGCGGCGTGCATCCTCAATATCTTGTCCTGCACAACACGCCCCCACCCGATGCGTTGCTTCCCCATGATCATAAAGCTGCAACGTAATGCCAATAACATTATATCCTTCCTTTTTCAAAAGACCTGCAACAACCGATGAATCAACCCCCCCCGACATTGCAACAACAATGCGAGAATCCTCAGGTTGTCCTGGTAAATCAAGACTGTTTAAAAACATGTATTCATTCTCTATTTAATGCTCTGTTTAATGGCTACCCATATGTTGACATTCTGATGCACGCTCTTCAGCACTTTTACACGATTGATTGTCTTTATATTATTTTTTTATCCTTTCCACAACCATAGGCATTATTTTCTTAAGAGCTGCTGCAAACAAAAAAAGAATGATGGAAATAAGGCATAATGGCAATCGTTTAGGAGAAATCCTTTTTTGCTCTTTTGAAAAATCCGGTAAAATATTGCAAGAATCTCTTCTACACACTTCAACTTGAGCTTCTTTTTACATACCCAATCACTTTATTAATTTTTTCTTTCAGCGCTTTTAGCTCTTTTTTAAATTTCATGCTCTATAAACGAATCAAGTCCTTGACTAAAGGTAGAGGATACGAATGAGCAACTTGATAAAAACACAAATGAAATATGTTATTGGGCCAGATGGAAGTCCGCTTACAATTGCCGACCTACCGCCGCAAACAACACGGCGCTGGGTGATTCGTCGCAAAGCTGAAGTTGTTGCGGCTGTCAGAGGTGGATTGTTAAGTCTTGACGAAGCGTGCCACCGTTATACTTTGACTGTAGAAGAATTTCTTTCATGGCAAAGTTTAATCGATGAACACGGTTTAGCGGGATTACGAACGACCAAGATTCAACACTACAGGCATTAAGTTGCCATTGATTACGATTTGATAACATAAAGCAATCTATAAAACAGCCAAACTTGATAAAAGTTTGGCTGTTTTATACTATATCCAAAAGATAAACCTGAAAGAATGGATTCTTCAATAATTGCTTTTATTAGCCAACCATTGCATTAGCCAACCATTGAATTAGATTGAATCAAAATATCCTTATCATCCGCAACAATCTTCTTTTCTCGTGCTTCCAAAAGCTGTGCACGTTGCAGCTCTGTATTAGCTTCATGGAGAGCAATTTCAGCGTTTGTTTTTTGAAGTTCTAAATCACGAATTGAATTGATCAGATTATCACGTCTTTGCCGCGCTGCACGCGCAAAAGCAGAATAAGCAAAATGGTGAACATCATTGTTTCCAGATTTACGTTCTTCATGAGTAATCTGTGCTTCCAACTCTAACACCATTCGTTCAAATTCTGCGATCATCATCTCAAGCTGTGCAATTTCACGGCGCTTTCCACGCACTTGAAACATCCTCAATCGCACCATATTTTCTCGTGGCTTCATACTCACTACTCCTTGATTGCGCCAACTCAAAACTCGCATTCACACCCAATAAATATCTTTTAGTTATATGTCTATCCGACAAAAACAGTCTATTAACTTGAAATTATAATAATTTTTGCCTTGCATTAAAGCATCTGAAAATACAATCTGCTTTAAAGAGCAATAACTATTTCTTTAACTTTTCCCCCCATTATAAATGAAGAGGTTTAAAGCTCAGTAAATAAACACTGAAATTGTAAAAAAGTAATTTATAACGCTCTTTTACAATTTTTTTTAAGTTAAAGTTTATAGAAAAAGCCCTTCTTTGTTTATTATGTTAAAAAATATGGGATTTTTCTAAAATAATTTTGTAGCCTCTTTCAAAAATAAAAATATTTTGTTAACCACTATCATGGATAGTGGGGAATTTAGTAGTGATTGTTACGCGTACTACTGAAATGTTCATAAACACTTTGTCATAAGTGTTTGATTTAATGAATTGTTTTTATAACAGTGGTTTTGCTAACTGATATAAAATAGAAATGCTCCTTATGATTCGTGAAGGAGCAAAGTGAGGGATCTAAAATGCGCGTATTATTAATTGAAGATGATAGAGCAGTTACTCAAAGCATTGAGTTGATGTTAAAGTCGGCTAACTTTAATGTTTATATCACTGATCTGGGTGAAGAAGGTATCGATTTAGGAAAACTCTATGATTATGATATCATTTTGCTTGATCTGAATTTGCCTGACATGTCAGGGTATGATGTCTTGCGGACTCTAAGATTGGCAAAAATAAAAACTCCTGTCTTAATCCTTTCTGGTATGAATGCCATTGAAGACAAGGTTCGTGGTTTTGGCTTTGGAGCAGACGACTATATGACGAAGCCTTTTCATAAAGATGAGCTCATTGCACGTATCCATGCAGTTGTTCGTCGTTCTAAAGGACATGCACAATCGGTTATTGTTACCGGAGATCTCACCGTTAACCTTGACACAAAAACTGTCGAAGTTGCAGGGCGCCCTGTTCATTTAACCGGTAAAGAGTACCAAATGTTAGAGCTTCTCTCTTTACGCAAAGGTACCACCCTTACCAAGGAAATGTTTCTCAATCATCTCTATGGTGGAATGGATGAACCAGAACTAAAGATTATCGATGTTTTTATCTGTAAATTGCGGAAAAAATTGGAAGCAGTCTCTTCTAGTGTAAATTACATTGATACAGTTTGGGGACGTGGTTATGTATTACGTGATCCAGTTGAAGAGAACGTACGAAAAACCGCTTAAGCAGTGAACATGCACATTGTAAAATCTCGGAGTGTAGCGGGCCGAGATTTTTTCCCGAGATCTTTTCTCTGTTAAAAGTAGAAAACTCGCACACCAAAAATCTCATATAGAAAGCGCTTAAAGCTTAAGAAGTAACCACACCAAATTTACACATATAACCTTATCGCTCATAAATTCAATCGAAGCCACTTTTCCCAACACAGCTTAAGCGCTTCTCTCTTATTCAAAGCTTTTTTATACTTTCTAAAACAATACAACCATCACTTTCATCAATATTTATTTTCATCTCTGTCATCTGAGCAAGTAACATTGTGTAATAAAATTGGATGACATGTGCATCAACAAGCTCTTCTTGAACTTCTCCACGGAATAACGCAAGAAAATGAGGGGGTATACGGAGAGTTCTACCGAAAACCTCAAATCGAAAAGAACGTTTATTTTCTTCTTGCAAAATCATAACAACAATTTCACCACCACGAGAAACTGTTGCATTTGCAATCAATAATAAATTAAGCAAAAGTTTAACTTCATCTTTTTCTAACAATAAAGAAGAAGCTTGCCATTTTAATGTTGCTTTTTCTTCTTTCATATATTGTTGAGCAACCTGCTCTGCAGCCCGTGTATCTATTTGTCCTCCACTTGCACCAGCAAAACCAAAAGCCAATCGCGCAAATTGTAGACGTGCAGCAGCACTTGCAACGGATAAACGCACCAATTGTAAAGCATCTTCTTCAGCTCCTCCTTCATCATAAAGCTCCATTGCATTTTGAATAGCCCCCACAGGTGAAATCAAATCATGGCAAATACGACTACAAAGCAAAGCAGCAAGATCCATAGGCTTCAAAGAAATATCTAACGTCATAATGATTGAAAACTCCTAGATTCAAAAAAACAAACTTTATTTTAAAGAAAAACTCTTAACATCTGATGCATAATAGGAAATATTAACAATCATGCTAAAAAATCAGAAATAAATTCAAGAATTTAAATAACCTTATATCTTATTTTTTATTTGAATAGCATGAAAATTCTAATATTATCTTTTTGTTTATCACTAATAAAAGGAGAAAACTCCATGGCTCTCTCTCTGCTCAAATACTGGTACAAAAATATTATATCTTTAATCTTCCTTTTATTCATCACCATAAACACCACACATGCTCAACTAAAACCAATAGAGCAAAACGAGCCTCATTATTCACTCCAAGAAATTATTGATTCTGGTCATATTTTTTTTGGAAAAACAGCCAGTGGTTTGGCTGTTGCAATTCAAAATATTTTTTCAAAATACGGTTATCCCAATGCCTATATTTTAGGAGAAGAAGCTTCTGGTGCCTTTTTTGCTGGATTAACCTATGGCGAAGGAAGGGTTTTTACCAAAAGCTATGGTCAACATAAAGTTTTTTGGCAAGGTCCCTCAGTAGGATGGGATTTTGGCGGCCAAGGCTCCCGTTTAATGATCTTAGTTTACAATCTTAATGGCATAAATAATTTATGGAGACGCTATGGTGGTATTTCAGGTTCGGCCTATTTAATTGCAGGTGTTGGTTTTCATGTCCTAAAATACCATAATACCTTGTTAATCCCAATACGTACAGGAGTCGGCGCACGCCTTGGTATCAATGTAGGATATTTAAAATTAACACCTAAACCGACATGGAATCCGTTTTAAACGTATTCTTATTTGAAAAGGGGTATTATGCTTATTCAATCATTTCTTTTTTTTATACTCGGAGTTGCTTTCACTTCTTGGTTACTGGTGCTTTTATCTCCTTTTATTTGGCGGAAAGCCGTTCATTTTGCGTATAAAGATGTTTGTGCGAAAATGCCATTATCACTCGCGGAAATAGAAGCAAATCACGATTTTCTTCGTGCACAACATGCTGTAGAATTAGCAAACAACCAACAAAAGTATGAATTTTTGCAAAAAAAATATGCCCAACAAAAAATACAACTGAGCCAAGTAACAGAACAATTTTATCGGCTATGCCTCCCCACAAAAGATACTCTCACCAAAGAAGCGATAGCAATCAAACAAAATATCGCCACACTACACACTTTCAAAGGAAAGAAAAATGATGCGTGAAAAAATCGCACTCTATCAGCAACGCTTACAAAAAATCCAAACTCATGAGCTTGACCCGACTGCTAACCACCAATTGCTGGAAGAACTCCGTGAAGAAACAAAAGAACTTGCAGCAACATTGGCAGCTCAAATAGCGCTACAAGAGGGGAATACATCACCCATCAACACATTGATTCAAAAATCAAAAAACAAAAATGACCTAGCCTCACGTATTCGCAAAAAAATAACTTTTCTCTCCCAAAGCCCTGTTAAATAAGTTATCTTTTAAAACACCTTAAATGAAGAGTAAAATCAACAAAGGTTCATTGTAACTTTCATAACCCAAATCCTTTTTATTAAACGTGACTTTTCTGCTAAGCTAAAGGACAAAGTTTTTTAGCCCATACCGTTCTGTTAAAAAATATCTTCTTGTCTAGCAGATTCACTTGCTAATCATATCTCCGCTCTAAAGAACAACATTTCATAGGTTCTAGAAAGCAAATAATACCAAAGACATTGGTCACATACTCTAACAAAAAATACCTTCTAAGATGGATCACCAATAGAGATTTGACCATAATTTTAAGGATAAAAATACGCTCTCAAGAGTGATAAAAATCTCTTATTTTTTTGATAATCATATCCTGATCCGTTTGTGTCAAGTAAGGATGCATTGGTAAACTTAAAACACACTCTCCCAAAGACTCTGAAACAGAAAGGGAATCTTTTACATAAGGGAAGTGTTTATAAGCTGGCTGTTGATGTAAAGGAGTTTTATAATAAATCATTGTAGGGATAGAATTTTTTTGTAAAAAATCTTTTAATTTATCCCGTTCTTTTACCTTAATCGTATATTGTGCATAAGCAGAACGAATATTTTCTCCTATTTCTGGAACTGTAACAATATCTCTTAAGCCATTGGAATAGCGTTGAGCAATTTCTACACGCTTTTCCATTTCATCTTCAAAGATCACAAACTTTTCTAGTAAAATTGCAGCCTGAATGCTATCTAGGCGCGAATTCATACCAATACGTACATTGTCATATTGCGTTTCACCTTTACCATGAAACAAAATAGAGCGTAAAAGTTTTGCAAAATGATCATCATTGGTCATCATAGCGCCTCCATCGCCATAACATCCTAATGGTTTTGCAGGATAAAAACTTGTAGCAGCCACATCACCAAAAGCACCACACATAGTATTACCGCTTCTCCCCCCCATAGATTGAGCAGCATCTTCAATTACAAAAAGATTTTCCTTGGCAGCCACTTGAGCAATTTGCACATAGTCAGCAGAAAGCCCAAATAAATCAACAGCAATAATAGCCTTTGGCTTTAGACGTCCTTCTTTTTTTATCATTTCGATAGCGTGAGAAAGTTTTTCAACATCAATATTGAATGTATCAGGTAAAACATCGACAAAAACAGGTTCAGCCCCCACCAAAGCAACCACTTCAGCCGTTGCTGAAAATGTAAAACTAGGACAAAAAACAGCATCCCCTAGACCAATATTTTTAGCCATAAGAGGCATCTTCAAAGCATCTGTTCCATTAGCACATGCAATCACATGTTTAACGCCAAGATATTCTGCCAATTTCTCTTCAAATTCTGTTACTTTTGGCCCCAAAATATACTTACCACTAGCGACTACATGCGCAATTGCAGAATTAATTTTATCTTCAATACGCGCACGCTGCGCCCCAAGGTCGATGAATTGCATATTAACTCCATTGATCATCACAAAAATGCAAAAGCGCTACCTATCTCTTTTATCTATCATAATTGACATCAGCAGCTGTTAAAATCCGTAAAACAGCAATAGCATCATCACCATTTGTACGAGGTGATTGACGCGTTTCAATACAATGAAGGAAATGCCGTAATTCGCAAGTAAGCGGCAAATCTTCACAAACATCAATATAACTCAGCTCATCCATGCTAAAAGCCCACTCTTGATTTTCTTTCCAAACGGCAAAATGGTGCATTGCCAATTTACGACTCCACGGTTCCATATCATCAAAAACGAGTATAGCCTTTGTTCCAACAACAGTTAAACGCCTCTCACGATAAGAACTTAAGCGTGAAGTAAAAAGATGACTACGCACACCATTTGGAAAAATCATATGAATATGAGAAAAATCAGAAATCTGATCAACGACAGCAGCCCCCTCACCGCGAATTTCGGAAGGTTCGCATCCTGTCAACGCCAAAATCATTGAGAGATCATGAGGGGCAAGATCCCATAAAGCATCACTGTGTGTGTGAAATTTTCCAAAGCCTAATCTATGAGAATAAATATATCGCACATCTCCCACATCTCCGTTTTTCACCAATTCACACATTTTTTCAAAAGCCGGATGAAAACGTAAAATATGGCCCACCATAAAAACTCGCTCATAGGCCTCAGCCTCCTGAACTTGGCGTTTAGCATCAGAAACATTCAAGGCTATTGGTTTTTCCACCAAAACATCTTTACCATTTTTAACAGCACGGAGCACATTTTGCGTATGCAATTGTGGCGGCAACGCTAATACCAACGCATCAATATCTCGATGAGTAAAAAGATCATCTGGTGTAACAACCTCTACACCATACAGTGTTGCAAAACTAGCAGCACGATCATTATCAATATCAGAAACTGCTGCTAAAGCTCCGAGAGAGTGGAGTGTCCGTATATGATTTTCACCCCAATGACCGCATCCTAAAACCGCTACACGTGGCACCATTTTCATGCCTTACCTTACTTTATCATATAAAATTACACTTTTACATATCGAGGATAATATAGAATGACAAGAGAAAAGCTTAAAAACGATGCTTGACATCTTACTATTCTACCCCTTATATCCGCAAAAGATATAATTATTGACAATTATGATTGCTTATTTTGGCGGAGTAGCTCAGTAGGTTAGAGCAGAGGAATCATAATCCTTGTGTCGGGGGTTCAAATCCCTCCTCCGCTACCATTACTTTTTTATTGTGTGTTTAGTTTGTCAGCAGTGTAGCTGTAGCTTGCCAGCGGGTTTTGTATATTTTGACACTAGGTTTTGTACCAATTTATTTTTTCTCAAAGAGTTTTAAAGGTGTTCTCAAAGGGTCTTCAAATGCCTTTCAAAGGGTCTTTAAAGCTCTCTTTAACGCATTTTTCTGCTCCTATTTTTCCAGATCACTAAAGCATGTAAAGTCGGATTGAAAGGCAAGGGGGACGATTCCTGTCGGACCATGGCGTTGTTTTGCTATAATAACCTCAGCTTTACCCTTGGCTTGCTCCATTGCCTCTTGCCATTTGTTATACTCAGCAGTGCCTTCTTTGGGTTCTTCATTTTT
>NZ_JBHIPV010000007.1:0-114096 GCF_042196165.1 Bartonella sp. AP20NXHL | reverse complement strand
AACAAATTAGGTAAAATTATATAAACTGTAGAAGGTGGTCTAAAAGGTGGTCTGAAAATAGCTATTTAAAGAAAAAAACTATATATTTCAATATGTTTAAGAAATAAAATGGTGCCCCCAGAGAGACTCGAACTCCCGACCCCCTGATTACAAATCAGGTGCTCTACCAACTGAGCTATAAGGGCGTAACCATGTAGGGATTAGCACAAACTCACAAAAAGGAAAACAGAAAATTATCAAATTTTGTGCATATTAAGTGAAAACTATATAATAAATAAAAATAACTAACTTATTTCCTCTTTTACCACTTTTTACAGCAAGGTTGGCACTATCCTTATGTTGATATCTTATAGAATCTTTTATAAGAATGCACTATTTTGCTATCAAATTACGAATCTGAAGACTTTGATTGATGAGAAAGGTATTTTTCAAGCCAGTGAATATTATAATTACCATCAGCAACATCTTGATTATTAATAAGATCGCGAAAAAGAGGTAGTGTAGTTTTTATCCCATCGACGACAAATTCATCTAAAGCACGCCGTAAACGCATCATACATTCTAAACGGGTACGTCCATGAACAATCAGCTTTCCAATCATGCTATCATAGTAAGGAGGGATACGATAACCTGAATAAGCGCCTGAATCAACACGAATCCCTAAACCTCCAGGTGTATGAAAATGTGTAATGGTTCCAGGTGATGGCGTAAAGTTAATAGGATCTTCTGCATTAATACGGCATTCAATGGCATGACCAGAAAAACAGACTTCATCTTGTGTCACTGAAAGCTTACAGCCTGATGCAATATGGATTTGTTCATGGACTAAATCTATACCTGTAATTGCTTCAGTTACAGGATGTTCTACTTGTAAACGTGTATTCATTTCAATAAAATAAAATTCGCCATTTTCATAAAGAAATTCAATAGTACCAGCTCCACGATATCCAAGTTTGGCACAGGCATTTGCAACAATACTTCCAATTTTTTTCCGTTCTGTTTCATTAAGTGCAGGTGATGTAGCTTCTTCCCATACTTTTTGATGCCGTCGTTGAAGTGAACAATCGCGTTCTCCTAAATGAATAGCATTTCCCGCACCATCACCTATGACTTGAATTTCAATATGACGGGGTTTTTCTAAATATTTTTCTATGTAAACAGCGTCATCACCAAAAGCAGCTTTCGCTTCTGAACGTGTTGTTTTGAGAGCTATAGAAAATTCTTGTTCAGAATGAACAACCTTCATACCACGTCCACCACCACCGGCAGAAGCTTTGATAATAACTGGATAACCAATTTCACGAGCAGTGCGTAAAGCATCTGATTCTTCAGTGACGGCCCCATCTGAACCGGGAACTACAGGAATACCAAGTTTTTGGGCGGTTTTCTTTGCTTCGATTTTATCTCCCATGATTCGGATATGAGTAGCTGTTGGACCGATGAATGTAATATCATGGGCTTCTAGAACATCCGCAAATTTTGCATTTTCAGAAAGAAAGCCATAACCTGGATGAACAGCATCAGCTCCTGTAATTTCACAAGCAGCAATAATTTGCTGAATACTCAAATAAGAATCGCGAGCGGGAGGAGGTCCAATACAAACACTTTCGTCAGCAAGACGAACATGCATTGCATCTGCATCAGCGGTAGAGTGAACAGCCACGGTTTTTATGCCAAGTTCTTTACATGCACGTAAAACGCGAAGAGCAATTTCTCCCCGATTAGCAATGAGGATTTTTCGAATCATGGTTGCCCCTCGCTTTATTCAACAATAATAAGTGGTTCACCAAATTCAACAGGTTGACCATCTTTGACAAGAACAGTGGTTACTGTGCCTGAGCGTGGTGATGAAATTTGATTCATTGTTTTCATGGCTTCAATAATAAGTAATGTCTCCCCTTCAGAAACATTTTGTCCTACTTCTACAAAAGGTTGCGCGCCTGGTGAAGGTGCAAGATAAGCTGTTCCAACCATGGGAGAGGTTATTGTGTTTTTTGATTTATCTTCTTGGATAGATTGTATAGGAGCTTCAGCTGTTGGAACTGGAGAAGATGTTACAGAAAAAGTAGGAGTAGAAACAGGAGCATAGATTGCTTGCTCAGAAGAAATTAAGGTATTTTGGCGTGAGACACAAATACGAAGCTCCCCTTGTTCAACTTCAATGTTCGTTAAATTTGTATCATTCAAAATTTCAGCAAGATCACGAATAATTTTCGTATCAATTGCGGTTTTTGCCGAATCCATTTTTTTTGTTGTCATTTTATTTCTAACTCCTTGATCAATGAAGATCGTCATTATCTCATTTTATGACCGAATATCTCTAGATTAGGGATGACATCTTTTGAGGCTTTAAAGATTTTTATTTCCTTTAAATTATTATACTTTGCAATTTAAAACTCGTATCTGCTTTACGCAAAATTGCACTTATAAGCCTGTTGTCAAAAAAGAGAAAGCATAAAATTACCTCATTTACAGTATTCTTTCTAAAACGGATCAGGAATTCACTGTGTATTGTCTATCGCTTGTTTTAGAATATCTTGTTTGGCTGCGCCAATGAATATTTTATTACCAATGATGTAAGAAGGTGTTCCCGTAATATGAAGTGTAGAGGCAATTTGAATATTTTCTTTAAAAGCGTTTTGCAGAGTGGGATCTTTTATTGCATTACGTAGTTTTTTTTCATCTGCTCCTAATGAAACAGCTACTTTAATAGCTTTAGCTTCATTTGCACGACCCTGATACATTAAAAGCGTTTTGTGAAACTGAGGATATTTCTCTGGAAATTGTTTTCGAAATGCGTAGGCAACAGTATGGGCTGCCATAGAATCAGAGCTTAAAATTGGTAAATCCTTGATAATAACCTTTAAATCTGGGTATTCTTTTATCAAGTCTTCTATATTTGAATAGGAAATTTTACAATATCCACAGTTGTAATCAAAAAAATTGACAAGCACTCTTTTACCATTTGGGTTTCCCAAAACAGCGTCATGAGGAGAATGAAAAATTTCTTTTTCTAACAAATGAATGACAGAAGTTTGTTTTTGGTTTTCGTATTCATTCTGTTTTTCCAGCTTATCTTGAAGAATAAGCTGCATTTCAATCATAATTTCTGGATGAGTAAGAAGGTACTCTCTGACAATTTGTTGAATATGATGAGAATCAGTATGTGGTATCATTTTTTCTTTAAGCTTAGATAAAAAGCTAGAATCTTCCAAAAGTTGTGTTTTAAGCTTTTCTAAGCTTAAATTATTTGCTGTTTTTGAGTGTGATGTTGCGTTTGATAAAGAAGGTAAAAAGATTAAAATACTCGACATAACTGGGACTAAAATTTTTGAAAGAAGTGTTATTTTCGAGTTTTGAGAGTGATAATTCATCTGTATACCTTCACATTTTCTAGGGTGTCATTGAGTGAACTATATGAAAAGCGCTCTCTATGTGCAATAAGCATTTAGCTATAGTGTGTCTTTAAGAATGAGAAAAAACATCAATTTTTCTCTAAAAAGATTTCATATGATGAACCTTGGTTTGGCAAGGATTATGTTTTGTAAAAGATAAAAAAAATCTCTTTAATTTGTCAAATGTTGTTTTGATGTATAAGGATATCAAAAGCTTTTTGTGCGTGTTTATTTTAGGAAAAAGTACGTTGATAATACAATGAAGAACACTTGTATTATTTTTTTCCTGTTGCTTTATTGAGTACTGAGAAAAAAATTAAATAATGAAAAGTGAAATTATGAAAACCACAACACATTATGAGCTGTTTATCATTGGGGGAGGGATAAACGGGTGTGGATTGGCAAGAGATGCAGCAGGACGCGGTTTTAAAGTGGGATTGGCTGAAATGAACGATCTTGCATCTGGGACCTCAAGTGCGTCAACAAAGCTTATTCATGGTGGGCTTCGTTATCTTGAACACTATGAGTTCAAACTTGTTCGTGAAGCATTGAAAGAACGCGAGATCATTTTACGCATGGCTCCACATATTGTGCGTCCTTTGCGTTTTCTCCTTCCTTATCATAAAGAATTGCGCCCTGCTTGGATGTTGCGTTTTGGACTTTTTATTTATGATTATTTAGGGAATTGGAATCAGAAATTGTGGCGCAGTAAAACGATTAATTTTTCACAAAAATTTTGCTCTACACTGAAGAAAGAATATCAGAGAGGTTTTGAATATTCTGATGCAAGAGTAGATGATGCGCGTTTAGTTATTGGCAATGCGCGTGATGCAGAAAAGAGGGGAGCTGATATAAAAGTACGAACAGAAGTTCTCTCTTTAAAAAAAGAAGACAATAAATGGCGTATCTTTCTTCAAGACAAGTTAAGTAGCAAAGAATATAGTGTCACAGCTTCTTATGTCGCGAATATGACAGGACCTTGGATTGATCATGTTTTGGCAAGCATATTAGATTGTAAAGAACATCCACCAGTACGGCTTGTTAGAGGTTCTCATATTTTGGTTCCCAAGCTTTATACTCATGATCGTGCTTATATTTTTCAAAATGGTGATGGGCGTATTATATTTGCTATTCCGTATCAAGAAGAGTTTACCTTGCTTGGAACAACAGATTGTAATTATCAAGGAGATCCGGCTGACGTTCATATTACTGAGACAGAAATTGATTATATTTGTGCAGCAGCCAGTGAATATTTCATACAACCAGTGTTGCCTGAAACGATTGTCTGGTCTTACTCTGGAGTTCGTCCACTCTATGATGATGGAGCTTCAAAAGCACAAGAAATTACGCGCGATTATGTTTTAAAAGAAATGGGAACAGGAACAACACCAAAGATTCTTAATCTTTATGGTGGAAAGATTACAACTTATCGTAAGTTGGCTGAAGATGCGATGAAATTTGTTGAAAAAGAGCTTGGTAAAAAGGGAGCATCATGGACGGCTAAGGCAGTGCTTCCTGGGGGTGATTTTCCCTATAACAAATTAGATACAATCGAAAATAGGATTGCTCTTTTGATGCCAGATTTAGATGCTTTTACACATCGCAGGCTTGCACGCTCCTACGGTACGGAAGCATTGGTGATCTTTGCACATGGTAAGGCAAATAAAGGAAAAAATTTTGGACATGGGCTTTATGAAGTAGAAGTAAAATGGTTGATGGAAAAAGAATGGGCTAAAGTATGTGAAGATGTGTTATGGCGTCGTTCAAAACTGGGTCTCCTATTTAATGAACAAGAGGTTGGTACTCTTTCTTCCTATATGCAAAGCCAACAAGAGATTGAACAACTTTTATGATCATTTCATTTTACAGATTTTATCTGCAATATTGTAAAATATTTTCCTTAAAGAGATACTGATATCAGTCATAGATATTAAAAAGGCAATGGCTGTCTATACCCTGATTTTAGTTTTTTTGCAAGAATCATAAAATGGCAAAATTAGATAGAATATTTAGGATGAAATTTGTCTATCTTATAAAGTGAAATTCAAGAATGTTACCAAGAATAACTCATTGAAAAAAAATGATTTATAATTAGATTCATGTGAAATAAGGATTTTTATTCTTTCTTTAGGAGAAGATAAAGATACTTTCTGTAGCATTTATTTGCACAATAAGTTAAAAAAAATCTAAAGAAAATTAAATCTATTATAAAAAATTGTATAATGTGTTAGTTTAGCATTTATTATCTTAAATGCTGTGCTAAATCATGTAAGGATGGAGGCTTGATGAGCGTAAGAAGAACTTGTAAATGAGTTTTTTATATTATGGTGAAAATCTTCTTTTTTCATGTTTATATACCTGAACACTAATCTATGAGAAATGCAAAATTGTGTTTTATCATGATTGATTGTAGT
Organism: Bartonella sp. AP20NXHL; assembly: GCF_042196165.1. Lineage (NCBI taxonomy): Bacteria > Pseudomonadati > Pseudomonadota > Alphaproteobacteria > Hyphomicrobiales > Bartonellaceae > Bartonella > Bartonella sp. AP20NXHL. The sequence goes on along the minus strand of NZ_JBHIPV010000007.1, from coordinate 108,287 downwards.
AAACCTTGATATCAATTGAAAATAATGAACTGTTATTATACTCATGATAGTATAAGAGAATAAAATTTTCCGTAAACTAAAAGTAAGTATTTTTCTATGTATAAAGAGAGAGCTATAGGGACATGAGAGTAATACCCTCATGATATTTTACAACCTTCCATCGACTATAAAATTTGCAGTAGCACCAATGTTGGACTGGACAGACCGACATTGCAGGTTTTTTTATCGTCTTTTAACGAAAAAAGCTCTCCTTTATACGGAAATGATGGTAGCAGATGCTGTCATTCATGGTGTTCGCGAACAATTGTTGGCTTTTAGCGATAAAGAATGTCCAGTTGCATTACAACTAGGGGGGGCTGATCCGAAAAAGTTAGCAGAAGCTGCACGAATTGCTGAGGATTTTGGCTACAACGAAATAAATCTTAATGTCGGGTGCCCATCAAATCGTGTTCAAGCAGGTGTCTTTGGGGCTTGTTTGATGTTACATCCAGACATTGTGGCAAATGCCGTGGAAGCGATGAAACGAGAGGTTACTATACCTGTAACTGTCAAATGTCGGATTGGAGTGGACGAACAAGATGAAGAGTTAGCGTTAGATCTTTTGGCTAATCAGGTTTGGAATGCTGGATGTGATGCGCTCTGGATACATGCACGCAAGGCATGGTTGCAAGGATTGAGTCCGAAAGAAAACCGTAATATTCCGCCCCTTAATTATGAAAGAGTTTACAAATTAAAACGTAAATATCCTCATAAATTCATTGGGATAAATGGTGGAATTAAATCGATTGATGAGATCAAAGAACACTTAACTTTCTGTGATGCTGTCATGGTTGGTCGCCAAGTTTATCATAATCCAGCTTTGTTAAAACATATTGATTTTGAACTCTATGGTGAGACGCAAAATAATCTGAGTGAGAGTGATCTTATTGAGGTTATGTGTGATTATGCAGCTCGACATATTGTATCGGGGGGGCGGCTTTCTCATGTGACACGTCACATGATTGGTTTATTTCATGGGCGGGGTGGGGCACGTCGATGGAGGCAAATATTATCAAATGATGCGACAAAACCAAATGCAGATATATGTATTTTAAAAGAAGCTTTTTATGCTCTCATTTAATAATAGCCTAATAATTAACAATATATTAAAGTTGAGATCCTTTGCGTTTGGATGTCTTTGCGATAATTTTGATCTCTTCAATTTTATAAGTTTTTGAAAGTTTATAACTTTTATTATGCATAAGAATTGTTGGAATGTATATATTAAACGGCATGCTGATTATGCCTATTAAATAAAAATAGGTTAAGGGTATCACTGTAAAGGTAATCATAAGATATTAATAACATTTTGAATCTTACACGTTTGTTATTAGGGTTGAAAATAGAATGTAGAAATTATTGCTTTCATAGTATTTAACATTTTTAAAGCACTGTTAAAAAAACAATAAATTATTCATATCCTGTATATATGACGGGATTTTCATAAACATTGTAGATTTTAAAAGGTATCCTTATGACCGCTAGTCCATTTGATGATTTTCGTGCTTTGCTTACAAATTTACCTGTTGCTGATGAGTTTTCTATAATTTTGGCAAAAAAACGGCAAAAAGACTTAACAAAAGAGCAAGGAACATTAGGAAAACTAGGAGATATTGCTGTTTGGTATGCGGGGTGGAGGGGTACAGAAAAACCTATCGTAACGAGACCTTTGGTCGCTATTTTTTCTGGAAATCATGGTATTGTAGAGGAGAATATTACACCATTTCCACAATCTATGACACAAAAAATGGTAGAAAATTTTGCCTCTGGTGGAGCTGCTATCAATCAAATTTGTATTGCTTATGATCTTGGATTAAAAATATTTGATTTAGCATTAGAATATCCAACAATGAATATTACGAAGGATGCCGCAATGGATGAGCGGAGTGCGGCTGCTACAATGGCATTTGGAATGGAATCCATTGCGGGTGGAACAGATCTTTTATGTATTGGAGAAATGGGAATTGGAAACACAGCAATAGCTTCAGCTTTATGCTTAGCATTGTTTGGAGGGGAAGTGGAAGAATGGACAGGAAATGCTATGGAATCAGAAGGTGATTTTTATCAGCGTAAAATTGCAGCGGTTAAGACAGCTATTTCTTTGCACAAGGATTATTTCAATGATCCTTTTGAGATAATGCGTCGCTTAGGAGGACGTGAAATTGCTGCTATGGTTGGTGCTATTTTAGCAGCAAGAATAGAAAAAATACCCGTTATTTTAGATGGTTTTGTGGCAACAGCAGCTGCAGCGGTCCTTTATAAAATGCATCCAAAAGCTCTTGATCATACCCTTGTTGGACATGTTTCTTCTGAGACAGCTCATCGTAAACTTTTAAAAAAAATTGGCAAAGAACCACTTCTAGATTTGGGGATGCGTCTTGGTGAAGGGACAGGAGCAGCTATGGCAGCTGGTATTGTCAAAGCTGCTGTTTTAACACATGCACAAATGGTCGTTTTTCAACAAGAAAGTTTGAATGCCTAAAAGATCATGAGACGGATATAAAAATCTTAAGAGTTTTGTTCATGCGTCTTGTCGTGTAATTTAATATAATTAAGTGGAAGTTCCGTTGTATATTTAATCTGTTCCATTGCGAAAGAAGATGAGACATCACGGATATCAATTTTAGAAATTAATTTTTTATAAAAAAGATCATAAGCCTCAATGTTGGGCACAACAACACGCAATAAATAGTCAATATCTCCACTCATTCGATAAAATTCAATGACTTCACGGAATTCTTGCACAATTTTTGAAAAACGCTTAAACCATTCATGACTATGTGTGTTTGTGCGAATAGACACAAAAACAGTGACGTGTGCGTTTACTTTTTCAGGAGAAAGAACAGCAACACGACGCTGAATGACGCCATCTTCTTCAAGTTTTTGAATTCTACGCCAGCAAGGAGTGGTCGAAAGTCCCACTTTTTTAGCAATATCAGCAACAGAAAGTGTCGCATTTTCTTGCAAAAGATGTAAAATTTTTCGGTCAAGACGATCCATATTTATTCTCAATATTTTAATTTATAAAAATTTACGCACTAAACAACGCAGATATACAATAAGCTCATCATTAAACCATGGATTTTTCTGTAACCAAGAAGTATTTCGCCATGATGGATGAGGCAAAGGCATAACATTATAGCCTCGAGGTTGGGGAATGGAAAGAATATTTCTCCAATCACCAACAGTTGCAGAAACGGTTTTATATTTTAATTCTGTAATGTGCCACTTTTGCGCATAACTGCCAATAGCAAGAACAAGCTTTATTTGAGGCATCGCTTGAAATATCTTTTCATGCCATATTTCTCGACATTCACGTCTTGGTGGTAAATCAGCTTTATTTTTGTCATAGCCTGGAAAACAAAATCCCATAGGAACAATAGCAAAAAGAGATCTATTATAAAATTCTTCTTTCGTGACACCCAGCCAATTACGCAATTTTTCGCCAGAACGATCATTAAAAGGGATAGAAGTTTCATGGACACGCAACCCTGGTGCTTGGCCTGCAATTGCAATCGAAGCGGTATCGGATAAATAAACGACAGGGTTTGGTTCATGAGGAAGAGGAGGAAAATAATGGGGTTGTTGGACGCAAACACGACAGGAATAGATCTCTTTTTCAAGTTTGATAATTTGGCTACATTGTTTCATTGGTAAATAAAATTAAAAAATATTTTTCTTATTCTGTGCGAGGATTTGCTTTGCGCCATTCTTTTGGTCGTTGAAAACTTGATGCCCATATTCCTTTCTTTTTCTTTCTAGCTTCTTGCTCTTCTTTAGGATATTCATAATAATTTACAGCCCAACCATTATGTACAAGTGTTGCGTTGATATTGCTAACTTGTTTTGTTTTACATGTTGCAAGAATACGGCGATATTTATCTGTTTTTTGCCAGTGACATGTAACAGTTTGATTTTTTAATAGTTTTTCTAAATATTTTTTTGCCTCAAGCCCACAAGGGTAGCGCGTTTCTTTTTTTCCACAAAATTGGTGGAGTTCAGGAGCATCAATTCCAGCTAGTCGAATCTTAATTGAAGAAATCATAATGGTATCGCCATCAATGATTAATGCATTTCCTTCAACAGTGTTTTGAGAAGAAAATTTTTCTTTTTGAGGCAACAGCTGAGTTTTCTTAAAATAAGTTGACATAATGATAAGAATGCTAGCAGCGACAAAAATACTGAAACCGATAACTTTTAGATTAAAGCTTCTTAGATTAAAATGAGAAAAAGATTTTTTCATGAAATAAAGAAACTGCTAACATTATTATAACTCTATTTTAGTATTGTTTATAATTGACCCGAGAAACTTTATTCATATGACGAAACAGTGTTTCGTTTTAATGACAAAATTTTCATTAGATATCACAATAATCAAATACTCATACAGAATATATGTAAGCAACTTAAATAATAAATCAACTTATCCAAATCCGTACAAAACATACAAAGTTTAAAGTAAACTTTTTAAACTTAAGGAAATAAAAAAACACCCCTCAAAAAATAACTTTGAAGAGCAATACTCCAACATTTCTTTTGGAGTATAAAATCTATCAATTTAATAATAATTTTATTTATTTAATTTTTGTTTCTTTAAATTCAACGTGCTTTTTTACAACTGGATCATATTTACGCTTGCTCATTTTATCTGTCATTGTACGGCTGTTTTTCTTTGTTACATAGAAAAAACCAGTATCTGCAGTTGATAAAAGCTTGATCTTAATGGTTGCTGCTTTAGCCATAATGTAAATACCCTATTTATACTGAAAAAATATTATTTCTGTCAAAACTTATTTCCGACATCATCAGATTTTCCGGCAACACTACGGATGTTCTCAAAAAAGTCAAGAGCTGATTAATTTTCTCATAAGTTGGACAAACACCAAAATGACATATAAACCGAAAAAAACAGCCATGGCTATTGAAAAACCAAAGGGTTTAAAGATATCCATGGATTTTCCGATAAAGGTCGGTCCGATGAGCATACCAATTCCATAACAAAAAATAAAAGCAGAATTAGCAGCAGCAAGCTCTTGCCCCTTGAGACGGGCTCCTAAATGTGCAAGACTAATTGTATAAAGGCTCGCTGATACACCACCCAGAAAAAACAAATCAAGCATCAGAATCCATGGATATTGAAGAATCCATGGTACTATAAAAGTTCCTATAAAACCTAAAATAGCGCAACTCATCAGCGGGTAGCGTCGATCTTTGGCGTAGTCGCTTATAATGCTGATAGGAATTAAGAGGAAAATATTCCCAAGTGCAAGGGTTGCCATAAAATGTGCTGCTTCATTCTCATTATAACCAATGGATAAACTAAAGGGTATTATAAGAGTTAATACGCCCATTTGAATGGCCCCGTAAACAAGGACCGCCATCATTGCACTTGGAACGTGAAAAAGATAACGAAAAAATGGCATATATTGATTTTTTTGAAATTCTGGACTTAATTTCCAAGCGGTAAGAATTGGTATAGTAGCAAGTATAATAAGGCTATATCCAACAGCAAAAGGAATAAATCCTTGTGTTCCCACTTTTGCTAGCAGCGTTAGACCTATTATAAACCCTAATCCTAAGACAATAGCATAAATAGAAAGGATCAAACCGCGTTTTTTGGGGGGAGCATAACTGTTGATCCAAAACTCTGATAGGATAAACATAACTGTCATGCTGAAATGTAATATAAACTTTAAAATAAACCAAATCCATATGGGATCAAAAAAATAGAATCCTAAAAAACTTAAAGATCCTATCGCCATCATAAGCAATATTGTTTGAGCGATTCCTAAGCATAAGGCAATTCGAGACGTAAAAATAGCTGCAATAATTGTGGCGATTCCACCAACTGTTCCACTATAGCCGATTGTACTGTTGGAAAGTCCTTTCTCTGCCATAAGAAGAGAGACAAGTTGTGTTCCCATTGCCAATGCTGTTCCAACAGTGCCAATGGTTGCAATAGCGGCAATAATTGCACGCAAAGAATTATTTTGAGAGTCAAAAGGTTTTTTTTTCATGAGAATGGCTTAAGGTACTCTTGTTTATTTAAACATGGCTTAAGGTACTCTTGTTTATTTAAACATGGCTTAAGGTACTCTTGTTTATTTAAACAATGAAAAGATGAGCTGAAATGAAAGGGAGCCAAAACTATCCTTTGCAGTTTCTCTCATTTTCTAAGTATAAAAAACTGCAAGATTTTTATATGGTTATTATAGACTTAATAATAAAATTTATCCTCTTGTATACTAAAGAAAGAAGATTGTACATATAAATATTATATAATATAAGTCATTTCTTAAATTGAATTTATTATTCATATTATATTCAATGGAGGGCAAGAAGCTTAATTTTTTCTTTTCCCATAAAAAGTATACTTTTGTTTTTTTAATTTGTTTTTATGGTAGGATGTCGGTAAAAATTTTATTGGACGAGGTTTTGTTAACAGTTCAAAGCATAAAGCGCCAGCAAAAGGTTGTACCGTTATAAGTTTTACTTCTACAACATCACTGAGCTGATAGCCTTTATGGCTACGCTGTCCTACAAGAACATGTTGTGCTTCATCAAAATGATAATAATCATTTTTAAGTGTAGAAATATGGACAAAACCATCTGTATTGAGTTTATCAAGTGAGATAAAAAGACCTGCTTTTATAACTCCGGAAATGCGGCCTGTAAAAATACGACCGATTTTATTCGTTAAATAGTGAGCAACAAGCCGATCAATCGTTTCTCTTTCAGCCATCATTGCACGGCGTTCGTATAAAGAAACTTGCGTAGCAATTTCTGCAAGATTTTGTTCTTGTGTATCTGTTAATTGATCATTTCCTAATTTGAGAGCTTTAATGAGTGCTCGATGAATAATGAGATCAGCATAACGACGGATTGGTGATGTAAAATGTGTATAGTTCTGCAAATTCAAACCAAAATGGCCACTATTTTTAGGGTTGTACTCTGCTTGTGATTGTGAACGCAAAATAACTTGATTGACTAGTTCTTGTTGTTGAGTATGAGCGACCTTTTCTAAAATTCTATTAAGGCGCGCTGAGGTAAGTTCGCTTCCGCGGGAGAGTGGTATCCCCAAACTTTGAAGAAAGCTCCGAAGTATTTCTTGCTTAGCAAGAGAAGGTTTTTCATGAATACGATAAATGAGCGGCTGGTGATGTTGTTTTAATGTTTCAGAAGCTGCAATATTAGCTTGTATCATAAACTCTTCAATTAAACGATGCGCTTCTAATTGTGTTTCACTCACAACATCTTTTATGCATCCATTTTGATCAAGAATAATCTTTTTTTCTGCAATTTCTAATTCTAGTGGTTGGCGACGATTTCTCGCAGCTTTAAGGCATGCATAGGCTTCCCATAAGGGGTGCAAAATGCTCTCAAAAAGAGGGGTTATTTTTTCATTTATATTACCTTCAATTGCCAATTGTACTTCTTGATAAGAAAGTTTGGCTCTTACACGAATCATAGTACGATGAAAACTATGTTTTCGTTTATTACCGTTTGCATCAAAAATCATACGAACGGCTAAAGCTGGTCTTTCTTTTCCTTCACGAAGAGAACATAAATCATGAGAAAGGCGTTCAGGTAACATTGGCACAACGGTATCGGGAAAATAAACAGAATTTCCACGTTTCAATGCTTCTTTATCTAAAGCGCTTCCTGTTTTGATATAGTAAGAAACATCTGCAATGGCCACAATAATAATCCAACCATCATTATTTGCTGGGTCTTTATCCTTGGTTGCATAAACTGCATCATCATGGTCTTTTGCATCTGGTGGATCAATTGTAATAAAGGGTAATTGTCGCCAATCTTCACGATTATCCATATTGGCAGCTTTGATATGTTTGGCTTGCTCAAGAACACTTTCAGGAAAAATATAAGGAATTCCTTTCGAAAGAAGCGCTATCATTGAGAGTGTTTTCTCACTCTTAATGTGCCCTAAAACATTCTTTATTTTTGCGCTCTTTAATCCGTAACCAGTATTTTTTTTTATTTCGACTTCAACGAGATCACCAATTTGAATCTTCATTTCTGGAGACATTTCAACAATGAGTTCATTGGTTTTGCGGTCTATAGGATCAAGGCGCCATTGATTATTTTCCAATTTTCGTACAATAGCAAATGCGCTTTTGGGAGATACATCAATTTTACGAATAATTCGTCCCGTATAAGGATAGCTTGAGCTTTCAGAATTTTTATTTCGAAAAACTTTTACAAGAATATGATCTCCAACACCAATATTACTTCCTGTTATGTGATGAAAAGAGTGTATTTCAATATTGGGCTTTGGAGAATCTTCCCATTCAAGAGGTTGTGCAATAAAACTTCCATCTTTATCACGTCCGCTAATTTTTACTAAAGAAACAGGGGGTAATTTTCCTTTGTTAATTGCTCTTTTGTGGTGTTTAGATATGAGATTTTGATCCTTTAACTCACGTAACATATCTCTAAGCCAGATACGAGAATCGCCTTTTAAGTTAAAAGCTTTAGCGATTTCTCGTTTACTTGAGTGGTTAGGATTCTCAATTATAAAGGAAAGGATTGCTTCCTTATTGGGAAAAGTTTTCCCCTTGAATGAAGAGAGATATTTTATGTTTTTTTCACCTTTAGCCAAAATTTATGTCTCTTTTATTTTTGCTTTTGTTTTAGAAGAAGCTCTTTTTGAAGTTGTTTTTTTACTCGATGCTTTAGCCGATATAAGTTCTAGTGCCTCTGGAAGTGTTACACTAATGGGATCTTTATCTTTTGGCAATGTTGCATTAATTTTACCCCAATTGACATAAGGACCATAACGCCCGTTGCGCACGGTAATGGTTCCTCCTTCTGGATGCTCTCCTAATGTTGCCAATGCTTCAGGTGTTGTTCTGCTTTGCTTGGTTTTGTTTTCTTGTTGTTCTGCCAATACTGTAACAGCGCGATTGATACCAATATCAAAAACTTCATCTGCATGAAGAAGGCGCGCAGATTTTCCGTTATGGCTAAGGTAGGGACCATATCGTCCAATCGTAGCCGTGATTATTTTTCCAGTTTCAGGATGAATGCCAATTTCACGGGGAAGGGATAGTAAAGCCAAGGCTTTATCAAGGGTTACATTTTCTGCCTGCCACTCTTTTGGTAGTCCTGCACGCTTAACTTCTTTGCTTTCACCAAGTTGAATATAGGGTCCAAACCGGCCATTGCGAAGAGAGATATCTTTTCCTGTTTCAGGGTCAATACCAAGTATAACAGGTTCATCATTGCGTACAGCTTCATTATCTTCTCCAGTATCTGTACCAAGTTGGCGTGTGTATTTACATTCGGGATAATTGGAACAGCCAACAAAAGCACCATAACGACCGAGTTTTAATGATAATTGACCATTTTTACAAAGAGGACAGGAACGCACATCACTTCCATCTTCGCGTTCAGGAAAGGCGAGAGGTGCTAATGTTACATTTAAAACATCAAGGACATTGGTTATACGGAGTTCTTGGATATTGCTAATAGATGCATTAAATCCATCCCAAAAATCCCTTAAGACGTCTTTCCAAGAAAGTTTGCCGTCAGATATAAGATCCAGCTTTTCTTCAAGATCTGCTGTGAAACCATATTCTACATAGCGATTAAAGAAATTTTCAAGAAAGGCCGTAACAATACGTCCCTTAGCATCGGGAATAAGCTTTCGTTTATCAATGACAATATATCCACGGTCACACAATGTCGCCAATGTGGAGGCATAAGTAGAAGGACGACCAATTCCTAACTCCTCAAGCTTTTTAATTAATGAAGCTTCAGAATAACGAGAAGGGGGCTCTGTGGTATGTTGTACGGATTCAACTTTTTCTTTTGTAAGTGCTTCACCAGTGTTTATTTGTGGTAAACGTGTTGTTTCATTTTCTTCATTATTTTCTTCGTCTCGTTGATCCGTGTAGACGGAAATAAAGCCATCAAAGCGAATAACAGATCCTGTTGCTCGTAGATTTGCACGGTTTTCTCCTTGCTGTGCTTCAATTTCAACGGTTGTACGTTCAATGTCAGCAGAACGCATTTGGCTGGCAATAGCACGCTTCCATATCAGCTCATAGAGCTTTGCTTGATCGCTATCGAGAAAATTACGGACTTGACTAGGATTGCGTTGAAAATCTGTTGGACGGATCGCTTCGTGTGCTTCTTGTGCATTTTTTGCCTTTGTTGAATAAAAACGTGGTTTTTCAGGAATATAGTCTTTACCGAAAGTTTCATGAATAACTTTTCGTGCTGAATCAATAGCTTCTGGTGCTATTTGCACACCATCGGTACGCATATAAGTAATCAGCCCTGCCGTTTCACCATTAATTTCAATGCCTTCATAAAGCTTTTGGGCAATTTGCATAGTGCGAGAAGCTGAAAATCCTAATTTTGAAGAAGCTGCTTGTTGTAGTGTGGAGGTTGTAAATGGAGGAAAAGGATTTCTCTTTGTAGGTTTTGCTTCAACACTGAGTGTATGATATTGGGCTTGCTCCAACATAAGGCGAATTTGGTCTGCTTGTTCTTGAGATTGAATATCAAGCTTGCCTATTTTTCTTTGATTAAACATTGTCAATCTTGCTTGGAAACTATCATTTCGGATGGTTTTTAACTGTGTTGTAATGGACCAATAATCTTCTTTGATAAAATGTTCTATTTCTGATTCACGATCACAAATAATACGCAAAGCAACCGATTGAACGCGTCCTGCTGAACGGGCACCAGGAAGTTTCCGCCATAAAACAGGTGAAAGTGTAAAACCAACGAGATAATCAAGAGCGCGACGTGCAAGATAAGCATCTACAAGTGATGTATCAATATCACGTGGATTGTTCATAGCATCAAGCACAGACTTTTTGGTGATGGCATTGAAGACAACTCTTTTAATAGGTTTATCTTTTAAAACTTTTTTTTGACGGAGAACATCCAGAATATGCCATGAAATAGCTTCCCCTTCACGATCAGGGTCTGTTGCTAATATAAGGCTATCGGCTTCTTTAACGGCTTTTGCTATTTCATTTAAACGTTTAGCGGCAGCAGAATCTATATCCCATTTCATAGAAAAATCTTGATCCGGTAAAACAGAACCATCTTTTGCAGGCAAATCACGAACATGTCCAAATGATGCGACAACTTTGTATTGAGATCCAAGATATTTATTAATTGTTTTTGCTTTTGCTGGAGATTCAACGATAACGATATTCATAATTTTACCCAAATATTGAAATAAAAATTTTTTTATAAACGCCTTTTACGCGAATAGCTAATGCCAATTGCTTAAGAGCACATAAAAAAATATTAGCCATATAAAAAACATGAATATTGTACAACTTATGATTGTCATTATTAGAATACACCCTATATAGAATTACACGATTTATTTTCCACTGTTATTACAAAAACATACGGCGAAATACTAAGACGTCTATTGAGAGGTAGGAGGGGAAATGCTCAAGGATAGAGGATTATGTTTATAAATCATTTAAAAGTTATCCAATATATTACAGACATGTCAAAGCAAATGAATCAGATGGCGCGTCAGGCGCATAGTCCGCTTTTAGCATTGCTTTTGGATATGGTTGCCAAAGAAGGGCAAAGCATTATTAATAGTGCTGAGGCTCTTGGGGAAGATCAAGATTCGACAATGACACACAACCACCAGAGTGTCGAATAAGCTTTCCAGCAAGGTCGAGTTCTACCAACAAGAGGTAGAGAGCTGGGAGTGAAACACCTGAGTGGATACTAAGTGTGTCTAAATCGATTGGCGTTGTTGAAAGAGCGGAGAGAACTGCTGCACGTGCTGCATTGTCATCTGCTGAAGAGAGACCGCTGTTTTTTTCATCTGCTAAATTAAAATTCTCCTTTTCAAGTTGTAAAGAGGATGGTTCCTCAAAAAAATTGAGTTGCGAATTTGGAAGCGGTGAAATTAATGGCGTAAGTGTTTCTATAATGTCAGAAGGATGTGTGGTGAGTAGAGCACCGTCTTTGATAAGATTGTTTGTACCAACAGATCTTGGATCAAGTGGAGAACCGGGAATGGCAAAAATTAACCGTCCCATTTCAGCTGCTTGACGTGCGGTAATTAAGGACCCTGAGCGCAGGGCTGCCTCTACAACCAAGAGACCAAGTGATAGAGCTGCAATAATACGGTTTCTTCTTGGAAAATCGATAGCACGCGGCTTCCAAGAAATGGGCATTTCGCTGATGATGGCCCCACCGTTGGCGATAATATCTTCGTGCAACTTTTTATTTTCAGGAGGATAGATATGATCAATTCCTCCAGCCATGACTGCAACAGTTCCTGTTTTTAAACTTGCTTGATGCGCAACGCTATCAATTCCACGAGCGAGACCAGAAATTGTTACAAAGTCTGCTTCTCCGAGAAAATGCGCAAATTGAGCCGTAAGCTTTTTCCCAGCAGCTGAAGCATTTCGAGAACCTATAATTCCAATAGAAGTTTTTTGAAAAATTGAAATATTACCTTTGATAGCAATAAGCGGCGGAGGGGCTTCTGTAACCTTAAGAAAAGCTGGATAGTCTGGTTCGCCCACACCGATGAACCGAATATCTAATCTTTCAGCTTCTTGCATTTCTTTTTCTGCATCTTCTAAGCTTGCTATTTTTATAGATACAGAACCACCACCTTTTCTACTAAGCTCTGGCAGCGCTGCCAGAGCATTTTCTGCTGTTTTATAATGATCAATGAGATTGCGAAAACTAACAGCTCCAATATTTTCACTGCGCAATAACCGTAACCAACTTAGACGTTGACGATCAGTAAGCAGGATTCCTTTATTTATCTCCGTGTTGCGTACCAATCTTACTTTCTTCCCCAATTAATAATCTACTGATATTTGCAGAATGTTTTATAAACACAAATACGCTCATCACAATCAGCATACAATAGAAATAAGAAGCGGAAAAATAAAAAACAAATATCGGTGTGATCGTAACAGCAATAAGCGCAGATAATGAAGAATAACGCATGAGAAGAAAAATCGTTATCCATACAATAATAAAAATAATTGCTGCGGGCCAATAGATTCCTAAACAGACCCCTAGATAGGTAGCAACACCTTTGCCACCTTTAAATTTAAGCCATACGGGGAAAAGATGTCCTAAGAAAGTAAAAAAACCCGCTAGAGAAACAAGTATACTCTTGTCTAGCGGATTACTAAAAAACTTTATAATCAAAACAACGATAGTTCCTTTTAACATATCACAAAGAAGTGTTAGAGCAGCAAGCTTTTTATTTCCTGTTCGTAAAACATTTGTTGCTCCAATATTGCCGGAACCGATTGTTCTTATATCACCAATTTTGAAGAATCTCGTAAAAAGAAGACCAAATGGAATCGAGCCAATGAGATAAGATATGAGGAAAATAAACCATGGAGTGGACTGAAAAAATATTTCTGCTTCATTCATTAAGAATCTCATTAAGTTTGTTGATCAAGTTTAAAAACGGATTTCCCTTTCACAAAGGTCTGGAGCACACGTCCTTGAAAACGTGCATTATCAAAAGGGGTATTTTTTGAACGTGAATAGAGCTTCTCTTTCGAAACAACCCATGGTTCTTCAAGATCAACCACAATAAAGTCTGCATGAGTACCTTTTTTGAGTGTTCCTGCATTGAGTCCAAAGAGCTTTGCAGGCGCCGTTGACAAAAGTTCCGTTATCCGTAGAAGAGATAGGCTATCATCATGATAAAGGCGTAAGGCTGCGCTCAATAAGGTCTCCATACCAATAGCGCCAACTGCCGCGTCATTAAATGGTAAATGTTTTTTGTCGATACTCTGAGGATCATGAGAAGAGACAATAACATCTACAGTCCCATCCTTTATTGCTTCAATCATTGCTATACGGTCTTCTTCTGTACGCAATGGGGGCATTAAGCGAAAAGAGGTGCGATATTCACCAATGTCATTTTCATTGAAAGATAAATGATTAATAGATACACCCGCTGAAATTTTCTCACTGCGTTTTTTACCTAAACGAAGTGCATCAGCAGAGAGTGCTGTCGATATTTGAGCGGCATGATAGCGTGTTTGCGTTAATACTGCTAATCGCAGATCTCTTTCAAGTGGAATAACTTCTGCTTCGCGAGGGATGCCAGAAAGACCAAGCCAACTGGCAAGCAGTCCTTCATTCATCACACCTTGCCCTGTAAGATCTTTATCTTGCGTTTCATGCATCAATGGAACATCAAAATCGCGTGCATAAGTCATTGCACGCCGCATAACAGATGAATTTTGAAGTGTTTTTTTGCCTTCACTAAAAGCAACGGCTCCTGCATCTTTGAGCAAACCAAATTCGGTTATTTCTTGTCCGTTGAAACCTTGTGTGATTGAAGCAACGGGATAAATATTGACCAATGAGATTTCCTGTGCTGTATGCGTAATAAATTTAATCAGAGCAATATTATCAATAACTGGATGCGTGTTTGGCATCATAAGAAAGGAAGTAATACCACCTGCTGCGGCCGCTTGACTTGCTGATGCAATTGTTTCACAATGCTCATTCCCTAATTCTCCAACAAAAACGCGCGCATCAACGAGTCCAGGGAGAATTGCTTTGTTTTGTGCGTTAATAACTTCTGCTTCTTCAGGGAATCCCTGATTCAGAGCTTCTTTTCCAGCGGCTATAATTCGTCCATTTTCAACAATAACTGTACCAATTTCATCGATTGTGCGCGAAGGATCAATAATACGAGCATTTTGAAAAACAATTGGTTTTATCATTTTTTTTCTCCACTGATCTTTGCGCGTGAATCTAATAAAGCCTCCATGACAGCCATACGCACTGCAATTCCCATTTCTACTTGTGTATGAATCATACTTTGTGGTCCATCTGCTATGTCGGATGCAATCTCTACACCACGGTTTAATGGGCCAGGATGCAGAATAATAGAATCATTTTTGGCATAGGCTAAATTTTCTTTATGTAAGCCAAAATAATGGAAATATTCACGCGTAGAGGGAATAAAAGAGCCTGTCATCCGTTCATGCTGTAAGCGCAACATCATGATAACGTCAGCATTTTTAAGACCTTCTTTCATCGTGTTAAAAACCTCAACACTCATATGAGCGATTTCTGCGGGTAAGAGTGTTGAGGGAGCAACAGCACGAACACGAGCACCCAAAGCATTAAGACACAAGATATTGGAACGGGCAACACGTGAGTGTAAGATATCTCCGCAAATCGCAACAGTTAATCCTTCAATACGACCTTTTGCCCTTTTAATGGTTAGAGCATCTAATAAAGCTTGGGTTGGATGTTCATGAGCACCATCACCTGCATTAATAACACAACAATCAACTTTTTGCGCTAATAAAGCTGCCGCTCCTGCACTGTTATGGCGAAAAACCAGTATATCTGGCTTCATTGCATTGAGAGTTGTAGCTGTATCAAGTAATGTTTCTCCCTTTTTTACAGATGAGTTGCCGATCGCAAGACTCATCACATGTGCACCTAGCCTTTTACCCGCTAATTCAAAAGAAGATTGTGTTCGCGTAGAGGCTTCAAAAAAGAGATTAATTTGAGTCCGTCCATGCAAAGTAGATTTTATTTTATCAATTTTGTTAGAAAGGATAACATTTGCTTCTGCACGATCAAGCAATGTATTAAGATCTTGTACACTCAGATCTTTAATAGCTAAAAGATGTTGATGAGGGAAAAGTGGAAAAAAATTATCTTGAATCATAGCATTCTTCTTTATCTCTCTCTAAACAGGTTAAACAAGCATTTGTTTGAATATGATAAATGTTTCTTAACTCTAAAAAGACAAATAGTCTATGATATGAATGATTTGAATGTAGGAATATACCTATGAGTGCTGTATCTGCGCAAAATACTCGTCGAAAAAATACATTTCTTAGTGATACGCTTATGTTTCGTATTGCTTCTACTTTGCCTAAGTTTTTGTTAGCAAGTTTTGAAGAAATAGGGGATTTTGCCGCGAGTCGAGAAGCATGGAAACTTTCTTGCTTAGCGAATCATTATAAGCCTTTATTATGCTATAATGATGAATGGGGGCAACCAACGGAAAAATTAGAGATCCATTCTTCCTATCAAGCTCTTCAACAATATTCTAGACAAGCAGGTTTGGTTACCTCACTTTGGGAAAATGCGAGTTCAGAAAATGGAGTACGCTATCAAGCGCGTGCGATTCGTTTAGCTTTATCTGCTGGTTTAGAAACAGGACATTTGAATGAAGTTATCATAACGAGTGCAGCTATTGCTGTTTTAATTAGTGATATTGAGCTCTTCAAAAAATGGCAAAATGTACTTTTATCACGCCAATATGATTCTTCATCAAAGCCTATTCATCATAAAAAGGCTGCTTCTCTAACTTGTGCATTTGACGATATTGAAAAATACGCTTTCAATTTTCCAAGTGTTAAGAAAATTTCTTTCGATGAAAGTATGGAACGTGATCTATATCGTTTAAATGTTGTAAAAACCAATGTTATTAATCCTACCGCTGACGGATATCTTGTTAGTGCAGATTTAAATGGTCATTTAAGTTGTTTTTTTATTCCACGCATACAAGAAAATGGCGCATTAAATGGATCTATATCGATTCGTCATTTAATTCAGCGTTCTGGAGAACTTTTAACACCAGAGGGGGTTGTCGATTTCCAAGGCAGTTATGGCTGGCTTTTGGGAAATGCTGGAGAAGGGCTTAAAGTTATTAAAGATATCGAGACGATGATGCGTTTCGATCAATCTGTCATATCGGCAGGTGTTTTACGAGCGGCTCTTCAATTTGGTATAGATTTTTTCCGGAAAAAAATGCCCAATCAGCCTTTACCTCCACTGACAGAACGTATTTTTGCAGATATTGCATTAGATATAGCTGCCTCACAAGCATTGGTTTTGCGTTTAGCGAGAGCATTTGACAATGCAGCAAATGACCGTTCTGAAGCCGCTTTTGCCCGTATTATGACACCTATTATTGCTTATCATGTAAGTCAATTGGTTGTGCCTATTATTGGTGAAATTATTGCACAACTTGGTATTGAAAGTTTTATAGAGAATAATCCATTATCACAAATGTTGCATAATGGGCCTGCGCGAATTGTGAGAAATAGTTCTGCTAATCAATTGGTAAAGGATGCCATTCTTATTGCTGAAAAAGCACCGGGATTGTTTCAGAAATTGTTGGAAAAAATTGCTCTTGATATTGGGCCAGCGGGACCCCGAGCAATTGAAATCATTAAGTCAGCAGGTGATATGGCATCGGCAAATGAAGGTGCAGGAAGGTTTTTTGTTGAACAGGTAGCTTATGCAGCAGCAGCAGCAGCATTACGTTCTACAGACATAGAACATGTTGCAAATGCCTATATGGAAAGCCGCCTTGGGGGACAATGGAGATCTTCTTACGGGATGCTCATTGCACGATATAATGCAGGGCATTTGCTCAATGTCCTCTATCCTTCCATATGATGAAAGTGTTGAATTCTATTGAGAGCACCTTGCAATATAAAAGCGGCGGCTGCCGAATCAATACGGCTTGCTCTTTTAGCGCGCGATACATTCATTTCTAAAAGAGACCGTTCCGCAGCAATTGTTGATAAACGTTCGTCCCAAAAAACAAATGGAATTTTTGTATAAGCTTTCATATTGCTCACAAAAGCTCTGGTTGCTTGAACACGAGAGCCACTGCTTCCATTCATGTTAAGAGGTAAGCCAATGATAATAACGCCTACATTTTCACGGTCAAAAATTTTAATAAGTGTGTAAGCATCTTCTGTAAATTTTTTTCGCTGTAGTACAGGACGTGGATTTGAGACAGTCAGCCCCATATCAGAAATGGCAATTCCGATAGTTTTTGTCCCTAAATCTAAGCCTGCTATTGTTTGTTTAGGCAAAAGATGTGTTATAACTTCATCTATATTAATAACAGTCATAAGGGGATAATACGTTTTTTAATGTTTCAGATCTATAGTTATATTCTTTATTCATGTTATCTAATATTCTTGCACTTACAAGTGCAGCCTTGTATAGCCAGAATAAAGATCAATAAATAAACAAAAAAGCAGAAAGGCGTAAAGAGTATGTCTGTTGATCAAGAGACAGTCAAGCGGATAGCACATTTAGCAAGGATTGCCCTCCACGATGATGAGATAGAACCTGTGACAAAAAAATTCAATGCTATTTTAGGTTTTGTAGAACAATTGAATGAAGTTGATGTCAGTGGAATTGAGCCATTAACATCTGTGATGCCAATGACTCTACGAATGCGTGAAGATAGTGTTACAGATGGTGATAAAGCAGCAGATATTGTAGCCAATGCTCCTGTTACAGAAGAAAATTTTTTTCTTGTCTCAAAAATTGTTGAGTAATTTTTTATATTTTTGAAATTTGAGAACCAATATGACTGATTTAACAACCCTCACAATTGCGCAAGCTCGTGATGCTTTAACAAAGAAAAATCTCAAAGCAACAGAATTAACGGAAGCTTATTTACAAGCAATAGAATTAGCTAATCCAATTTTGAATGCTTATGTAACAATAACAGCAGAACAGGCAATGAAAATGGCTGCTGAATCAGACAGTCGCTTAGCGAAAGGGCAGGGAGGGCTTTTAGAAGGAATCCCCTTGGGGATTAAAGATCTTTTTGCAACCTATGGTGTTCATACTCAAGCCTGTTCACATATCCTTGATGGTTTTAAACCGCACTATGAATCAACTGTCACAGCTAATTTATGGCAAGACGGTGCTGTGATGTTAGGAAAACTTAATATGGATGAGTTTGCTATGGGCTCATCCAACGAAACATCATATTATGGCCCCGTTATTAGTCCATGGAGAAAAAAAGGCTCGAATGAAAAACTCGTACCCGGTGGTTCATCGGGAGGATCTTCTGCCGCTGTTGCTGCACAAATTTGTGCTGGGGCAACAGCAACAGATACAGGTGGCTCAATACGTCAACCAGCAGCTTTTACTGGAACTGTAGGAATAAAGCCAACTTATGGACGTTGTTCGCGATGGGGCGTTGTCGCGTTTGCTTCATCTCTTGATCAAGCTGGACCTGTTGCCAGAGATGTTCGTGATTGTGCTATCTTACTCAGATCAATGGCCTCTTTTGATGAAAAAGATTCTACTTCCGTCAATTTACCAGTTCCTGATTATGAAAGTTATCTTGGTCAATCAATCAAAGGAATGAAAATAGGTATTCCAAAAGAATATCATGTGGATGGAATGTCTCCAGAAATTATTGAGCTTTGGCAAAAAGGAATAAATTGGTTAAAAGAAGCAGGTGCTGAGATTAAGGATATTTCTTTGCCTCATACAAAATATGCTCTACCTTCTTATTACATTATAGCTCCTGCAGAAGCTTCTTCTAATTTAGCGCGTTATGATGGTGTGCGTTTTGGTTTGCGCATGCCTGGAAAAGACATCATTGAGA
The DNA here is from genome assembly GCF_042196165.1 of Bartonella sp. AP20NXHL. Classification (NCBI taxonomy): domain Bacteria; kingdom Pseudomonadati; phylum Pseudomonadota; class Alphaproteobacteria; order Hyphomicrobiales; family Bartonellaceae; genus Bartonella; species Bartonella sp. AP20NXHL. The sequence continues at coordinate 88,846 of NZ_JBHIPV010000007.1, read as the reverse complement.
TGTATGAAAATACACGTTCTGTTGGTTTTGGTAATGAAGTTAAGCGGCGTATTTTGGTTGGGACTTATGTCCTTTCATCTGGTTATTATGATGCCTGTTATCTAAGAGCTCAAAAAGTAAGAACACTCGTAAAACGTGATTTTGATCAATGTTTTGCTTCGGGCATTGATGCTATTTTGACACCAGCAACACCAACACCTGCTTTTGGTATTGCTGATGAAAAAATAAAAACTGATGCTGTAGCAATGTATCTTAATGATATTTTTACTGTACCAGTCAATATGGCTGGTTTACCAGGAATTTCTGTTCCTGCTGGTCTGTCATCAAATGGTTTACCTCTAGGATTGCAATTGATTGGTAAACCTTTTTCTGAAGAAGTCATTTTTCAGATAGCGCATATTATTGAACAAGAAGCAGGAATATTCAGTGCAGAAAAATGGTGGATGTAATAGTCAAAATTCACAAAGGAGCATTTCTCATCCTTAATGAGAAATGCTTTTTTAAAGGTGGAGGGAATGAGCTCTATTTCCTTAATTCGTAGTCTTTATCCACCAAGATAGGCTTCTTTAACACGCGAATCAGAGAGCATAGTTTTTCCTTCACCGTGAAATAAAATATGTCCTACCTCTAAAATATAAGCATAGTCAGCTATGGAAAGTGCAGCAAATGCATTTTGTTCAATAAGAAGAACAGTTTTTCCCATATCATTAATTTTTCGAATAATAGAAAAAATTTCTCGAACGAGAAGTGGCGCTAACCCCAACGAGGGTTCATCTAATATGACCATATCAGGATTGCTCATGAGTGCACGGCCCACAGCAACCATCTGTTGTTCACCACCTGACATTGTTCCTCCCAACTGTTTTGCTCTTTCACGTAGGCGCGGAAAAAGGTCAAATATCCATTCAATATCACGGGAAATTCCCTGCTTATCGTGACGAATATAAGCACCTAGATGAAGATTCTCTAAAACAGTGAGATGGGGCATGATACGTCGTCCTTCAGGACTTAGAGCAATCCCTAATCGCAAAATCTCTTCTGGTGATTTTTTAATAATAGATTTGCCATTATAGGTAATTTCTCCATAAACAGAGCGATTAAGTCCTGTAATAGAACGTACAATACTGCTTTTTCCTGCACCATTGGCTCCAATTAAAGTGACAATACTGCCCCGCTTTATGGACATAGAAAGATTTTGGACAGCTTTAATGGCGCCATAATGAACGTAAAGATTTTTTATTTTAAGAATATCCATAAACATCTCCGCCAAGATAAGCTTCAATAACTTTAGGGTTATTACGAATTTCATCTGGTGTACCATTGGCAATGCAACAGCCATATTCCATAACCCAAATATGTTGGCAAAGCCCCATAACCACTTTCATATCGTGCTCAATAAGAAGAATTGTAAGATCAAAGTCTTTTTGCACTTTTGCGATGAATTTTCTAAGATCTTCACTTTCTTGTGGGTTCATGCCAGCAACAGGTTCATCAAGAAGAAGCAATTTGGGCTTTGTGGCTAACGCGCGTGCAATTTCTAGACGTCGTTGCACACCATAAGGTAAAGCTGTTGCCGATTGATTGGCAAGGTGATCAAGTTGTAGCTGTTCAAGGAGCTCCAAGGAATTTTTATAAACTTCCTTCTTTTCTTTCATTGCTTTTGAAAAAAATAGAGCTGAAGAAAACCAAGGATATTTTTGTCGAACATGCGCTCCTACCATAACATTCTGCAAAACCGTTAACCCTGAAAAAAGACGAATATTTTGAAATGTTCTGGCAATATGGCTTCTACAGATAATATAAGGAGACGCTCCAGAAATTTTTTTCTCATCAAAAAGAATGATGCCGCTTGTAGGAGCATAAAATCCAGAAATCATATTGAAAACTGTTGTTTTTCCAGCACCATTGGGACCAATTAACCCAGTAATACTTCCTCGTTTAATTGCCATATTAACATTATTTACAGCAACTAATCCGCCAAAACGCATTACAATATTATTGAGTGAAAGGATGTTGTCGTTCATAGCTTTCCCTCAGTATTAGAAAGCTTTTTGCGTGTCAAAAAGCTATAAATTCCATTCCATGAGAATTCTCGTTGTCCCATTAACCCTTTTCTCCAAAACAAGATAATTACCAGCAATAAAAGAGAAAAAACAACCATACGAAGTCCTGGGGTTTCTGGAATATGTATAAAACCTAAGTCAAATGGACTTTCAATAATACGAAGCCATTCAAGCATTACTGTAATAATAATGCTGCCAATAATGCTCCCTGTAATTGAACCGAGACCACCAGCAACAACAATCATCAAAATATTAAAAGTCAAAAGAAAATTAAACATTTTTGGATCAATGGTTGAAATAAGAGCCGCCATTAATGCGCCACCTATACCTGCAAAAAACGCTCCAACAGTAAAAGAAAAACTACGGTAGAAAAAAGCGTTAATTCCCATAGTTTTCGCAGCTATTTCATCATCACGGATAGCACGTAATACGTTACCAGTATTGCTTTGCAGTAAGAGGAAAATAAAGAGAACAGTAAATGCTAGCCAACCGTAGTTCCACCATAATGTTGCATTTTGAGGTATTCCTTTGATTCCCAAAGAGCCATTTGTGAGCGATGTTGCGTTCGTAATGACAATGCGAATAATTTCTGCAAAACCTAATGTTGCAATTCCAAGATAATCACCACCAAGACGCAATATTGGTAAAGCAATCAATAAACCTACAACTGCAGCACACAAACCACTTACAACAACAGCGATAAAAAAAGGTAACTGTAAATGGTATAATGGTTCAGCAATAGGATCAAGAATCCACATCATTTCTTTTTGTTCAGGGGAAAGAAGTAAAATTGCGCAAACATAAGCACCAATAGCCATAAATCCAGCATGTCCAAGAGAAAACATACCTGTGAAACCGTAAATCAAATTAAGCGAAATTGCCAATATCGCATTAATAGCAATCAGATTTATGATACGAAGCGTATAGTCATTAAAATGGCTATCAGCATAAAATAAAAAACCTATAAAAACGAAAATACTTATACACGATAAAACAGTTGTCGCTGACTTCGCCATTAGATTTTCTCCTGACTTCTTTTACCCATTAATCCTGTGGGCAATATCAATAAAATCAGAATCAATAAAATGAAAGCGAAGGCATCTCGATATCCAGATAGCGCGGGAAAAAATGCGATAATCATAATTTCAATAAACCCTAATAACAATCCTCCCAACATTGCACCTGGTATCGAACCAATACCTCCGATAACAGCAGCGATAAATGCTTTGAGACCAGGAAGAACACCCATATAAGGCTGAATTTGAGGATAACGTAAAGACCACATAATGCCTGCTATGGCGGCAAGAGCTGAGCCTATTCCAAATGTAAACGCAATAACTTTATTGACAGATACACCCATCAAACGTGTTGTTTCAATATCATGGGAGATTGCGCGCATAGCAAGACCCGGTTTTGTTTTATGGATAATCCATAATAGTAATAAAATAAGAATTAATGACACAAAGGGAACGATCAAAGACATGGGAGCAATTCTGATGATACCATCTGCTCCTGATCCTAGATGCCATAAAAATGGTGTTACAAGAAAATCTGGCTGTTGTACACCTTTCGGAACACCACTAAAGAGTACAGTAGCAAGATTTTCAATAAAAAAAGAAACACCGATTGCACCGATAAGTGCCGAAATGCGCGGAGCATGGCGTAGAGGTTTATAAGCAAATTGATCAACAGCAACACCCACAGCACTTGTAATAAAAATGGAAAAACAAAGAGCTAAAACCCAAATCGGTGTAAAATCTTGTGGGGAAATTTTAAAATAATAAACAAATCCTAGCGCAAGAATTAAAAAAGTAGCAATCCAATAAATTGGAGGACGCCTTTTAAAGCCTATAAAGACCGAATAATAAACAAGAGCAGCAAGGAACAAAAGAAGAAAAGCTGCCCAAGCAGGCATAAAGCCAATTGTGGAAAAGAAAACAAAATATGCTCCCAGCATAAAGATATCACCGTGAGCAAAATTAATGAGTCTCAGTATACCGTAGACCATGGTGTAGCCAATAGCAATAAGCCCATAAAGAGATCCCAATGCCAGTGCATTAAAAAAGTACTGGATGAACATTTCAGTGCTCATCTCTCATCCTTCCACATTTGTTAATTTACATAGGACAATAAGAAATTTCTAAGTTTTTGGTTGAGAAAAAGATCCTCAACCAATTCTTGCATTTTAATAAGTACAACTTTTTAATTAAAAAGCAGGTTTAACTTCTTCTAAATAAACACGTTTTCCATCCTGTATTTTAATGATACCAATAGGAATTTTAGGATTATGATTTTCATCCATTGACATATCCCCAAAGGGGGTAGGAAAATCTTTTAATTGGCTAAGTGCGATAGTAATTTTTTCACGATCAGTGCTACCAGCATTTTCAATAGCCTTCATGAACATCATATAACTCGTGTATCCCAAAACAGAATTGATATTTGGTTCTTTGTCAGGGTAAGCTTTTTTCCATTCTTTTGTGAATTCTTGCGCAGCTACTGACATATTTGGCATATCCTCACTATAGGGAAGTGTCGTATGTAAGAAACCTTCTGCAGCTTTTCCTGCAATCGTAATGGTTTCTGGATTATCCATAGCATCTCCACCCATAATTTGAAACTTAGCCCCTAATTCTCGTGCTTGTTTCATGATGATAGCACCTTCAGAAAAGTAAGATGGAATGAATAAGATATCAGGTTTCTGGGCGATAATTTGCGTGAGAACAGCTGAAAAGTCCTGATCTCCAGAATTATAATTTAAATTTGAGATAACTTCACCACCTAATTTTTTGAAAGCACGCGTAAAATAACTTGCAAGACCAATAGCATAATCGCTTGAAATATCTTTAAGGATAGCAGCTTTTTTTGCGTGTAAAGTTTGGCTTACATAAGTTGCGATTCCTACTCCTTGATAGGAATCAATAAAGCAAGCACGAAAGTAATATTTTTTACCCTGTGTAACAAGGGGACTTGTTGAGGACGTTGCAATGGTTGGAGTCTTTGCCTTTTCAGATATTTCACCACCTGCTAACGAGAGCGAAGAACCATAGCTACCAATGATTCCACTCACTTTTTCACTTGCTGTTAAACGCATAACAGCATTAGCCGCTTCTACTTTATCAGACTTATTATCAATAATAACAAGTTCTACTTTACGTCCTAAAATTTCTGGAACTTTTTTATGGGCTAATTCTATACCTCTAATTTCAAGCTGACCTCCAAATGCATTTTGACCACTTAATGGAAGATAAACACCAATCTTAATAGGTTCACTCGCATAAACATTTGCTGTAAATGCCATAAATGCTGCGATTATCGTAAGGATTTTCTTCAATTGCATTGCGCATTTTCCTTAATTGAATTGTCGTTTTTTCACCTTATATTGAACTTCTTCATCATGCAAGTTACACATTAATCAAAATATCATTATGTAAAAAAACTTTTATATGACCTCTTTTGTAGGGCACTTCTTGTAAGGTATGTAAAGTGTACAATCAAATAGTTTTATAAATATTCATGTTGATATTCTCTGACATGAACATAGAAGATACGACAATGTGGGGAAATCTTATCTTGGGGCTTGCGTGTTGATACAAGAGCAATGTTTACTTAAATCTAGAGAATCAATATCGTACAATTTATAAGCTACAGGATCACGTTATTATGACGAGTAAGGATGCATTAAAGGATTGTTCCCCATCTGAGGATAGTATAGGTGCTTGTGGGGAGATTATCGAAATCAGTGGTGTCATTAAGTGGTTTGATGGTAGTAAGGGGTATGGATTTATTGTACCTGATTTACCTCATTTCCCCGATATATTATTGCATGTTACAGTAATGCGAAGGGATGGTTTTCAAACAGCTTTGGAGGGAGCTAAAGTCATTTGTGCTGTGGAAAAAACTGAACGAGGATTAAAGTGCGTTCAGGTGAAATCCATAGATTGTTCTTCAGCAATTCATCCATCAGAAGTTCCAGCCCGTACCCATGTTGTTGTTACTCCAGAAAGTGGACTAGAACGAGCAATTGTTAAATGGTTTAATCGTGACAAAGGATACGGTTTTCTTAGCCGTGGGCAAGGAACGGAAGATATTTTTATTCATATGGAAACATTGCGCCGTTTTGGTTTAGCAGAGCTTCGTTCCGGTCAAGTTGTTCTTGTACGTTTTGGTAAAGGAGAAAAAGGTTTAATGACAGCAGAGATTTATCCGGATATAGGCATTCCTTTAGCTACGCATTAAATTTCACGAGTGAAATCAGTATGTTTTCTGTATTTTTAAAGGTGATTGTTTCATAAATTGCTATAGAAGTAGATTTTTAAAGAAAATATAGCTCTCGTGAATCTATAAACCAAATGAAGGAAATTGTGCATATTACGTTGAAAGAAACTAGAAAATAACAAGGAAGCAATTCTCTTGTTTTTTGACTTTTAAACTCTGGTACTTTTTATTTTATAAACAAAATTTAAAATTTTTCTGTGGTGGAGACAAGAATGTTAAGGCCTTTTAAAAAGGGGCATGTTGTTTTATTGGTGATGCTTTTTATGCTAGATATGCGTGTTGTTGTAGCAAAGGAGCCCATAGAGATTCCTGTGCATCCGATTCCTTTAGAAATACATACAAAGCAAGGTCCGGTTTTTTATAAGGTAGAGATTGCTTTTACGCCATCTCAAGCAGCAGCTGGTTTAATGTATCGAACTGATTTTCCACGCGATCGTGCAATGCTCTTTAAGCAGCTAAAAAGTTCTCAATCGGGAGATGAGCAGAAAATTTTTATGTGGATGGCAAATACCCCTTTACCTTTAGATATGATTTTTTTAAACTCTGAGGGAATTATTGTATCGATTGTTGAAAATACTTCTCCATTTTCAACAAAGACCATTTCATCAGAAGTTCCTGCAGCTTTTGCACTTGAGATTAACGCTGGTGAAGTTTCTGAAAAAAAGATACAAAAAGGGCAACGTGTTATTCATCCTGTACTTTGTGGAAAGTGCAATAAAAAATGACCGCTGAAGATATTCGTTTTTTTGAATATAATGGTTTGCGATTTGCTTATCGAGAAGAAGGGCAGGGCGCGCCTATTTTGTTGATCCATGGTTTTGGATCTTCTGCACGGGTGAATTGGTATGCAACGGGTTGGTTCCGTATTCTCACTGAAGCAGGATATCGTGTTATTGCTCTTGATAATCGCGGTCACGGAGATTCAGTTAAAAGTTATGATCCTGTCTTTTATACACCTCAAGCTATGGCTGGCGACGCTGTAAAGTTACTACAGCATTTAGAGTTATCTAAAGCTCATGTTATGGGATATTCTATGGGGGCTCGTATTAGTGCTTTTATGGCTCTTTTGCATCCAACATATGTACACAGTGTTATTTTTGGTGGTTTAGGTATTGGTATGGTGACGGGAGCAGGAAATTGGGAGCCCGTTGCTGAGGCCCTTTTAGCAGAAGATATTTCCACCATTACCAATGCACGCGGTTTAATGTTCCGTAAATTTGCAGATCAAACGAAAAGCGATAGACGTGCTCTTGCTGCTTGTATCATTACATCAAAACAGGAGTTAACGGCGTCTGAAGTTTACAAAATCAAACAACCAGCACTTGTTGCTGTTGGTTCATTAGATGAAATTGGCGGTGCTGCAGAGCCATTGGCAGCCTTGTTGCCTTGTGGTGAAGCTATATCAATTCCTGATCGAGATCATATGCTTGCTGTAGGCGATAAAGTTTATAAAAAAGGTGTTATCGATTTTCTTTCTCGTTATCCTATAAAATAAGAATTCTTCATAGCTTTTAGAATTTACAGAAATACCCAATATTTTTATCTCGTATAAATTAAAAAAGCTTATTTAAAAATCTTTCTTTTGTGACATAAGTTTTTATAAAGAATGAAAAGAAAAATAAACTCTTATTAGCTTATTTTGTATATTTTTCAGAGATGTAACTCTTCTAAGATTAGATAATTATACTTTAAAAGTTATTAAAAAGAATTATTTTTGAATGATGTAATAAATATTTTTTGCTAAAAAATGTAGTTTTAAATAAAAAAATATTGTTATTTATATTTTTTATAAAAGGAACAAAATTATAAATTATTGATCAATTTATTCTTACGAATATGCATTCTAAATACAGATGCTAAAATTGGAGATAAAGTAAAATTATTAAAAATATACAGTTTTTTTGCCATTTTTTAATCTATACGGGTATATTTAATAATGATAGACTCTTTTTGTAAACGTTCTTTATGAATTTATAAAGAACGTTGTAAATATATGTAACATTAAGTAAATATTCAGATTATGCTTTTTTACTGACTTTACAGAATCATAAGAGTGTCTTATTTGCGCGACACGCAATTATTTTAATCGTTTCAAAAAACAGGAGAGCATAGTGAATGCTGATGAAATAAAAAAACTTGATAATTATTTTAAAAATATATTCCAAAACTCAGCATTGCAAGTCAGAGCACGGCCTAAAAAGAGTGATTCTTGTGAGGTTTATATGGGAGATGAGTTTTTAGGCATTATCTATCGAGATGAAGATGAAGAAGAGCTCTCCTATAATTTCTCAATGGCTATATTAGATATTGATTTAGAAAATTGATTCGTTATTCATAGTTGAATGAAGTCTTTTTTATCCCATAAGATTTATATAAGTTTTAACGCTTTAAAGCTCGTATGGTTATTTCGTGCAATAATAAGATGGTCATGGATAATAATGCCTAATGCATTTGCTGCATCTTTTAATCTATATGTCATTGTTATATCTGCATCAGAGGGGGTCGAATCGCCAGAAGGGTGATTGTGGACTAAGATAAGTCCTGAGGCGGATAACTCTAAAGCGCGAGAAATAACTTCACGAGGATAAACAGGGGTATGATCAATGGTTCCAGTTTGTTGCACCTCATCAGCAAGCAAGCCGTTTTTCTTATCAAGAAACAAAATACGAAATTGTTCACGTGTTTCGTGAGCCATAACAGCTTTACAATAAGCTAAAACTTTATCCCATGATGAAAAAATATCGCGTTTAAACAATTGCGCACGAGCAAGACGTCCAGCAACATCTGAAATAATTTTTAAATCAATTGCAGTGGCGGGACCACATCCTGGAATTTCTTGAAGTCGGTGAATATCCGCTCCCAACACATCAGCTAATGAACCAAAACGCGCTATCAAATTTTTAGCTATGGGTTTTGTGTTTGCACGGGGTATTGTACGAAAAAGCAATAATTCAAGATACTCATAATCTTCAATTGCATTTCCTTTTGACTTTAAATAGCGCTTCCGAAGACGTTCACGATGTCCTTGATAATGTTTATGAAGCTGTGCGTTTTTCTGAGGCTCTTCACTTTTTCTTTCTGATACTGGGGTGAGTGGAGAACTCGATGTTAATGCAAAGTGATTACTTTGAGTACCTTCCTTTTGATTTAATTTTTTAGCCATAACATCTCTACGTTGCGTTAGGTATGCGAATTTGGAATATAAAAAATATTTTTAGGAGATTGCGTAAATATTTCATATCCTTCATTTGTCACACCAATTGTATGTTCATATTGTGCTGTCAGAGAACGGTCACGGGTAACAGCAGTCCAACCGTCAGATAAAATCTTAACTTGTGGTTTACCAAGGTTAATCATAGGCTCAATTGTAAACATCATACCTTGTTTTAATTCGACTCCTTCTCCAGGGTTTCCATAATGGAGGATATTGGGAGCATCATGAAAAAGCTGGCCGATACCATGTCCGCAAAAGTCTCTCACAATTGAACAGCGTTCGGATTCTGCATACTGTTGAATGGCTGCCCCGATATCACCTGTCGTTGCTCCAGGCTTAACGACAGCGATTCCTCTCATAAGACTTTCATAGGTTATTTTTAGCAAGCGTTCTGCTGCACGCCTAATTTTTCCAACAGGATACATTCGGCTTGAATCCCCATGCCAACCATCAAGGATAAAGGTTACATCAACATTTACAATATCACCTTCTTGCAAAGGTCTTTTATTGGGAATGCCATGGCAGACAACGTGATTGATAGATGTACAGCATGAATGGCTGTATCCATGATAATTTAGATCAGCAGGAAGTGCTCCTCGCTTAGCTCCAAAAACGAATACAAAATCATCAATTTCTTGCGTAGTAATGCCCGGCTTAATAATATCCGTAAGCGCATCAAGGCATTCTGCAGCAATACGACCAACTTCACGCATTTTAGCAAAAGCATAATCATCGAAAATGCGGATTTTTCCATTAAATTTTAAAGGGATTTTATTATATTCGATATACTCAGTCATTGTTTCTTCTATTTTCTATTTTTACTCTCTGAATCGGAAAAATGCCTTCTACACTTACATGACACTTTACAGCATAACATTCTACCCCTGATTTTAATGCTAAATCAAACTTACGTCCATAGAGTGGATCAAGATCATGACAAATTGTAAAAGCTGTGCAATCTTCTCGTTGAATAATATAAAGCATAGCAGCTCGTTTTCCTTGTTGTACAACTTCTATGAGCTCATCAAGGTGACGTGCACCACGTTTTGTTTCGCTATCAGGAAATTCTGCTAATCCTTTCTGACGAATAAAATGAACATTTTTGACTTCTAGGTAACAATCAGGAAGAATGTCATCTTGTAAAAGAAAGTCAATTCGTGATTGTGTCCCATAGCGTTGTTCTTTTAAAATTGTTTTATATCCACTTAATTCTGGTAGTAATCCGTTTTGAATTGCCTCTAACGCAAGCTTATTGGGTAAAGAAGTATTAATGCCAACCAAAGTATTATCGGCTTCAATAATTTCTAATTGATAGGCATATTTTCGTTTGATGTCGTTATGATAAGAAAGCCAAATATTGGAGTTGAAAGCTGTTAATCCAAGCATTGATCCTGTATTAGGTACAGACACGGTGAGGACATGCTGATCATCTTGTTGAACATCTGCAAGGAAACGTTTATAACGACGGATAAGCTTTGCAGGAAAAAGTTTGGGAATAAAGTGCATATCCCTTTTTAGGATTTATGATTTCATAATTCAACTGAGATTATGATTTGCAGGGGCTGTTTCCTATTAAAAGTAGATAAAATTGATGTAAAAAACGCTACGATATCGTTCACTTTAATGGCTTTTAAAATTTATTATTAGGTTTAGAAACTATTATCTTTGAATGAAAAGATAACATTGTCTATAATTTATTATTAAACAGCATTAGAGTATTGTGAAAAAGGTTTCGTAAAAAATAGTGGAGAGGGAGATAGTTTAAGTGAAACTAGGTAAGATTGATGGCAGGAACGAATAAGAATCGTGAAAATTTAACAAATGGTCCCATTATTATTTTAGTTGAACCGCAGCTTCCTGAAAACATTGGTATGGTCGCAAGGGCAATGGCAAATTTTGGGCTTTCTAAGCTTCGATTAGTCAATCCTCGAGAAATGTTTCCAAATGAAAAAGCTAGAGCTGCTGCAAGTAAAGCTGATCATGTCATTAACAATGCTGTGATTTTTAACACATTGCGTGATTCAATTGCAGATTTACACTATGTTTTTGCCACAACAGCACGTGAAAGATGTGGATTTAAAACTGTAAAAAGTGCTGTCGAAGCAGCAAGCGTATTACGTCAGCGTGAAAGTATCGGACATAAGACAGGTATTGTCTTTGGAAGAGAGAGATGGGGACTAGAAAATGATGAAATCAGCCTTGTTGATGAAATTATTACTTTTCCAGTTAATCCTGCTTTTGCGTCACTTAATATTGCGCAAGCGGTTCTTTTAATGTCTTACGAATGGATGAAAACTGGTTTAGAGAATGTCAGCGATACGGCATTTCGTGCCGCAGAGATGGAACCTGCAAATAAAACAATATTTCATGGTTTTTTATCTCAGTTAGAAGAGGCTTTGAATATCCGTGGGTATTTTAGACCCCCAGAACGCAAAGAAGTAATGATTGCAAATTTGCGCTCTGTTTTTACGCGCGCTAACTTTAGTGAACCTGAGGTTCGTTTATTGCGAGGCATTATATCTTCTTTGGATCATTTTTCGCCACAATATCCACGAGGGAGTAGAGCACCTGAAGAACGTGATCGTAAAAAAATTAAAAATAAGTGTGAAAACTAATGGATGAACGACCTGTTCTTTTTTTTGATAGCGGTATTGGTGGTTTAACAGTGTTTAGGGAAGCGCGTATTCTTATTCCTGAAATGCAATTTATCTATGTTGCTGATGATGCAGGATTTCCTTATGGAAATTGGAAAGAAAATATTTTGAAAGAGCGTATTTTGAAGATTTTTACAAATCTTTTAACACGCTACAATCCAGCTTTATGTGTGATTGCTTGCAACACTGTTTCTACACTGATGATAGCAGATTTACGACAGAATTTTCCTCATGTCCCTTTTGTAGGAACGGTTCCTGCAATTAAATCAGCTGCAGAACAAACAAAATCTGGTTTTATTTCCGTATTAGCGACTCCTGGAACAGTTAAACGTGCTTATACAAATGAATTAATTAACTCTTTTGCTGGACAGTGTCATGTTCAGCTTGTGGGAAGTAAAAAGCTGGCTGGACTTGCTGAAGATTATTTACGGGGAAAATCTATCGATTCAGAAGAGTTAAGAAAAGAAATCCTGCCATGTTTTGTGGAAAAAAATGGACAATATACGGATGTTATTGTTTTAGCCTGCACACATTATCCTTTTTTGATTAATTTCTTTCGTGAACATGCTTTATGGTCCGTTGAGTGGATTGATCCGGCGAAAGCGATCGCCAAACATATCAGATCTTTATTACCATTGTCGGGAGAAATACACCATCAATATATAAAGAAATATCAAGATTTTGCGTTGTTGACATCGAAAAATATCACTTCTTTAACGGAGAATTTGTTTAAAGGATTTGGCTTAAAACTCATGAAAGGAGTTGACTTTGGGTTACGAGACCAATAATGATGATCTAGCTATTTTTTCAAGAAAATAGCATTAATTGACGTGTCCCGTGGATAACTTTGCATATTGATATGTTAAGGTATTCTGTCAGTCTTTATAGTATTTAAAGGCAGAGGAGGGCGCGTTTCCTTGGGGTCTTAAGATCTCGTGTTTTATTTTATAAGGAAATGCGATGAGTAAACGCGAAACAACAAAGTATAAAATTGACCGTCGTATGGGAGAAAATATTTGGGGGCGTCCAAAATCTCCTGTCAATCGTCGTGATTATGGTCCAGGTCAGCATGGACAGCGTCGTAAAGGAAAACTTTCTGACTATGGGGTGCAGTTGCGCGCTAAACAGAAATTGAAAGGGTTTTATGGAGATATTTCAGAAAAACAATTTCATAAAACCTATGAAGAGGCAGCTCGTCGACGGGGCGATACTGGCGAAAATCTTATCGGTCTGTTAGAATCACGTTTGGATGCTGTTGTTTATCGTGCAAAATTCGTACCTACGATTTTTGCTTCTCGCCAATTTATCAATCACGGTCATGTTAATGTCAATGGGCGGCGCACAAACATTCAATCTTATCGTTGTAAACCAGGTGATGTTATTGAGGTTCGGGAAAAATCGAAACAACTTGTTTTAGTGTTAGAATCAGTGCAATTGGCAGAACGTGATGTCCCTGATTATATTGAAGCAGATCATAAACAGATGAAAGCAACCTTTACGCGTATTCCTGCTTTTGCAGATGTTCCTTATGCTGTGCAAATGGAACCTAATTTGGTTGTTGAATTTTATTCTCGATAATTTTTCTGTAAGAGAAATTGTTTCTCTCTTCTAGTATGATAACTTCAAAATATTGTGTTATTCTTACAATATTTGAAGTTAATAAGTTCTTTTTGTAAATGGTTCTATATTAAGTTTATTGCTATGTTTTATAGTCATAAATTTGTATAGTTCCATTTCTTTTTTGTGTATCTAATTTATAAATTCAAAAAACATAAATGTAAGCTTGCTTTAATATTTTTTTATCTTTGCAAAACGAGCTGTTTATTGTGCAGGATATGGTATTATGAATGATGTTCCAGTTGAATATCAAGTAATAGAAGAAAACGAAGGGAGAGATGATCCTTTAATAAGCGAAGCAGATAATTGTCATCCAATGTTTCGTGTTGCTCCTTCAAGCGTAGAATTTAATAAATTACGCAAACGACTTTTACGTCATATGCGACAAGCTTTGGATGATTTTTCTATGCTCTCTACAGGAGAAAAATGGCTTGTTGCTTTATCGGGTGGAAAAGACTCTTATGGTTTATTAGCGCTTCTTTTAGACTTAAAGTGGCGAGGTCTTTTATCCGTTGAAATTCTTGCCTGTAATCTTGATCAAGGGCAACCAGGATTCCCTAAGCATATTCTTCCAGACTTTTTAAGTTCTTATAAAATTCCATATCGTATTGAATATCAGGATACTTATTCCATTGTTACAGATAAATTGGCAGAGTCGCAGACATATTGTTCACTTTGTTCTCGATTACGACGTGGTAATCTCTATCGTATTGCACGTGAAGAGGGATGTTCTGCATTAGTTTTAGGTCATCATCGTGATGATGTTTTAGAAACATTTTTTATGAATTTGTTTCACGGTGGCCGATTAGCTGCCATGCCTGGAAAACTTAAAAATGATGAAGGAGATCTTTTTGTGTTACGTCCTCTTGTTTATGCTGCTGAGGAAGATATGGAAAAATTTTCTCAAGCAATGCAATTTCCGATTATTCCTTGTAATCTTTGCGGTAGTCAAGATGGTTTGCAACGTAATGCCATGAAAGAAATGCTGAAAAATATAGAAAGACAAATGCCAGGACGTAAAGATACGATGATTCGCGCTTTAACAAATGTACGCCCAAGTCATTTGCTTGATAAGAAGTTCTTTGATTTTAAAACGTGTTAATAATAATTAGATATTTAAAAAAAATACGTTCAAAGAGTTTAAGATAAGATACTTATTTATAATGATAATTTATTGTTTTTTTAATTTAGATACGTCAGATTGTTTTGTTTCAAATTCTCTTATATTGCATCTATAAAAAACATCTGCCTGCATATCACAAAGGAAATTCTCGTGTGCATCAAACTCTCTTGAAAAAATTTTCCTTTCACTAACCAATGACTGTCGCAATATCAAAAATAGGAAAATAGTACGGTTGTTGATTTTCTCTTTTGTTAATTAAAAATGGTGAACCTTGTGGATTTTATTTTATTCTGTTGCGCCGCCGTCACCGTCATTTAAGGCATTAAATTAAGAGAATATATAACTGCTTGATATTTTGGGAGTGTATAGCAACACTCAGGGCAAGAATTGCTCGTAAATTCTCATGAAGTGAGTTACATAAGTGATCAAGTTCGATTGTGAGTAGCCGACCTTTTATAAACCAATGCTGATAGAAATCTTCATCATTGAGGACAGAGAAGGAGTTAAATTTTTAAACGGCTATACCATAAAGGTCATAGGCATCCGATTGTTCGATTTTAACGGTGACAAATTCACCAACACGCAGTGGGCGTCGTGATGATATATGGACAACACCATCTATTTCTGGCGCATCGTACTGACTACGTCCTTTGGCAACTTTTCCTTGACTTTCATCAATAAGAACTTGGAGTCTTTTTCCAATTTTTTTCTTTAAAAGATATGTAGAAATTTGTTGTTGTTTTGCCATAAAACGATGCCAGCGGTTTTCTTTCACCTCTTCAGGAATATTTTCTAATCCCAAATCATTTGCGGCAGCTCCTTTTACTTCTTCATATTTAAAGCACCCAGCGCGTTCAATTTTTGCTTCTTCTAGCCATTCTAGAAGTATATTAAAATCTTCATTCGTTTCACCAGGAAAACCAACAATAAATGTTGATCGCAAAGTAAGATTTGGACAGATTTTCCGCCATTTTTCAATTCTACGGTTTGTTTTTTCCATAAGTGCGGGACGCTTCATGTGACGCAAAACAGCCGGTGATGCATGCTGAAAAGGAATATCCAGATAAGGAAGAATTTTTTTTGCAGCCATAAGTTCGATAACTTCATCAACATGGGGATAAGGATAAACGTAATGCATACGTACCCAAATACCCATATCGCCTAGTTCGCGACAAAGATCAAAGAATTTCGTTTTGATTGTACGATCTTTCCAAGAATTTTCGAGATATTTAAGATCAACACCATAAGCACTCGTATCTTGTGAAATAACCAAAAGTTCTTTTACACCCGCTTGCACGAGTTTTTCAGCTTCACGAAGAACATCGCTGATGGGACGTGAAGTGAGATTACCACGCAGAGTAGGGATGATACAAAAACTACACTGGTTAGAGCATCCTTCAGAAATCTTTAAGTAGGCGTAATGGCGAGGTGTTAAACGAATACCTTGGGGAGGAACTAAATCAAGAAAAGGATCATGAATTGGAGGAATTGCTGTATGAACAGCTTCTATAACGCTTTCATAAGCTTGCGGTTTTGTAATAGCCAATACATTAGGATATGTTTGGCGAATAGCATCAGGATCAGCACCAAGACACCCTGTTACAATAACTTTTCCATTTTTTTTAAGAGCTTCATCAATATTGGCTAATGATTCTTTCCTTGCCGAGTCAAGAAAACCACAGGTATTCACAATAACGACATCAGCTCCTTGATGTTGACGTGAAATCTCATACCCTTCGGAGCGAAGGCGTGTAATAATTCGCTCAGAATCTACGAGTGCTTTTGGGCATCCGAGGGAGACAAAACTAATACGAGGTGCTACCATGATGATCCTACAATTACTATGAATGATTCAGTTACGTTTTTATTAACTTAAAAATAATGTTCTTTATTTTTATACCTATGCAATACAGTCTGTTACAAAGTTATTTGATTTTTTTCTACAAAATTTTATGTGTTTTTATGCATGCATACAATTTTGTCTTATTATATCGTAAAATTCCATCATTGAGGACGAGGATATAAGGCTGCTTTCTTAAAAGCATTCAAGTTCTTTTCAAAGTACGTGGTGAATATTTTAAAGCTTACTTGCCAAGCCTTGCATAAGTGAAGAACAATGGAGGGAAGGGAAAGTGAAATCCGCTCGATAAGGATCTGGATTGTTTATAAACCGAATTGGGGGCATCCTTTGGCTGTGGAGAAGAAGTCAATTGCGTGTGGCACAATAAAAAAATACTCAACAGCTTCTTATTGCGATATATATCGCGTACTATAAGGTTTATTTTTTAATATTTGCGAATAAGTCCGGTAAGTTTGCCTTGTATTTCTACACGCTCGGATTCGTATGTCCGTACTTCATAATGAGGATTTGCAGCTTCTAATGCAATAGAAGCTCCTTTGCGTCGATAACGTTTTAATGTTGCTTCTTTTTTATCAATAAACGCAACAATAATTTCACCTGTTATTGCTGTATTTTGACGTTTCACAATGATCGTATCTTTATCAAAGATACCAGCCTCCATCATAGAATCATCTTTAACTTCTAAAGCGTAGTGCTCGCCTGTATTGACCATATCGAGTGGAAGAGAAAGGCTGTTTATTTGCTGCAGTATAGCAGAGGCGGGTACGCTTGCAGAAATACGTCCCATAATAGGAATGGTGATATTTTTTTTTTCTTCTTCATCAAAGGGACTCAAGCTTTTTGATATTTCCCTTTTATTTCTTTCTATTATACTGGGAGAAATTTTACGTGCTAAAGAAAGGTTAAATGTTATTTTCTCAGGAAGTCGAATTACCTCCACAGCACGAGCACGATTAGGCAAACGACGTATAAAACCTCTTTGTTCTAAGGCTATAATGAGCTTATGAATACCAGACTTTGAAGAAAGTTCTAATGCATTTTTCATTTCTTCAAAAGAAGGAGGAACACCAGTTTCTTTTATATGGTTATGAATAAACAAGAGTAGCTCATACTGTTTACATGTTAGCATTCAATATTCCAATCAAAATAATAAAAATTAGTAAAGTAAAAATACATGTATATATAACATTTTTACAATTTTTATCGCCAAATCAAAATTATTTTCTTTGTTTTTGATATTATCGTTTAATAAAGAAATATGTTTATTTATAGATATATTTAAATTATTATTTATATACTATATAGCTACATTAATATTAAATAATGTATAAAATACTTTATAGTTCTGACTGAATTATCTAACACCAAATTTTATGACCAGTATTATCCTTTTCTTCTAAAAATATATCTACATGTTTTGTAATTTCTGATATAAAAAAGTTAAATAGAAGGCATTCTATATATTTAGAACTCTCTATGGGTATTTAAAATCATTTTACATACTGCATATTATTTCTGCTTTTTTATTCTTAGTAAAATTATCTACAGCTCTAATAGTGAACACAATTTATAGTCATTCGAGATATTTTCAATGAGACTAAATTTTGCTTCATATCTACTTTATTCTATAGGATAAACTGGCTTTCGTTATATATTCATTAAGCATAAATAAAATTATACTCTCAAAATGCCATTGTTGCTCATTGTTCCATTTTCAGGTCTAACGTGTCAACTGCTATATACTATTTTCATGAACCCTAATGTTGCGATAAATTTTGATTATTGAAAGGAGGCATAAAAGGTATTTTCATTTCTTTTTTATAGTTTTATTCTCTCACTTATATTGGTCAAGAAAATGCTTTTTATTGTTTCAATATAAAAAAGATTTGAAATGAGATAAGCTTACAGTATTTGAGACTTATCACTCAAGTGATAAAAATGATAAATTATTATAAATCAATATATTATCTTATAAATCTGTATTTATATTTGAAATATTAAACACTAAGATATAAAAAATAATATTATAATAAAAGGTATTTTTTCTTCTCTACCCATTATGCTCAACAACCCATGTGAGGGGAAGGGGGTCATTTCTCATAATTTTAACGCTTCGAATCTATGCAATATTTTGCAGTGAAATTTTTCCTTTATTGAAACTTCAAAAATAAGATTAAAGAGTACTTATACAATGATGAAGTAAAGGGGTGAAAACGAAAAATTATTGATAATTGAAGAAAATAATAATATTTTTCTCCAAAAGGTGTTGACCAAATGGAAAGTCAACCGTATGTTCCCTTCACTTTCTACAAATTAGATAGTGTGCAAACTAGATAGCTTGTATGAGAGCGCGTAGCTCAGCTGGTAGAGCAACTGACTTTTAATCAGTAGGTCCAGGGTTCGAATCCCTGCGCGCTCACCAAATTTAAATTAATATCAATAGGCTATAAAAAATTTAAGAATCTTTCTTGTTTTTATTCTTTTTGAAGTTTTTTGTTGATTCTATAACCTGTCATTTTCTATCAGCTGTTTTGAAATAGAGCGATGCTATGCTGTCTCCTGTCCAACAAAAAAGAGCTTTAAGATTACGATAGGATTGTACCTGCGTTGGCAGCACATGTGGTTTCTAATTTTCTCAATCTATAGGTTGATTTTTTAATACCCACTGCATTACATGATTCGCAAAACAAGTTGCTAAAATCACCACTTATTCACACTTTATATTATGAAATGACTTTTCTATAAGATGTTGATTTATTTAATTTTTACTCTTTTTAACATCTACTATAGTACATTTATTTCTTATGAAGATCATAAAAAGGTTAACAATACGTTAATTTCTTGATAGAAGGGGCCAATTCAAGAGTGGTATATGCGCGAGGGGAATCATTTAAAAACGTAAATTCTTCCGTTGCGTACAAAAAGCGTGACGTGGTTTTTACAGTAGTACTTAACAGAAATAAGTGGACTGAATAGATGCCTTCAAATAGAAAAAAGAAATTTACTTTTATGATTAAACCAACACTTCAATTGTTTTCTATGATCGTCATTTCTCAGTCACTGGTATCTTGTTGCGCAAGCCAAACTATGAATTTTTCAATAAAAGATTCCTATCATAATAAACCAATTAACGTAAACACTTCTGTACTACCTCAACAAGTATCTAATAAGAAGAATCAATCGGAAGAAAAAAAGCGTGGACGAGCGATTGTTGGTAAACCTTATCAAATAAAAGGAAAGTGGTATTATCCTCAAAGTGATCCAACTTATAAACGTGTTGGCGAAGCATCATGGTATGGTTCAGATTTTCATGGACGTTTAACTGCCAACGGTGAAATTTATGACATGAATCTTTTGACTGCTGCTCATCCTACAATGCCTTTACCTAGCTATGCTCGTGTTACTAATTTGAAAAATGGATCTTCAATCGTTGTTAGAGTGAATGATCGCGGACCTTTTATGAAAGACAGAATCATTGATTTATCAAGGCAAGCTGCGACAATACTGGGGTATGTAGATAGGGGGGTTGCAGATGTTAAAGTAGAATATATTGCTGAAGCACCTGTTGGCTATTATGATGGTGCATATTTAATGTCCTCTTATACTCCTGGAAATGCTGCCCCATATTCATTAGCGTCGGAAAATATTGCGAAAAAAAGAGAAACTGTTTTGTTAAAAGAGCAGCGCAATACAGGAAACAAAAAAGAATTAGCTAAAGCAGCTGCTGTTGAACAAGAACAACGTAATAAAACTGTTGCAGTTAAATTGCCAGAAATTGGTCCTATCATGGTTGATAAGCCGATACCATTTGATCAAGTTGCTTCTATAAATAAGCTAAACAAAAAAACAAAGGTCAATTGGCTACAACTGTTTTAAGAAAAAATGCATTGATTTTTTATCTATATAATTTTCTAGTAAAAAAGGTAAGAACTTACGGATTTAGTGTAAGATTTTCATCTTAAAGCGCGTTGTCCTTTTCAAAAAGCGTGGTGGGGTGCTATTATTATAAATTCAGTACGGCCTTTCTACTCCATTGCTGGTCTATTCGTCGTTTTATGATATTGCTTGCTTAATAAAGCGCGTACTTTTCTTACTGTAATAGCTTTTGCTAGACGAAGGTAGATTATTGTATCAGTCTGTTTGTGTAATCTCCAAAACAACTGTACAATCAATTTGAGAGGAACAAAAAGCTTAACAAGTAAAAAAATATTTTATTTTGATTCGGCCTTGCATCTTTCCAAAGTATCCACGGTAATATCTTATGAAGAGATTATATATTACCTCATGCTTTTGTTTATCATGTTCTTTAATGGAGTAAGTTCCCTCACGAAAAACAGAGCGTCTCAAACAAAATACGCTTACATTGCCAATTCACGGACTTATTTAAAAGAGACATACTTCAACACGCTACAGGTCTATTTTACGACAGCGCCTGTGAATGGCATAACTGTAACGCCTTTAGATATCACCATCTTCACACTTATGAAGATATAAACCGACACCGTCATACACTTTGCAAGCCCCAATGTTTTATGCGATAATTCTTAACACTTGAGAGGTTGATAAGAAGTATTTTTACTCTCTTTTTTAATAATTTTTATCTATATACGAACCCTACTTATGATGCGTAAGCAAGCGATTTTATTGAATTCAATATGAGAGGAAATATAACGAAAGAATCTTACAGTATTTTGAATCAGATCCACGTTAAAAGATTATAATTTATCATAATAAATCAATATACTATCAATATAAAACAACAAATAAAAAAAATTTTTTGTCTCTCATGCTTTAAAACATAAAATTGAATCTAGGTGGAAGATAAGAAGTGCATCATTTTACTTTTAATAACGCTGAATAAAAATAAAATCTTTTCTTGAGGCATCAATAATTCCTCAATTTGCGGAAATAAAAAAGTTTTTTCCTATATAAGATTCTTTATGTTGATCTTTGGGATGGGAGGAGCAGCTATGTACACAATATTAAGGATCTTATTGACCTTATGGGGGGTATTGGTATTTGTCACGTGGGGGAAAGCAGAAGATTTTCAAATTTCTGCTTCACAATTGTTATTACTCGATGATGATACAGAGACAATACTTTATGAAAAACAAAGTGATATTCCTTTTTTTCCTGCTTCATTAGCAAAATTGATGACAGTGGAAGTCGTATTTCATCACTTAAAGGAGGGACTGTTAAAGAGTACGCAGAAATTCAAGGTCAGTGAAAATGCTTGGCGCAAGGGTGGAGCACCTTCCGGTACAACCACTATGTTTGCAAAGATAAAAACAGAAATCAGTGTTTCTGATCTGTTGCGTGGTTTAATTATTGTGAATGGAAATGATGCTGCTATTATTCTTGCTGAAGGAATATCGGGAGATGAAGCTCATTTCACAAAGTTGATGAATCAGCGCGCAAAAATAATCGGATTATCTCAGAGTCATTTTGTTAATGCAACAGGGTTACCCGAAGAGGGACAATTTGTAACTGTGCGTGATATGATTATATTAGCACGTCATATTGTTCAGGAATATCCGGACTATTATGCACTTTATTGTGAGCCTCATTTTACATGGAATAATATTTTTCAACGTAATAAAAATCCTCTTATTTCTAAGGAAATTGGTGTAGAAGGATTTGGTTTTGGCTACAGTGAAAAAGAAGGTTTTTCAATGGTTGCCACCATTTCTAAAAATCATCGACGTCTTTTTTTAGCAATCAATGGTTTGCAAGATGGTAAAAAATATACAAAAGAAATAGAACGCATTCTTCAATGGGGAATGACGGCTTTTGATCTCAAAACGATTTTTACAAAAGAAGAAACGGTTGGTCGTGCTTCTGTTTATGGTGGTAAACAAAATTTTGTTCCACTCATTGTTAAAACACCAATAAGTTTTATGCTTTCGAATGAAAAAAAAGTAAATGTTAAAGCAAAAATTAAATATCATGGTCCATTGAAAGCTCCCATCGTTTCTGGGCAATCAGTTGGCGTTATTCAAATTTTAGAAGATAAAAAGGTTCTTCTGGAAAAACCAGTTTTTGCCGGAATGAATGTTCAGGAAGGAAGTTTCTTTGCAAAAGTAAAAAATGCATTCTATGAAATAACAATTGGATGGTTACGAAAATATTTGTAGTTACGCGCTAATAAGGTTAAGATCATACGTGTCAGGTTATTTTATTACATTTGAAGGAGGGGACGGGGTAGGGAAAACGGTGCAGATTTCTTTACTTGCTGAGTCTCTCTCACACCAAGGTTATGATGTTGTCACAACACGAGAACCAGGAGGAACACCAGGAGCAGAAGCAATCCGGCATATTTTGTTGTCGGGGCAGGCGCGACAGTATGGACCGTTGATTGAAGCTGTTTTGTTTACAGCTGCACGTGTCGACCATGTTACTGAGGTTATCGCACCTTCTTTGCAAAAAGATAAAATCGTTTTATGTGACCGCTTTATTGATTCTACACGCGTTTATCAAGGACTCAATGATACCGTCAGTTCTTCTCTTCTTTCTGTTTTAGAGTGTATTGCGCTCAATGGTATTTTGCCTCATTTAACATTTTTATTAGATATGCCTGCAATGTGTGGTATGAAGCGTGCAAATTTGCGAAGAAAAAAAACAGAAGAAATTGATTATTTTGAAAAAGATCTGTTGGAAATTCAAGAACAAAGGCGTCAGGCTTTTCTTCAATTGGCCAAACAGGAACCCCATAGATTTCGAGTTATTGATGCCACTGGCTCAGTGGAAGCCATTGCTCATCAAATAAAAAATATTTGTCATCAGGTATTGTTGGATCAGCTTTCATGAGTAATGTAAATACCTTACGCCAATATGATGATATTGATACAATTTTATCACCATCCCAGAACAATGTTATCTTTGGTCATGAGGATGTGCGTCATTTTTTGACACAAATGCTTAAAGAAGAGCGTTTACATCATGCATTATTATTTGAAGGAGAATATGGGATTGGAAAGGCTACATTAGCCTTTCATCTTGCTTGGAACATTTTAAGTTTTCAACAGAGTGCTTTCTTGAAACCCGATCCTTATTCTACCCCATGGCGCCAAATTACACAAGGAAGTCACCCTGGTCTTTTGTATATTTCACGTCGATTTGATGTGAAAACGCAAAAGTTTAAAACAGGAATACTCGTTGATGATATCCGTGATATTATGCATTTTTTAAGCCGAACATCACAAGAAAATGGATGGCGTATAGTTATTGTTGATTCTGCAGATGATATGAATAGAAATGCAGCAAATGCAATTCTTAAAATACTTGAAGAACCACCTACAAAAACGTTATTTGTTATTATCGCGCATTCTTCTGGCAAATTGCTTCCAACAATCCATTCACGGTGTCAAAAAATCTCTTTTCGTCCCTTGAATAACGATGAAATGAAAAAAGTCATTACACATATTTTCGCCAATCAGGATTTACCTGATGAGAAAACAATTGAAATGATTATTGAAAAATCTAAAGGAAGTCCTCGAAAAGCTGCTTTACTTGTTTGCCATGGCGGTTTTGAAATTATTAAAACAATTGATGCTCTCCTAGAGAAACCTGTTTGTAACGCAATGATTGTACATACTCTTGCACAAACATTTTCATCTGTTTCTTCTACATTCCAATTTCAACAATTTTGTGATGAAATTCTTAATAAAATTCAAAAAAAAGCTATCATGCTCGTTGAAAAGGGAGACTTATTTCTCTCAAAAAAATATGCGGAAAAATGGCGGGAGATTCATCAAGAAATAGAGGAAATACAACTGTTTAATCTCGATAAAAAGCAGTTTGTTATTAACTTGCTTTTTAAAGTTCATAAGATCATTCATGAGGATTAGTTTTTCCGTGACAATGCGATAAACAAACGTTATGTCATAATATCTTTTATTTATAGCGTTTTACAACGAGTATGACATGCGTGACACATATTACATAACAACTCCCATTTTTTATCCTAATGGTGCTCCACATATTGGACATGCTTATAGTGCAATTGCAAGCGATGTTTTAGCCCGCTTTCAACGGTTAAACGGAAAAAATGTATTTTTTCTTTCTGGTACAGATGAGCATGGTCTCAAGATGCAACAAACCGCAGCTGCATTAGGCATGACACCTCAGCAGCTTGCAGATCGTAATAGTGCGGTGTTTCAAAAAATGCTTGCAGTATTAAATTGTTCTAACGATGATTTTATCCGTACGACAGAAGAACGCCATTATCAAGCTTGTCAAGAAATTTGGAAAAAGATGGAAGCAAATGGCGATATTTATCTCGGTCGTTATACGGGGTGGTATTCGGTTCGCCAAGAAGCCTATTATGAAGAAAAAGATACGGAAGTTGGACCAGACAACATCCGTCGTGAGAAGGAATTAGGCTCTCCAGTTGAATGGAATGAAGAAGAAAGTTATTTTTTTAGACTTTCTCATTATGAAAAGGCTCTTCTTGAATATTATGAAAAACATCCTGATTTTATTGCTCCATTTGAGCGGCGTAATGAAATTATAAGTTTTATCAAATCAGGTTTAAAAGATATCTCTATTTCACGTGCAAGTTTTAACTGGGGAATTGCTGTTCCTGAGAATCCAAAGCACGTGATGTATGTCTGGGTTGATGCGCTTACAAATTATCTATCAGCAATAGGTTTTTTCAATGAAAATTCAAAAAAACGTGATTTTTGGCCTGCAAATACGCATATTATTGGTAAGGATATTATTCGTTTTCATGCAGTCTATTGGCCGGCATTTTTAATGTCTGCTGGAATTGAATTGCCTAAAAATATTTTTGCACATGGTTTTTTACTTAATCGTGGTGCAAAAATGTCAAAATCTATTGGAAATGTCGTTGATCCTTTTGAAATGGTTGAACACTATGGTCTTGATCAGGTCCGTTATTTCCTTCTCCGTGAAGTGCCATTCGGACAAGATGGTAGTTATAGTCATGAAAGCCTTGTGAACCGTATTAATGCTGATCTTGCTAATGATCTTGGTAATTTAGCACAGCGCTGTTTGTCTATGATTGCCAAAAATTGTAATGCACAAGTCCCGAAACCAGCTTCATTTTCAGCTCAAGATAAACAGCTTTTAGAACAATCTCTTCAAGTACTTGAAACTGTACACCAAGCTATGTCTTCTTATAGTATGCATTTAGCACTTTCAGCTATTTTTTCAATTGTAGCAGATGCCAATCGCTATTTTGCCAACGAACAACCTTGGAGTTTACGTAAAAATGATCGAGAGCGATTTTCTACAGTTCTTTATATAACTGTAGAAATCTTGCGGAGAATAGGAATTATGCTTTTGCCTTTCATACCCCAATCAGCAGCGAAACTTCTTGATAGCCTTGCGGTTGCTGAAGATGATCGGTTATTGTATCATATAAGTCATTCAAAAATTCAAGAAGGGCTTGATCTTCCACCACCAGAACCAATTTTTCCTCGTTATATCTTGAAGAAAGAAGATACTCATCATGTTGATTGATACACATTGTCATCTTGATTTTGAAGATTTTTCACAAGATTTGGATAATGTTATCCAACGGGCTTTAGATGCTGACGTTAAACGTATGATAACAATTTCAACCCATGTTTATAAGTTAGATAAGCTGTTAGCCATTGCGCAAAGCTATGATCAAGTCTTTTGTTCCGTTGGAACACACCCCAATCATGCGCATGAAGAACAAAATATTACAGCGGAAGAGCTTATACAGCTCTCGAATCACCCTAAAATTGTTGCGTTTGGGGAAGGGGGGCTTGATTATCATTATGATTATTCTACTCCAGAAGAGCAAAAGAAAGTTTTTCATGAACATATCATTGCTTCTCGAGAAACACAGATTCCTCTTGTTATACATTCACGCAATGCCGATATCGATATGGAGAAAATATTACGTGAACAGACAAAAGAAGGAGCTTTTCCCTTTATCCTTCATTGTTATTCGTCTGGAATGCAACTTGCTCGTGCTGGAATTGAACTTGGTGGTTATATTTCTTTTTCAGGTATTCTTACTTTTAAAAACGCATTTGAAATCCGTGAAATAGCAAAAATTGTGCCCCATGAGCATTTGTTAGTGGAAACAGATGCTCCATTTTTAGCCCCTAGTCCCCATCGGGGCAAAACAAATGAACCATCTTTTGTATGTTATACAGCAGCTGTTTTGGCTGAAACAATTGGCTTAAGCATTGAAGAAACAGCTCAAATAACAACGCGTAATGCTTTTCGTTTATTTAGCAAAATGAAATAAGGCAAAAGATATGTGTGATCAATACCGATTTACAATATTAGGTTGTGGTCCTTCTCCAGGAGTGCCAAGACCTAATGGTGATTGGGGAACATGTGATCCGAATAACCCTAAAAATAAACGCTACAGAAGTTCTTTATTAGTTGAACGTATTAAACCTTCAGGAGGCAAAACAACGATCGTTATTGATACAGGTCCAGATTTTCGCTCACAAATGATCGATGCGCGTGTAAGCCATCTTGATGCTGCTCTTTACACGCATTCTCATGCAGACCATATCCACGGTATTGATGATTTACGCAGCTATGCACTTGCACAAAAATGTTTAATAGATATCTATGCCGACAGATTTACACTAGAGCATCTCAAAAGTGCTTTCGGATATTGTTTTCAAACTCCAAAAGATTCATCTTATTCTCCCATTTTAAAAGAGCATCTTATCAATGAAGATAGCCAATTTATTATTCAGGGGCAGGGCGGAGAAATAAGCGTCAATACACATTTACAACACCACGGAAACATTCATTCCTTAGGTTTTCGGATTGGGAATGTTGCCTATTGTACGGATGTTAGTAAATTTCCTGAAAAAACTTTATCCAAATTAATGGATTTGGATGTTCTCATCATTGAAGCTCTTCAATTTAAATCCCATCCGAGTCACTTTTCTGTTGATCAAGCATTACAGTGGATAGAATATTTAAAGCCAAAACAAGCAATACTCACACATATGGACAGATCGCTGGATTACAATAAGGTTATAAATTACGTTCCATCCTATGTAAAACCTGCATATCAAGGTCTTACTTTTGAAACAGATGCATAAGCTTATTATGCGCAATATTTTAAGTTAAATAAAATACTTTTAAATTTATCCTTTATTTTATTTCATTTTTGACATATTTAGTACTTTTTTATGTCAAAAATGAGGCTTTTATGTATAAGAATTTTAAGCGGGGTGTATGTATTGTGGTTTTAGCGGTTTCCTTAACAGCATGTGGGGGGCGTTTAGAAAAAAATATTGCAACGACAACATTACATGACGGATCAATGAGTTGTGCCGATATTCAACGGGAGTTTTTTGCTAATAAACGTCAGATTAATGATACAATTGCAGAGCGTTCTAAAGCAAGAAATAAAAACGTGGCTTTAGCAGCGGCAAGTGTTGTATTTGTACCTGCTTTGTTTTTTATGGATACTAAATCCAGTGAAAGTAATGAAATTTCGGCTTTAAACAATCGTAATGCTGTTTTGAGTGATCTTGCACGTATGAAACGTTGTAAAATAATGCAATAATTTTCCTTATTTTATTATACGTAATTTCACTATCACTATTTTTGGTCTTTAAGGAATGTACTTTAAAGACCAATTGCACAGATGTTAGTGAGTTTCCTGAAAAAACGTTATCCAAATTAATGGGTTTGGATGTTCTCATCATTGAAGCTCTTCAATTTAAATCTCACCCAAGTCATTTTTCTGTTGATCAAGCATTACAATGGATAGAATATTTAAAGCCAAAACAAGCAATACTCACACATATGGATAGATCGCTGGATTACAATGTGGTCGCAAATTACGTCCCATCCTATGTAAAACCTGCATATCAAGTCAAGGTCTTACTTTTTAAACAGATGCGTGAACTTATTAACGAAATATATTTTTGTTGATAGTATATTTGTTAAAATTTTAATCTTACTTTTGCTCTATTTAAATCTCATTAAAAACATTTTGTGTTAAAAGTGAGGTTTTTATGTATAAAGAAAATTTTAAATGGGGTGTATGTATTGTCGTTTTAGCGTTTTTTTTGACAGCATGTGGGGGGCGTTTAGAAAAAAATATTCCAGTTACCACATTACATGATGGAACAATGAGTTGTTCTGATATTCAACGGGAATTTTTTGCTAATAAGCGCCAAATCGATGCTACAATTAGAGAGCGTTATAAAGCAAGAAATAAAAATGCGGCTTTAGCAGCAACAAGTCTTGTATTTCTTCCTGCTTTGTTTTTTATAGATCCTAAATCCAGTGAAAGTAATGAAATTTCAGCTTTAAATAACCGTAATGCTGTTTTGAATGATCTTGCACGTACGAAACGTTGTCAAATAGCACAATAATTTTTCTTAGTTTTATTATACGTAATTTCATTTTTTGGTCTTTAAGGAATGTACTTTAAAGACCAAATTTTATTTTAAAAGTAAATTGTATGATATAAATATGATGATGTTTTAAAGGAGGGTTTTCTTTTGGGATAAAGGATTTATCTTCTGTATCATGTTATCGCATAATATATATTATGGAACTTTATAGAAATAGTATATCTAGCATCAGCGCTTTGAAGAATGAATCTTTAAAATGAGCTACTTAAATTAGCTAAGATTGAAAATCGAGCCTGTTATTCTGGCTCGAAAATTTCAATCACAATGTTTTTTTATTTTTTACTCTTTTAAAAAAAATCATCACAATTTGTAGTGCTATAAAAGCTAAAAACAATATTCCATGAAATAATGGTACAAATGGCTGATAAATAAAATCGGAATAATACATTGTTATTGCTTCAATCAATGCTGCAATACACCACACAATGATGCCCCATAGTGAATACATCCAAAGTCCAACTAAGGCAATAGGATAGAGAATAGCCAATATAACTGATGCAAATTGCCACTGCCAAGGCATAAGATCAAAACGCCATAGAATACCTGGAAAAACACCAACAAGGCGTATCCAATAACAAATACCTAGAACTAAGCAAATAAGTGCCAAAAACCGTAAGTAACAGTTATAGATTAAATTGATTTTTGAAATCTGTTTGTGAGAATTATTTTTCACAATAATAACTCTTGTTCAACAGGTTGGAAGTAAGAATCTACCATTTCATCTGTCACATTTGAAAGTTTATCTGGCTGCCATTGAGGTCTTTTATCCTTATCGATTAACATAGCACGTATACCTTCATAAAAATCATGTGAATGAATCATATGATGCGCTATGCGGTTTTCAATTTTCATACAATCTTCCAACGTTTGAGATGAATTTTGTTTCATTTGTTTCCAGATAACTTTTAAACTTGTCGGAGAACGTGACTGCAAAATATCATAACATTCTTTAGCAAATAAAACATCTTCATTGCTTTTTTTATGTAGTAACTCAAGACATTCTTCTAAGCTATGGGCACTAAAACAACTGTTAATAATACAACGTATTTCATAACTTGTTTCATAGTCTTTTGTAATTGCTCGCTCGTTTAAAGCTAAAGTGGGATCTCCTTGCTCAATAACAGCTTTTCTAATCATATCGAATTCAGTTTCAGCAACGGCGTGTGTTGCTAATCCTAAATTTAAGCAATCTCCCCACTTTATGCGTGCGCCCGTTAATGCAAGATAGATGCCAAAATGATTGGGAAGAGATGGTAAGAAAAAACTTGCACCTACATCTGGGAAAAATCCAATCGCACCTTCTGGCATAGCAAAAACTGTATTTTCTGTAACAATTCGATGCGAACCATAGAGAGAAATACCGACCCCTCCTCCCATCCAAATACCGTTTAAGAAAGCAATGTAGGGCTTTGAAAAATGTTTGATATAAGCATTTAAGCTATATTCATCCCTAAAGTATTGACAAGAAGCAACACTTTTCCCCATATGATAGATTTCTACAACATCTCCACCAGCACAAAAAGCACGCCCCTCCCCTTCAATTAAGACACAAGAAACATTATCATCTGTTTCCCATGTTCTGAGAGCTTTTTTTAAAGCTGAAACCATTCGTTGATTAAGAGCATTTAATGCTGAAGGACGTGTGAGCTTTATAATACCAGCCCGCCCTTCTTTCGTAAAAGAAATATCATCATCTGCTCCAAAATTAATTTGCATCTCACACCCTTCTTAAAACAACTATTTCATTGTTTTTTTATATTTTTTGCCCCAAGTTGAGGAAATATTTGCATGATTGCACCAATACAATATATATAAATTCCTGTTACCGAAATTCCTATTTTAACCCAATAGGGAGCCTCTAGTTGATAAAAGAAGGCAGAAATACCAAAAAAACACCATAAGAGAAAAATGGGAAAATTAACCCTACGTAAACGAAGGACTCTTACTGGATGAATAAAATAAATTGGCAAAAAAGATATAATCGCCGATAAAACAATAATGATAAAAGTAATCCACTCTCCTGGTCTGACGACAAAAAGCGTAAAAATCATCATATTCCAAACAACAGGAAATCCTTTAAAAAAATTTTCTTTGGTTTTCATACTAGTATCTGCATAATAAATAGCAGATGAAATAACAATAATTGCACTCAATGAAAATGATAACCCTACCCCCATAAAACCACTTTGATAGAGTGCAAAGGCAGGAATTAAGACATAAGTCACGTAATCAATAATATTATCTAACAGCTCTCCAGACCATGTTGGAAGAACGTATTTAACATCAAGTTTACGTGCAATTGGTCCATCTATACCATCAACGAGAAGAGCAAGCCCAAGCCAACAGAACATAGCTGTCCATTCTTTTTGAGAGGCTGATATAAGAGAAAGAAACGCTAAAAATGATCCCGAAGCTGTTAGTAAATGAACAGAAAAGGCCTTTGCTTGTGGCATTGTTACTTTTTTATGGCGTAATAATTTAGCATTTGTTTTGATTTTCTTTGTTAGTTTACGTTTCAAGTTTTTCTTATCCTCGTTTTTAAAGTCTTCAACCATCTATCAATACGCCATTTTTTACCGATGATATAACTCAGCATTTTAAAAAAACATAAAAAGGTTACTTTTTTATATCGCATTATTTATTACATACTATAATAGAAGAGCTTCATATAATAAAAAGAGAGCGATCATTTGGAAATGTTAAAATATTTTCTCAATGGAGAAAGGTTCAAGTCATTGTGATATTTGAAAAGGAAGAGCATAAAGATATTGCTGTTATTGGTGCAGGCCCTGTCGGAATGTTAGCGGCGCTGAGTCTTGCACATGAGGGGCTTTCTGTTTTTCTTGTTGGGCCCCCTGCTCATACAGATGAGTTACGGACAACTGCTCTTATGATGCCTGCAATACGCATGCTTCAAAAACTCAATATTTGGGATAATCTTCAAAAACATGCAGCAGCTTTATCTTCCATGAGAATTATAGATATAACTTCTAGAATTGTGCATGCTCCTACGGTGCATTTTTCTTCTGCTGAAATTGGTGAAAAAGCTTTTGGCTATAATATACCTAATGTAAAATTGAACAGTGCTTTAGTCGATGCTGTTACACATACGCCTAATATTACAAGATTTGTTTCTGCAGCCAAATCTGTTCATCACACAAAAAAACATGTATGTATTACTCTTGCTGATTGTAGAGTCATTCAAGCACCACTTGTTATTGCAGCTGATGGACGTCACTCTCTTACACGTGCCGCAGCAGGGATAAGTGTCAAACAGTGGAATTATCCACAAAAAGCACTTGTTCTCAACTTTTCTCATGAGTTTTCTCATCAAAATACATCAACCGAATTTCATACAGAACACGGTCCATTTACACAGGTTCCACTACCAAGACGAAGATCTAGTCTTGTATGGGTTGTTCATCCTTCCCGTGCTGAAGAATTATTGAATACAGAACCAAAAACAATTGCAAAAATGATCGAAAACAAAATGCAATCAATGCTTGGAAAGCTAAGCTTAGAAACATCAATTCAAGCATGGCCGCTTTTCGGACTTCTTTCTCGTCATTTTGCTGCTAATCGAACAATTTTAGTCGGTGAAGCCGCTCATGTTTTCCCCCCTATTGGGGCACAAGGATTGAATTTAGGATTCCGTGATGTCCAAACTTTAATTGATATTTTACCTAATAAAATATCCAATTCTAACTCTGAAATGATTGTTGCACATTATAACAAATGTCGCAAACCAGATATATTAATCCGAAGTGGAGCTGTTCATACACTGAACTCTGCTCTACTTTCTCATATGTTGCCTGTTCATATCA
The DNA here is from genome assembly GCF_042196165.1 of Bartonella sp. AP20NXHL. Classification (NCBI taxonomy): domain Bacteria; kingdom Pseudomonadati; phylum Pseudomonadota; class Alphaproteobacteria; order Hyphomicrobiales; family Bartonellaceae; genus Bartonella; species Bartonella sp. AP20NXHL. Next base: position 55,817 of record NZ_JBHIPV010000007.1, on the reverse strand, counting down.
TACGAAGCATTGGGCTTGGTTTGTTACATAGTTTCCCACCATTACGTAATTTATTTATGCGCGAAGGAATGTATCCGGGTTATGGATTCAAGGAAATTATGCAAATATCTCCAACAAAATCATCAAAACAGCCCTACTGAACAATAATGGACAATAACGTAAAATAAAAAAATAATAAATTGCATTTTGCAATCATATCATATTACTGATGCAAAAAATATCTTTGTTCTTTCTAGGAAAGAAAAAATTATTATATATATTTAGCATATTGATATGAAATAAGATAAAACTTAATTATAGACTAAAGCTTAAATTGTAAAGATATCTTGCTAAATCACATCTGTTAAATTTTGCACTATAAAGAAAATGAAAAATAATACCGTTTTTAAAGAGTTATTTTATAATATTAATTTTAATAAGAAAATAAATAATAAAAAACAGTTTTATTTAATCAATGGATTTTAAAATCTTTTTATTATTAAGTATAATATTAAAAATAAAATCATCTTTGGAACCTGTTAGTAACACAGAGGTTAATGAAGTGTTGTTTTAACAAATGGTAACAAGATGACACTAAATAAATTTTTGAAATTAAGTACTTTTTTTATAATGATTGTATGTGTCTCGTTGATAGTCACTACTTCAATAAGTGAAGTTTTTCACCTTCCTTATTGTCAAACCTTTACCTATAGCTCTACTCAAAATGTCACTAAAATAGGTCAGAACTCATTTACTGCTTCACAAGTTAAAAATTGTCTTATGCAAAATGGTTTTGAGAATATTAAACGATTGCGTTTAGATGACAATGGCATCTGGCGTGCTTTAGTAAAATTTAAAAAGTCCCATTTTTTCGTATCCGTTGACTATTCAGGAACAGTTAGCATTCAAAATGAAAGAAAAGAATATGATTGATTTTAAAACTTACAGCAACGTTTCTTTTTACAGCCGTAAGAAAAAAAATTTAAAAAAGTGCTGCCATTCTATTAAAGAATTTGCTTTCATTGGCGGTTTAAATGGAAGCATATCAGGAGCTATCGCGGCAATTCTTTCAGCTTATGGTTATATTGCTCTTCCAGGATTTGGTCCAGTTATCGCAATGGGTATAGGAGTAGCACTTTCTGCCGGAATAATAATAGGAGCACTGATAGGATCAGGAATGGGAGGAAGTGTCGGTATATGCTGTATTTTATGGGAAATTTATATGAATCATAATAATTCTTTCTCTTATAAATTTCATAATGAATAGAAATTTCTCGTCATTTTTTCTATGAAAAACAATTAAATCATCAACAAATTATATGTTCTTTTTTTTGATGAAACGATTATCATATTATAAATGAAATAACATCTAACTTATTAAAACTGTTTGCTTAATTCTTTATTATACATCAAAAAAGTAGATTTTTTAAAGCATCTCTTGAAGAAATGTAAGCGAGATATAATTATCAGTCTATGGAAGCTACATTTTTTATAGATCAAAAAATGAAAGTTATGTTTAGAAATATATATATATAAACATACTTTAATTTATTTGCTCTTTCTAATAACTAATATTTCTATTTAAATTATTTTTGTAAAAGTTCAATTTAAGACACTTATATAATATATTATTATATATAGATTATTAATTATAGATAATAATCTATTTAAAATAAGTATAAAGGTATTTTATGAAAAAAATATTATTATCATTATTGTTTTTTATGGCATTTTTAATTCATAAAAATTCTGTATTAGCACTATCAACACAAGTAAATATTTATAAATTAGAAGATAACAATTTCAAAAAGGCTATTGGTAGCATTAAAATTGAAGAAAACACGTACGGTTTGATTTTCATCCCTAATTTATCTACTTTATCAGAAGGGATGCATGGTTTTCATGTACATGTGAATCCTTCATGTGATACAAAAGATGGCATAATTGGTGGAAGCGCAGGTGGACATTATGATCCGGAACATACCGGAAAACATTTAGGACCTTATAATGTCAATGGTCATCTTGGTGATTTACCAGCACTTTATGTTGATAAGCACGGATATGCCATAATGAGCGTTCTTGCTCCACGATTAAAAAAAATCTCTGAAATTAAAGGGCGCTCTTTAGTCATTCATTTAGGGGCTGATAATCAATCAGATAAACCATTACCGCTTGGCGGAGGTGGTGCACGTTTAGCGTGCGGTATTATTGAAAAATAAAGAGAGTATTGTGGCAAACTGTGATAGTACACCCCTTTACTATAAGATGTGAGAAAAATTTATTTTTTAAATCTATTTCAAGAAATTGAGTAAACTGTGTGAATATTTTATAAAATTAATATTTTTGAATGTTTACTTCGGATAATAAAAAACTTAATAATAATCAAAATGAACAGCAGTAGAAATTAAAGAAATAGTAGTGTAAATTCTCTGTAAGAAGACTTCAATATGAGAAAGTAATATTTTTAATGCTTGATATAAACAAAGCAAAAAAGTCGAATTTCACTCTCTAAAGTAGCAAATTTGTAATAAATTATAGTCATTAAGTCTAGTATCTAATGGAATCATGCCCAATGCACAAAATAGAACAGGCCTAAAACAGAATTTTTACTCTTCCCCGACTCAACCCCACTCATGAGGTACGCGAAAAAAATTTAATTGATACAATATCAATATAATAAGTCAAACAAAATAGTTAGAGTAATTTTTCATCACTCTGAAAAAGGGGCTTTTAAACAATGGAGTCTTTTTAAAAATACCCCTCATAGATACATATGATCCCAATCTAGAGAACGCATCTCACCAGTTTGATAAAATTGACGAATAAGCTTAATATAATCAAGAAAATCTTTGTTTTCCTCCACTAATCTATTAGCAGTATCCCAGTCAATATCACTACGTTCTTTGGCAGGAATTAATATCTCACTCTCGGAAGAGTTTTCCTTATTAAGTCTTATAAATCCAATTCCATGCAAACTTGAAAGCATCCGAAGCTCTTTTAATGTATCAACTCCTTCAATTTCACTAGCTACTAAATAACTCAAATTAGCCCATGAAGAATTACTAACTGTTTGAAAAAATGCTTTTCGTAAATTTGAACGATTGATGAGAATTTTTACTTCAAAAGACCAAAGCTTTGTCTTTTTATCAAAATATTGCAAAACACAGTCTTTGATTTCACGATTCCATTCCTTGCTTAAATCTTGCATCCCTACGAGATCTGGATAAAGCCATTTATTTCCGCCTGCACCATGTTTATTACGAGAACATTTCTCATTAATGCGCTTGCTATAAACTGCAAGCTCTGACCATAAAAATTTAGATAATAACGGATAAAGATCATGCTCTTTAACAGAGCCACCTTCTGTTCTACTCTTTGCATTGTCCTCTATTGCGTCAATTTCAGCACTATCTGTTTGTTTAGTAAAATAATATTGTCGCGGTCGTCCTTCAGTGGTTTTAATTTCTGAATAACGCTTTTGTAATTGAGGGCGCTGCGATCCTATTTCAGCAACAATTTGCTGAATAAGAGCTGCATCACTATTAAGGGGATTGATTATCGCCGTTGAATGCTTTTGTTTTTGGCGGCATTTCTCTGGGTAATTTTCAAATATCCATTGAGCAATTTCTCGAGCTGTAAACTTTTTCGTCGGGTTTTTCTTTAAAAAATTAAAAACAGTGTTTGTTAAATTTAAAGTCATATGAAAAACTCCCCCTTTTATCCTCTGGGTATTTCATTATATTCAAGCGTTTTAAATGAAAGAACAATAAACTGTTTAAGTTTTTTAAAAAAAGAACATTTATCAAATTACTCAATAAAATCAAAATATTTTTTTAATTTATGACTATAACTCAAAGATCTTTTCACATAACGAAAATAAGATTGTACTTTTATAAAAAATTGTAAATGTGCTACAAATCCCCATACAAAAGCATAATCTTGTATAACTTTTCTATACATTTTTCTTTTTATTTTAACGTCGTTAGAAAAAAGTTAAAAATAATTATTCAAACATTTGATTGAACCTCACACCCGTCAATTAAAAAACTTATGTGTTTTATTTTTGAAGCAAAAAGTTACGAGCTCTCAAGTATAGATTCTGAAATGGTAAACTCTGCACACAAACCTTCAAAACTACTATTTGCTTTAATAGCATCATGGGGAATAAGAACATAATACCATTTTTTATCGCCATAAGTCGCCGCATAGCGCGTTGCATGACAACACCATTGAACTGCAGCTTCTCTCTTTTTTAAAACAATAGGATTTTGCATTTCAGAGGCTTTTTTAGGCTCACAAAGATATTTGGCATCCTTCGTTTCTACAACAAAGTCCGGTTCATAAGTCGATCCTTTATCATATTCTATTCTGAAAAAACCTCGAGCGGGTTTCATCCATTTCAAGACTTGTGCATCATCCTCTAATATTTGAGCAAATCGTAATTCCCCTTCTACTGAATCAAACTTTTGTAAAGGATAACAGCATTTTCTAAAGCCGCTGAATACAAGTTTTTTAATATCACTTTTAATGGCAGGAATATTACGAAAATCAAGAGGAGACGTCCCTTGCGGTAACACATAATGGATAGGTGATAAAGTTGCAAAACCTCGTGTAACTTTAACCGCATAATCTTTTTGCGTTTCCCATTGATGTTCTCTTAATTGCGCAACAATAAAACTAGTAAGCTTGTGCTGATAGTGAATTAATACGTTCTCAACAGCTGTATCATTGGGTAAATAAGATCGGAAATGTTCTAGTATCTGACTAGCTAATTTTCGTAATAAGAGCGTATGGTTATCATAATCGACAAAGTCATTATCAATCAAACCACGAATGATGTAGTTTTCAAGATAAGGCTCTTTTACATATTCATTCTTAGAAGTAAGAAAAATGCTTTTATGGGTACGCAATTCTCGAATTAAAAGTTCTTTACTAACAGGTTGAAAATTTAAGCTTTCTAGATTTTTTAAATCAAAATCATAAAAACCATAAGTAACATCACGCGAAGGTATGAGTATAATATTTGGAATATCTATTATCAGTTCTGTTAATTGTTTTGTCAGAATTGTCACCACTTTTGATACAAGAGACTTTTGTGATGAAGGCTTAATATTCATAACTTTATTAGCAATTTTTTCTTGTATCTGTGCAGAACAAAGCATTTGAGAACTTGGCAATTTATCATTCTCTTTGATAAGATCCCACGCGATCGCTACAATATCTTGCTCTTCAGGTGTTAATGTAGGGGAATCTGTATGACGTAATATGATACCTTGTAAATCAGAAGATGCTCCATTTATATCGGAATTACGTGTTACCATCGTTTGCATCAATAAAGCTTCTACTTGACTTGGAACTGTCAATATATCGGTCTTTTCAAAGGGGATATTCCCTCCTGTTCCAATCTCAATATGCTTTTTTATAATTGAGTTTGGATCGTTTGCACGATCAATAATATCTTGAAAACGATCATGCGCAATAATTGTTAAACGATCAATAGCTTCCACGCCTGTTCTATACCCATAAGGCAAACGCAATCCACGCCCAATTGTTTGCTCTGTTAAAATTTCTGAAGCCGATGCACGCAACGGTACAATAGTATAGAGATTCGTAACATCCCACCCCTCCTTTAATTTATTAACGTGAATAACAATTTCTGTTGGGTTATGAGAATCTTCAATTGCAATCAGCTTTTGAATATTTTGATCTTCTTCTATATTCGACTGTTTTGTATGAATCTCTATAACTTTTCCCTTATAAGCTCCTGCAAAAAAATCATCTGATTCCAATAAATCACGCAATTTCTGTGCATGATTTGTATCTTGAGCGACAACTAAAATAAAAGGCTTAACGAACTTTTTGTTATAATCTTTTGCATAGACAATTAAATCTGCTTTCACGTTTTCATGGGCATGAATTGCATCTTGTAATTTGATATGTTCTAATTGTTCAGATGTATAATTTTGAAGTTGAAAATCTTTACGTGTAGCAACAGCAGGCTCTTTTACAAAACCATCCCTCATAGCCTCTGCAAGTGAATAACTATAGACAACATTTTTAAAATCTACGGGTTTTGCACCTATTGTTTTTGGTGTCGCTGTAAGCTCTATTCCTAAAACAGGTTTTAACTCATTAATTGCTGCCGCACCAGCAGAAGCTCGATAACGATGTGCTTCATCCATTAACAAAACTAAATCAGGAAGATTTGCGAGATAATCAAAATAACTTTCACCAATCGTTTCTTGTAAGCGTTTAATTCGCGGAATACTAGATTTTAGTGCGCCTTTTTTATTATCTGTTGTATTAATTTTAGAAATATTAAAAATATTGATAAAGGCCGTATCTCTATTCTCAAACAAACGCTTTTGTCCTTCAAAATGGTGTTCATCAACGCGAATACCTTTACCACTTTCATAATCTTCACCTGTAATAATAACGGGTCTATTGGCAATAAATTCACTCATTCCACTGAAAACATACTTCGGACTTTGGGGACTAAAATCCTGTTTTAACTTTTCATAAATAGTCAAATTTGGCGCTAAAACAAAAAAATGTCGGCTACGACCTGTTAAGTAAAGATAGCTAATAAAAGCCCCCATAAGTCGCGTTTTTCCAACACCCGTTGCTAAGGCAAAACAAAAAGAGGGAAAGTTTCGTTCAAAATCTTGTACAGAAGGATAAAGATTTTTTATCACTTCTAACTCTGCAACCAAATCAGCATTTTTAGAAAGCTCTATATTTTCTAAGATTTTTACCAAAATATTTAAAGATTCACGTTGAGGATCACGTAACGATAAGCGAGCAGAAATCCTTTTTTCAATAGTGTTCATGAAAAACTCCGCTTTTTATATACTATTCAAATAAATCTAATTCTGCTTGCGCAATATCTTTATTTTTGTTGTTTTCTTTTACCACAATCACTGGTTCAAGATTGGCTACATTTAAACTGTAATCGTCCCTTCCCCATTCGCATTTTTCTAACACTGCACGGGGGATTTTAGTGAGTGTCAGATTTTCAAAGGATGCTGATTTTGTATCAAAGGCTGTACCACAAATCAGCAACGTGCGATGAGAGCCTACCTCTTCACTCATTATACGGAGTTGTTCATGGGTCATAGCGCTTGTTGTGACATAAATATAATCTGTTTCGGTTGAGTACCCTTGCATCCAATAATGATTTTCATCAGGTGCATAGGTAAATCCCATATGTTTGCACATTGCTTCTGAAAGCATCGCAGCATTATATTCGCGACTAATAATCCATTGTCCCCATGGATCTTTTTGCAACAGAGAAGGTGCAAGACTATAATAACGAAATCCACCGCCACCTTGCCAATTGACACTTTTGGAAATTCCCCCTTGATCAGTTCCATCAATGACTTGTTTTAAACGAGGGATAATGTGGGTGTGACAATGTTCACCAAGTTCAATCATAATCCACTTTCTTCCCATTTTATGAGCAACAGCACCGGTTGTGCCGGAACCCGCAAAAGAATCCAATACAAGATCACCGGGATTAGTGGCAAGTTGAATGATGCGTTCCATTAACCGCTCAGGTTTGGGAGTTGTAAAGACATTATCAGAATTAAAAACTTTGACTTCTCTTTTGGCATCTTGGTTGTGTCCCACTTCTGTATAGAGCCAAATCGTCATTGAAACCATACCATTTTTTACTTCTGATAAAAAACGTTTCATAGAAGGAACATTACTTCCTGTTGGACCAAACCAAATACGATTATCGTTCAATAACTCAAAGAATTTTTTTTTATTCATAGCCCAACTTCTACCATTAGGAGGCATTACCTTGCGTCCAGAAGGTGTGATGATTTCATAAATATCCTTAGGTGTTACTCTTTTTACGGATAAATCTCCAGATTTCCAAGGACCGCGAGGATCATTATCAGGATTTTTATAGCGCGCATCCATATTGTTTGAACGAGGAAGCAATTGAGGGCGCCAAATCGTTTTATCTTTGGCATAAACCATGATAAAATCATGGTTATCGGAAAGCCATTTTGTATCATTTTGTGGAGCATATTTCTTTTGCCAAATAATATTGTTGATGAAATTTTGGCGACCAAAAATTTCATCCATCATCACTTTAAGATAGGCTTGTTCATCATCATCAATTGATATCCAGATACTTCCATCATCCGCCAGTAAATGATGTAACAATTCTAGCCTGTCTCTCATAAGGCTGAGCCATATGGAATGCTCTAAACCATCTTCATAATGTTCAAAGGCATTGCCTGTATTATAAGGCGGATCGATATAGATACATTTTATCTTCCCCATATATTCTTGTTCAAGCGCTTTGAGTGCGAGCAAATTGTCACCAAAAATAAGTTTATTATCAAAAATATCTTGGGATGATATTTGATGCGAAGCGTGATAAGATTTTTCAAGATCCTCTAATAAGATACGAGGCTCTAGTTTTGGGCGTTTTTCTTTTCCAATCCAAGTGAGTTCTAGTTTTTGTTTATTATAACTCATGCGATCGTCCTTAAATTCAAACGCTTGTGAAAAGTAAACAGCTTATTCATGAATGGCTAAATTAGAGTCTCTTAACAATACTTTTAGTACCATCCGACAGCAATTTGAGCTTCTTCTGACATACAATCAGGTGTCCATGGTGGATCAAAAGTCATAGTGACTTCAACATACGAAACCCCTTCAACTGCACTGACTGCATTTTCTACCCACCCCGGCATTTCACCAGCAACAGGGCATCCCGGTGCTGTAAGAGTCATTTCAATTTTTACTGAACGATCATCTTCAATATCAATACGATAAATCAGTCCTAGCTCATAAATATCAGCAGGAATCTCTGGGTCATAAACTGTTTTAAGAGCAGCAATAATATCATTCGTCATACGATCAATTTCATCTGCTGGAATTGCTGATATGTAAGATTTTTTATTTTCACTTACAGTTTCAACAGATTCTGTAGAATGACGCTCTTCAATTAATTCAGCCATTAAAAAATGTCCTTGTTTCTTGCAATGCTTCTACCAATTGATCTATATCTTCTTTAGTGTTATACATGGCTAACGATGCGCGGCAAATAGATGTTAGACCAAAGCGCTGTAATAAAGGCTGTGCACAATGAGTTCCCGCACGTATTGCGACCCCTTTTCTATCAATAAACATAGCGATATCATGGGCGTGAATTCCTTCAATTGTAAATGATATAATAGCTCCTTTATTGGGAGAATGACCATAAATACGCAATGACTCAACCATTTTAAGTTTTTCCTGCGCATAAGCTAAAAGGGACCTCTCATGGGCATGAATCGTGCTACGACCTTTCTCTTGTATATAATCAATAGCCGCAGTTAATCCAATAGCTTCAACGATAGGAGGGGTACCTGCTTCAAAACGGTAAGGAGGAGCATTATAAAACACCTTATCGGTTGTTACCTCCTCGATCATTTCCCCTCCCCCTTGAAAAGGACGCATTTCTTCTAATCTATCTTCTTTACCATACAAAACACCAATACCAGTGGGACCATAAAGCTTATGACCTGTAAAGACATACCAATCACAATCGAGATCTTGCACATCAACGGTTAAATGTACTGCTCCTTGAGAACCATCAACAAGAACCGGAATAGAATTTTGATGTGCTAGTTTAATAATCTCTTTAACAGGAGGCACAGTTCCTAATATATTGGACATATGCGTTATAGCAACAAGCCGCGTTTTTTCGCTTAAAGCCTTTTGGAAATCTTCAATGTGCAGAACACCATTTTCATCGACAGGAACAAAAATAAGTTTAACACCTTTTTGTTCACGGAGAAAATGCCAAGGAATAATATTTGAATGATGTTCCATGATCGTTAGAACAATCTCATCACCTTCTTTGAGTTTTGGCATCGCCCAACCATAAGCAACAGTATTAATAGCTTCTGTTGCATTTTTCGTAAAAACAATTTCTTCAGCTTTTTGAGCATTTAGAAAAACCCGAACGGTTTCACGAGAATTTTCATAAGATTGTGTTGCTATATTGGCTAAAAAATACATTCCCCTATGCACATTAGCATAACTATAGTGATAATAATTATTCATTGCATTGAGTACTGACATTGGTTTTTGGGCAGAAGCACTGCTATCAAGATATGCTAATCGCTTTCCATAAACTTGATGGTGCAAAATAGGAAAATCACGCCGAATTTCTTCGACATTATAAGTAAATGTTTGTACGTTATTTTCCATTTTTTCTACCTTAAACATTTTTTTCAAGCCATTTACTAATGATATTCTCCAAAACGATTTGAATCTTATCCTGCTTGATGTCATCAATGAGCTCAGAGATAAATCCTTTAATCAAAAGTGCACGAGCCGTTTTAAATGGGATACCACGCGCCATAAGATAAAAAAGATAATCATGATTAATATTAGCAACTGTTGCACCATGACCGCACGCAACATCATCAGCAAAAATCTCCAGTTCAGGCTTTGCATTAAATTCTGCATCATCTGAAAGAATAAGGCTATTACAAGCCATGCGTGCATCTGTTTTTTGCGCTTTTTGAGAAACACGTATTATTCCTTGGAAAACACCAACAGCCTTATCTGTAACCACATTGCGTATAATTTCGGTTGATGTTGACTTTTCTTCCACATGACGAACAGTCATTGTAAGATCACTATGTGTTTGTCCTGATAATAAATTTATGACGCGTAATTGAAAATTAGATTCTTCTCCCTGTAATTCAATATCGATTTCTTGGCGATTTAATTGGCTCCCTATATTAATGACATAAAGTGATAACTTCGCTCTTTGATCAAGAACAGCACAAAATCGACCAAATTGTGTAGAATTAAAATCACGATTGCGAATGAGAATCCACGTAACATCACTATCAGCAGCAATACTTAATGAAAATATTGAACTGACAAAGGTATCTTTATCATTGCCAACCTGATGTTCAATAAACATAACTTGACTATTTTTATCAACTTTTATATCCGAAAAAATATGAGATTGTCCCCCCATTTGTATATTTTGTAATTCAATGGGTATATTTAACTTTGTATTTTCAGGGATGTGAAAAAGCCAACCATCTGTAACAAAAGCTGTATTTAACTGTCCAATAAAATCTTCATCAGAAATGTTTTGATTTATCTGCACAGAATTATCTTCTAATGCGTCTGAAAGGCGTTTTACTGTAATATTGTCTACCTTTGACTCTATCGATGTTTTTCCATTGTTTATGGAGAAAACAGAACTTTCTGAAAGCAATGCATCAACCAATTGATTGTCTTGAACTTTTGAAAAATTGCTAATAGACTTCAGTAAGGTACGCAGATTGGTATAATGCCATCTTTCGATTTTACGGGAAGGAAGCCGTGTCATTTGAAACTGCTCAATAGTTTTCTTGCGGATTTCCTGTACAGCTTTATCACCAGGTAAGTCGTTTACATACTGATTAAAATTACTGAGGATATTTTCTTCAACCGCTAACAAGTTTTGCTGTGCATTCATATTTAATAACCTCAAACCGCTTCCCTGATAAGATCAGCATACCCATTTTCCTCTAAATAAAGCGCTAAGGATTTATCACCGCTTTTGATAATTTGTCCTTTATAAAGAACATGTACCGTATCAGGAATAATATAATTAAGTAGCCGTTGATAATGGGTAATCACCAGAAATGAACGTTTTGAATCCCGAAGTTTATTAACACCATCTGCAACAATTTTTAGTGCATCAATATCTAAACCAGAATCCGTTTCGTCTAAAATGCAAAGTTTAGGTTCAAGAAGTGCCATTTGTAAAATTTCAGCGCGTTTTTTTTCTCCACCTGAAAAACCTACATTTAATGGACGCTTTAGCATATCCATATCTATTTCAAGTTTGGCTGAAACTTCTTTAACATATTTTATAAATTCAGGAATTTTAAGTTCTTCGTGACCTCGTGCTTTGCGTTGAGAGTTCATCGCAACTTTTAAAAATTCCATTGTTGCTACTCCTGGTATTTCCATTGGATATTGAAATGCAAGAAAAACACCATATGCAGCACGTTCTGCTGGATCCATTTCTAAAAGTGATTGCCCATTATAGAGAATATCTCCTTCTGTTATTTCATAATCATCACGACCAGCAAGTAAATAAGACAAAGTTGATTTTCCGGCTCCATTTTGTCCCATGATAGCGGCAACTTCTCCATCTTGAACTGTCAAGTTTAAACCACGAATAACTTTTGTATCGGTCTCAGCAATACGGGCGTGCAAATTTTTTATCTCTAACATAATTTAATCCTGTTTTGGCTGTTTTTTCAGATACAGATGCGGATTATTTTGCCTTAGCATCCATCTACTTTTGTAATTAGCATAGAGGTCATTTTTAGCATTATATGCTACTGTTACAGCCTTTTTACATAAAGTCTTCTATTTATCTAATTAAATAAAATTATCCAACACTACCTTCAAGGCTAATACCAATAAGCTTTTGTGCTTCGACAGCAAATTCCATGGGAAGTTTTTGAATGACCTCTTTTACAAAACCATTTACAATTAATGCGATAGCTTCTTCTTCGGGAATTCCTCTCTGCATAACATAAAAAAGTTGGTCATCAGAAATTTTTGATGTTGTGGCTTCATGTTCAAACTGAGCTGTTGCATTTTTTGCTTCAATATAAGGAACTGTATGCGCACCACAATCATTCCCGATTAACAAACTATCACATTGCGTAAAGTTACGCGCATTTTGTGCTTTTCGATGAGCTGTGACTTGTCCTCGATACGTGTTATTTGAAAAACCTGCAGAAATACCTTTGGAAATAATGCGACTGGAAGTATTTTTTCCCAAATGAATCATTTTTGTACCGGAATCAATTTGTTGATGACCGTTTGCAACGGCAATAGAATAAAATTCTCCACGCGCATTATTACCACGGAGTAAGCAAGATGGATATTTCCAAGTAATCGCAGAACCAGTCTCAACTTGTGTCCATGAAATTTTAGAGCTATCACCTCGACAATCTCCACGCTTCGTCACAAAATTATAAATACCACCCTTTCCATCTCTATCGCCAGGATACCAATTTTGTACTGTAGAATATTTAATCTCTGCATTTTCAAGGGCAATAAGCTCAACAACAGCAGCATGAAGTTGGTTTTCATCACGTTGGGGTGCTGTACACCCTTCAAGATAAGAAACATAGGAATCTTCAGCGGCGATAATCAATGTTCGTTCAAATTGGCCAGTGTTGCGTTCATTAATCCTAAAATAAGTTGAAAGCTCCATAGGACAACGAACCCCTTTGGGAATATAAACAAATGAACCATCTGTAAAGACAGCTGCATTTAAGGCCGCATAATAATTATCACTTATAGGTACAACTGTTCCTAAATATTCTTTAATAAGCTCAGAATGTTCAATAATCGCCTCTGAAATAGAACAAAAAATCACACCGGCGCGTGCCAACTCTTTTTTGAATGTTGTTACAACAGAAACAGAATCAAAGACTGCATCAACAGCCACCTGCCCCGATACAGACATACTGTCATCAAAAGTGGAGGGATCAGACTGTTTTCTTACTCCTGCCAAAATCTCTTGTTCTTTAAGGGGAATGCCAAGTTTCTCGTACGTTGCTAATAACTCAGGATCCACTTCATCCAAAGATTTTGGTCCTGTATGATTTTTTGGAGCAGCATAATAATAAAGCTCCTGAAAATCAATTCTAGGATATTCAAGACGCGCCCAATGAGGCTCTTGCATTGTCAGCCAACGTCGGTAAGCCTTTAAGCGCCATGTTAGCATCCATTCAGGCTCATGTTTTTTAGCGGAAATAAATTTGATAATATCCTCATTTAAGCCTTTTGGAGCTTTATCGGTTTCAATATTGGTTTCAAAACCATATTTATATTGGTCAACATCTATTTCACGTACTTGGCGTATCGTTTCTTGTATTGCCGGCATAAATTTTCTCCATTTTTTGGCGTCAAAAACCGGTAACTAAAGTCTTGTTTTTTACAAGATTAAAGTAAGCAAGTTATCTCTAGGCTATAGGTAAAGTGCAAAAATTTCAATCAAACTTATTTTATTTTTAAAATAATTCTAATTTTTATAACTTTCTGATGATAAATCTTCCCCTTTTTTCCTGCTTATAATTTGAGAAAAAAACGACAGAAAATCATCAATATCTTCAGAAGTTGTGCCACGCCCTAGCGAAATGCGAATGGCACCATTTGGAACATGATACCCCATTGCCTCCAACACTTTGCTTTGTTTTACTTTTCCCGAAGAACAAGCAGAGCCGGATGATAAAGAAAACCCTTCTAAATCAAAAGCAATTTGCATCGTTTCAGCTTTTATATTTTTCACGGTAAAGTAAGTTGTATTTGGCAAACGTTGAACTCTTTTGCCAAAAATCTCAACATTTTTACTTATTCTTTGTAGTCCATTTTCTAATTTATTGCGTAAATATATTAACTGTTTTATTTCCTCCTGTGTGAAGCAATCAGTCATTGCTGCCCCAAAAGCAGCAATAAGGGGCAATGCTTCTGTTCCTCCACGGAGACCTTTTTCTTGTCCTCCCCCAATAATAAGAGGGTGTGGCATGAGAAGATTACCACATGAAACAAAAGCACCGATTCCTTTCGGACCGCCAACTTTATGTGCAGACAATATAAAAAAGTCTCCTCCTAGCTGATTAATATCCACAAAATTTTTATCTACATATTGTGTCAAATCAACAATAAGAGTGCCTCCTAAATCCCGAACAATAGCGGCGATTTCTGTTAATGGTTGAATAACACCCGTTTCACTATTTGCAGCTTGAATAGCAACAAGAGGTAAACCTTTTGTTTTATCATGAACCGTTAAGAGTGATGTTAATTTATCTTGTTGTATGAGCCCATCTTGATCAACAGCAATGACGCTTATCAACTCTTTAGAAAAACGTCCTCCCTCTGCCACAGAGGGATGTTCAGTCGCTCCAAGGTAAAGACGAGAAAATTTAACTTTTGCATTCCCCATATTGTAAAAGGGTGTTAACAAAGTCATTGCGGCTTCACTCGCACCAGAGGTAAATACCACGTGATCTGGATCTGTTTTAAGATTTTCAGCGATTTGCCGACGAGCCTTTTGCAACAAAGTTTTAGCCGCACGCCCTTCCTTATGAACAGATGATGGATTACCAAATATTTCTAAAGATTCCAGTAACGCTATTCGTGCCACTTTTTTGAGTGGTGTTGTTGCGTTATGATCAAAATATCGGCGTTTTATAACCATTTTACATCGCAATCATTAATCTTATGAATTGATTAAAAAAATAGCGCAATTTTCTTGAAAAGTGCACTAAAAAAAGAATATCTAATAATTATTTAAGAGATTCTATGGTAAAAGTCGACCAAGATCAATGAAAGCCTTTTATTGCATTTAAGGAGCATTTTATGCCAGAAATTATTTTTAACGGTCCTGCGGGTCGGCTCGAAGGACGTTATCAACCTTCACAACAAAAAAATGCACCCATTGCGATTATTTTGCATCCTCATCCCCAATTTGGTGGAACTATGAATCATAAAATTGTCTATGACCTCTTTTATATGTTCCAACAACGTGGATTTACAACTTTACGTTTTAACTTTCGTGGTATTGGTCGTAGTCAGGGTGAATTTGATTATGGAATAGGAGAACTTTCAGATGCTGCTGCTGCTCTCGATTGGGTGCAAACACAACATCCAGATTCTAAAAATTGTTGGGTAGCAGGATATTCATTTGGAGCATGGATTGGTATGCAGCTTTTAATGCGCCGACCGGAAATTGAGGGATTTATCTCAGTTGCCCCTCAGCCTAATGTTTATGACTTTTCATTTCTTGCACCTTGTCCCTCCTCTGGGCTTATCATTCATGGCGGTATCGATAAAGTTTCCCCTCCAAAAGATGTTCAAATACTTGTCGATAAATTAAAAACACAAAAAGGTATCATCATCACACAAGAAATATTGGAAGAGGCTAATCACTTTTTCAGTGGTTGTCATGAAGAACTTATTGAGCGATGTGCCCACTATTTGGATAACCATATCTCCAATGAACTTCTCGCTCCTCCTCCTGAAATACTTTCACTAACTTAGGAAAATACGATAGATTTATAAAAAATTAGCAAAAGTCGTTTCTGATCATAACAAAGTAATTTTTTCCATTTGCATTTAAAATTTTTCTAAATTTTATTTCAGGATAGAAATGAGAATAACAGCATACCTGTTTTCTATCACTGATAAGTCTCTTTTTTAGCGTAAAAAGGAAATAATACCTGTATTATTATCTTTATGTTACCAATATGTCTCTTTCTCTTGTGAGGTGTGTGTCAGTTATGATAGATAACTCATTATATAATCGCCTATTCTATAAAATAATGCACTCTTAAATTAGGAAATTAAATCTGTGTTTGCCTTTAAATCTGATTTTTTACACATTATGAGCGAACGTGGTTTTATCCACCAAATTTCAGATGAAAAAGGCTTAGATGATCTTTTTTCAAAAGAAACTGTAAGCGCTTATACTGGATTTGACCCAACAGCATCGAGTTTACATGCTGGAAGTCTTCTTCAGATTATGATGCTTTATTGGTTACAAAAAACAGGTCATCGCCCTATTGCTTTAATGGGTGGAGGAACCGGATTGATTGGTGATCCTTCTTTCAAAGATGAAGCGCGACGCCTTCTGACACAAAATGATATTGCTGAAAATATTGATGGTATTAAAAAGGTATTTGCTAACTATTTGACATTCGGTGACCGAGAAACCGATGCTTGTATTGTGAATAACGCGGAATGGTTATGCAATTTAAACTACTTAGAATTTTTGCGTGATGTAGGAAAACATTTTTCTGTCAATCGTATGTTGTCATTTGATTCCGTTAGACTCAGACTTGAGCGTGAGCACTCTTTGTCATTCTTAGAGTTTAATTATATGATTCTGCAAGCTTATGATTTTGTTGAACTTTATAAACGTTATGGATTGCGTATGCAAATGGGGGGCTCTGATCAGTGGGGCAACATTATTAACGGAATCGAATTAGGGCATCGTTTAGGAACACCGCAATTATATGCGTTAACATCACCATTGCTGACAACCTCTTCCGGTGCCAAAATGGGTAAATCATTGAATGGGGCTGTATGGCTGAATGCGGATAAGCTTTCACCTTATCAATTTTGGCAATACTGGCGCAATACAGAAGATGCTGATGTAACACGATTTCTAAAGCTCTATACTCCATTGCCAATGGATGAGATTCTTAAACTTTCTCTATTACAAGGGACAGAAATTAACGAAGCAAAAAAAATTCTTGCAACAGAAATTACAGCAATGTTGCATGGACGTGTTCTTGCTGATGCAGCAGCAGAAACAGCTCGCAAGACGTTTGAAGAAAAAACTCTAGGAGAAAATCTTCCAACTGTTGAAATTAATGCCTCAGAATTAAAAAAAGGTGTTGGATTGCTCACTCTTTTAGTACAAGCAGGACTCGCTAGATCTAATAGTGAGGCACGCCGACACGTTCAAGGTGGGGGGGTCCGTGTAAATGATCAAATTATTGAGGATGAAACACATCTTATTATTGAAGGGGATGTCAGTGCAGAAGGGACCGTTAAACTTTCTTTTGGTAAGAAAAAACATGTTGTGATGAAACCAGTATAATCTTTTGCCGTTTTGTTTATGTTGTCGACCTTGTTCTTTCAATTCAATTGTTGTGATAGGGCGAGTTTTGTTAGGAAATAAAGGTCTCTTCAAAACAATAATATTCTAGAGAGTTGAATAGTTCTTTTCTTCTGTGTACTCTGATATCTTATACCTGTTACACAAGAAAGAAAGATGAAAATAATGACAAGACCAATGAAAGGTGCTCTTGCTCCTGATTTTAATTTGCCGCGCGATGGAGGAGAGATGGTATGTCTTTCTGACTTTAAAGGAAAGTCTGTTGTTTTATATTTTTATCCAAAAGATGACACCAGTGGTTGCACAAGCGAAGCACTTGATTTCACAAAATTAAAGATGAAATTTGATGAAATCGGTGTTTCTGTTATTGGAATCTCTCCAGATAATGTAAAAAAACATGATAAATTTAAAGTAAAACATGAACTTGATGTCATCTTGGTTTCTGATGAAGAAAAAACAACCCTCGAAGCTTATGGTGTTTGGGTTGAGAAAAGCATGTATGGACGCAAATATATGGGAGTTGAACGGAGCACTTTTTTAATTGATGCAAATGGAATAATAGCAGAAGAATGGCGTAAAGTAAGCGTATCTGGGCATGCTGAAAATGTTTTAGCTACTGCAACACTTTTATATCATAATGGTAACTTGTAAATTGAGTGTTTGATTTACCTTAAAAAGCAAAAGTTATCCTCCTTAATTGATTTTAGTTTTTCAACGGATTCAATTTTTACAATATATTGATTTATAAGGATAATGAATTGTTTTACATTTATATTAGTCCCCCGAATATCCCAAATTTTTCTTATTTCAGATTCTTCCTATCACTTGCAATATCATAAGCAGAATTGGCGTGTGAGAAAAAAAATGAAGAAAGAAACAAGAAAATCCCTCTTTAAACCTTTAAAGTATCAAGGACTATCGTAACATCACAACATCAATAAAACGAACAGCTTAAGAAAAAATCTACATGGCTTGAAGGAAGGATATATAATTAACGAATATCCTCAATTTTTTTGTCTTGTCTATAAATGCGCCGTGCGAGTGCTGCCTCTATAAATGCATCTAAATTACCATTAAGTACGGATTGTGGATCCGTATTTTCAATTCCTGTACGCAAATCTTTGACAAGCTGATAGGGTTGAAGAACATAAGATCTAATTTGATGTCCCCATCCGATTTCTGTTTTAGAAGATTCAGCAGCATTGGTTTCTTCTTCTCTTTTTTTAAGCTCTTCTTCATAAAGCCGTGCACGCAACATCGACCAAGCCGTAGCGCGATTTTTATGTTGAGAGCGCTCTGTTTGACATTGAACAACAATACCCGTTTTTATATGCGTGATGCGAACAGCAGAATCTGTCGTGTTAACATGTTGTCCTCCTGCTCCCGATGCACGATATGTATCAATACGCACATCTGCCTCTGAAACATCAACTTCAATATTGTCATCAATAACTGGATAAACCCAAATGCTTGCAAAAGAGGTATGGCGCTTTGCATTCGAATCAAATGGAGAAATCCGCACTAAACGATGAACGCCTGATTCTGTTTTTAACATTCCATAAGCATTATGCCCTTTTACAAGAATAGTCGCTGACTTTATTCCTGCTTCTTCTCCATCATGAATTTCTAAAATTTCAACCTTCATTTCATGCTGTTCAGCCCAGCGCATATACATACGTAAGAGCATAGAAGCCCAATCTTGGCTTTCTGTTCCCCCTGCTCCAGCATGAACTTCTAAATAGGTATCATTCGGATCTGCTTCTCCTGAAAGAAGTACATCAATTTGCCTTTTATCTATCTCATTTTTAAGATTACGTATTGATCTTTCTGCATCAGCGATAATTTCAACATCACTTTCTTCTTCGCCCATCGCAATAAGCTCAATGCATTCTTCAAGTGTTTTTGTAAATGATAAAAGACCATTGATTGAATCATCAAGACGTTGACGCTCACGCATCATATCCTGTGCTCGTTGTGCATCATCCCATAATGATGGATCTTCTGCTTTTTGATTAAGATATTCGAGACGCTTTAGTGATTGATCCCAGTCAAAGATGCCCCCTTAGCAATTGTATTGCTTTCTGGATTTCATCAACTAATGTTTCTATTTCTGCTCGCATAATTTAACACCGTATTTTTAAAAACTCTTTTTGGTTGTGTCTCTTAGCATTTTATACAAATTTAATAGCTGCTATCAGAAAATGGTACAATTCTATCACTCTATTTACAGAACCGACATTGTAAAAAAGAGATAAAAACCATGACTCATGGCAAAAGGAGATTTTTTCGATTAATACAGCCCACCTGTCCCACTTTCAAGTGCTTTGTTGACTTGTGGAGAAGTCGTTACTGCAGGAACACCTTCTTGAAAAGAATTTGTACTCCCAATAACTTGATATATATCAGCAGGACCAGTCCCTGGTTTAAATGCTTCTATAATAACATCTTGATCTCCTCTTTCGGCAAGCATTCCTGTTTTTCGATTAATTGGCATTAAAATCATGCCCTTTGGCATCTTAAAGGGAACATCTGGCTTCCCTTTAAGAGCATCTGCCATAAAATCACCAAAAATAGGCGCAGCTAATGAACTTCCTGTTCCATTATATCCTAACGGAGCTGGTTGATCATAACCGACAAAAATACCAACGACAATATCAGGAGTAAATCCCATAAACCAGACATCCTTAGAGTCATTGGTTGTTCCTGTTTTAGCAGCAATATGTCGATTAAGATAACGTAAACGTGCCGCAGTACCACGCTGAACAACCCCTTCCATCATCGATGTAATCTGATAAGCCGTCATAGGGTCAAGAACTTGATCTCTTTCATCAATCAATGTGGGCTCACTTTGATTATTCCATGAATGCGTATTACAATTTTCGCAAATACGATCATCATGACGATAAATTGTCTTCCCATAACGATCTTGAATTCTGTCTATCAGAGAAGGTTTAATAGAGCGTCCCCCATTGGCAATAACTGAATAAGCTGTAACCATTCGTAATACTGTTGTTTCGCCAGCCCCTAAAGCCATGGGAAGATAAGGCTGCAATTTATCTACGATCCCAAAGCGTTCTGCATATTCAGCGACAAGAGGCATTCCCATATCATTGGCAAGCCGTATTGTCATAAGATTACGAGAACGCTCAATACCATAACGCAATGTTGAAGGTCCTGCAAAGGTACCTCCATAATTTTTGGGTTGCCAAACTTCACCATTATATTGACGAACTTCAATGGGGCCATCTAAAACAACGGATGCTGGTGTATATCCGTTATCAAGAGCTGCTGCATAAACAAAAGGCTTAAAAGCAGACCCCGGTTGGCGATAAGCTTGGGTTGCACGATTGAATTCAGATGCGGCAAAAGAAAATCCTCCCACCATAGCAAGAACGCGCCCTGTATGAGGTTCCATAGCAACAATTGCACCTTCAACCTTTGGAATTTGTTGTAAACGATAAGTATTGTTTGTATTGGGTAGTTTTTCAACAAAAATGACATCCCCAACTTGCAGAACATGAGATAAGCTCTGAACAGTTTTTTGATAACCATTTTCTTTTACAACATGGAGTGCCCATTTTGAATCAGCTTCAGATAAAACAGCAATTTCCCGTTTTTTTGATAATATACCTGAAGCTTCGCGCTGTGGCTGTAAACCAATCTCTACTTTGTTGGGATTAGTAGAAAGAACAACAGCTAAACGCCATTCAGGAACATCACTTAGCCCTGTGATATTTGCAAGTTCTGTCCCCCAATCACTTTTCTCATCAATATGCGCATAAGCTCCACGCCATCCTTGCGCATGATCAAATCTAATTAATCCATCGTGCAAAGCACGTCGCGCAATAAGTTGTAAATGCGGATCAAGCGTTGTACGAATGGAAAGCCCGCCTTCATAAAGTGTTTTAGCCCCATAGCGATGTATTAAACGACGCCGCACTTCTTCAGTAAAATAATCAGCCGCAAAAACATAGCTATCACTCCCACGTATTGTCGCTCCTAAAGGTTTAGCTTTTGCTTTTTCACCTTGTTCACGCGTTACATATCCATTTGCAATCATCCGGTCTATAACCCAATTACGCCGATCAATAGCACGTTGTGTATTCTTAAATGGATCATAATTTGCTGGTCCTTTTGGAAGAGCAGCCAAATAAGCACATTGTTCTAGCGTCAAGTCATTGACGGATTTATTGAAATAAGTCAAAGAAGCAGCTGCTATACCATAAGTGCCACGACCCAGATAAATTTCATTGAGATAAAGTTCGAGAATATGATCTTTTGAATAAGTTTTCTCAATACGCATTGCTAAAATAGCTTCCTTAAATTTACGTTCTAACGTTGTTTCTGAACTTAAAAGGAAGTTTTTAGCGACTTGTTGCGTTATAGTTGATGCCCCCTCTGGACGTCTTCCAGAACCAATATTACGAATATTATTGATCAAAGCTCGAGAAAGTCCTTCAGGATCTAAACCAAAATGATGATAAAAGTTTTTATCTTCAGCCGAAATAAAAGCATTTATAACAAGCTTTGGTATTGATTGAATCGGTAAATAGAGGCGATGTTTTGTTGCAAACTCTGCCATAAGACGGCCATCAGAAGCATGGACGCGGGTCATTACCGGCGGCTCATAAAGTGAAAGAACTTCATAATCAGGGAGTGCATTTGCTTGACCACTGGTCATAACACCCCACGTTATTGCACCACAAAGTCCAATAGCAATAAAAAAACGAAGAAGATATCTTAAAAAAATTATCATAAAAACGGCTATCGCTTTCTTAAGAATTAATTAAAGAAAAAATACGTTACTTCAAACACACCAAGTGGATATCACCACAAGATTGAGATCAAGAGAAATTGTTTTCTATCTTTTATTTATACTAGGGTACACTAGAAGCCCATATTGATACTCTATTTTCTCACAAATTTAAAGAGGCTGTATCATTTTCTGCCTATAATCAGCAAATTGACGAATAGAATGAGCAATAGAGGCTGCCATTTGTTTTCTCCAATGAGGATCATTTAGTAACTTTTCATCCTCTTTATTGGATAAATAACCTATCTCTATCAAGACTGAGGGTATATCTGAAGCTCTTAAAACTTGAAAATTAGCATACCGATGTGGGTTATTAATCAAGTTAATATGATTCTTTGATAAACTTGAAATAACACTATTTGCAAAATTAACCGAAAATGTATGTGTTTCACGTCGTGTAAGATCCATCAAAATATCTGTAACTTCGAGCGTTTCATCTGCAGGCAAACCATCAAGCAAATCAACTTTATTTTCATTTTCAGCTAAAGATTTTGCAATGGCATCAGAGGCTTTTTCTGATATGGTATACACTGTAGCACCACGAAGAGAATGTAAATCAATCGTATCCGCGTGAATAGATATAAAAAGATCAGCATCAAACTCTTGTGCTTTTTTAACTCTTTCACTTAGTCTTAAAAAAATATTGGAATCTCGTGTTAAAGCAACGGTAATATGAGAATCCTTTTGTAATTCGTCTCGCAATGCACGCGCAAAGTCTAAAGTCACATCTTTTTCTAAAATTCCAGTAACACCCCGTGCACCACCATCAATACCACCATGACCAGGATCAAGAACAACACGGAAATTATATGCTGGCATTAACTGTGTTTGTGTATCAAAATTGCTTCTTTGCTGTTTTTTTAATGTCTCATCAAATTTTTCTTGTGTACTTTTACGAATATCAATCAGCAACTGCCATAAACCATTATTTAATTTTTTTACGACATTTTTTTCAACCACAAAAGCCGTTTTACTTGTCAAAATAATGCGTGAAGTCTGTATATCAGAGAAAGCATAACGTACATCTGAAAGCATAACGGATAATGTATTCCGTTTCTTTAAAGGCGTATTTTGCATCGAAAAGTCAATTGTAGGTAAATTGATAACCAAACGTGCTGGCCTGTCCAAAATCTGTAAACGAACATTTGGTTTTGAATTAAAAACCGCAATAATACGCGTATGAACACTATCACCAATGGTTCGAAAATTAATAAGTCTCAGAGGATCTGCGGCTTGAACACTGGTTTGGAGTAGAAAAAAAGATAATAAAAAGTATGTGACGAGCACAATAACATCCCCATAAGCTGTTTTCAGCTTTTTGGTAAAAAAAACTCTTATCATAAGCAAAATACTCTACATTACCTTTGTAATAATTTATCTTGGTTATATAAAATGATACACCAATTTATTCTCTATTTTTCAATAAAAGCTAAATAAACACCCAAAAACGAAATTAAGGTCATAAAGATATTATAATTATACATGATTTACATTGTTACTTGCCAAACGCATGATATCAACATAAAAGAATATTTATGCTTCCTAGCTGATAATAGTCATCTAAATTATCTGTAACTCATATTAAGTTGTCTTTAGAGGTTTTTTGCCTATTATGCGTTGAGACTTTTTTATGGATGAAAAATTTCTATGTTATAATATTAGGATTGCATTACTTAAGATTCGTTGGTTCGGATATCCGAACTGTTTTAAAGATTATTTTACCGGAGACTTTTAAGAAATATGAGTCATAAAAAACAGATGGAAATAATGATGAGAAATGGTGTAAATGCAGTCATGCCTCTGCACGTGGTGTTCCGTCCTGTTTTTCTGGTACCTCCCTTTTATGGCAGACAGCCTTTTATGTTTACGAATAGTTATAGCGTTCGTTTGAATAAAATTGTGCATGTCGCCTTCAGGATATTAACTTATGTCAAACAAAATGCTTATAGATGCCTCCCATCCGGAGGAAACTCGTGTTGTTGTTGTTCACGGCAACAAAATTGAAGAACTTGATTTTGAATCAGAACATAGAAAACAGCTCAAGGGGAATATTTATCTCGCACGGATTACGCGTGTAGAACCGTCTCTCCAAGCAGCTTTTGTTGAATATGGTGGAAACCGACATGGTTTTTTAACATTTTCTGAAATTCATCCTGATTATTATCAAATTCCTATTGCTGATCGACTTGCTCTTCTTGAAGAAGAGGAAAAAGCAGCTATAGGAGAAAATTCTGTAGATACCTTTACGGAAGAAGCAACTAAAAATAAAAAACGCTCCAGAAGAACAAAAAAAAATGGAAAAAACAATGTCATTGCAGCCGATATTGAAAGTGACATCACATCTGAAGCGACAATAATTGATAATACAGAAGAAGCATTAAATGCCGATATCTCTGATGATGAGATCGAAATGGTCGGTGCTGAGGACATCCGTGAAGAGCTCCCAATTTATCAAAGAAAACAAGGGCGCCAGTATAAAATTCAAGAAGTCATTAAACGACGTCAAATTTTGTTGGTACAAGTTATCAAAGAAGAGCGTGGTAATAAAGGTGCTGCCCTTACAACATATTTATCTCTAGCAGGTCGTTACTCTGTTCTAATGCCCAACACAGCACGTGGTGGTGGTATTTCACGAAAAATTACGAACGTACAAGACCGTAAGCGTCTTAAAGAAATCGTAAAAGAATTAGCTGTTCCAAAAGGTATGGGCGTTATCTTACGAACTGCTGGTGCCAATAGAACAAAAGCTGAAATTAAACGTGATTATGAATATCTTATGCGGTTATGGGATACTATTCGCACTTTGACACTCGAGTCAACGGCGCCATGCCTTGTCCATGAAGAAAGCAATCTCATCAAGCGTTCTATACGAGATCTTTACAATAAGAACATTAGTGAAATTCTTGTTTCTGGAGACCAAGGATATCGTGAAGCGAAAGACTTTATGCGTATGCTCATGCCAAGTCATGCAAAAGTTGTGCAACCTTACCGTGATCCTACACCCATTTTCGCAAGAAATAATATTGAAATTCAACTTGATAAAATGTTGCAACCTCAAGTTTCTTTAAAATCTGGTGGTTATCTTGTTATTAATCAAACAGAAGCACTTGTTGCTATTGACGTAAATTCTGGCCGCTCCACGAAAGAATTCTCTGTCGAAAAGACAGCCTTACAAACTAACCTTGAAGCTGCTGAAGAAGTAGCGCGGCAATTACGCTTGCGTGACCTTGCTGGTTTAATTGTGATTGATTTTATTGATATGCTTGAAGAACGCAATGTGAAGCTGGTCGAAAAAAAATTAAAAGATTGTTTAAAAAACGATCGTGCTCGTATTCAAGTAGGTCATATTTCACACTTCGGCCTTTTAGAAATGAGTCGTCAACGTATTCGCATATCGGTTTTAGAAAGTACAACACAGCCCTGCCCGCATTGCGCAGGAACAGGAAATATACGTTCTGAATCATCCATTGCGTTACATGTCATGCGCTCAATTGAAGAATATCTTCTTCATAATTCGCAATATAATATTATCGTGCGCACACCCGTAGCAACAGCGCTTTATGTATTAAATCATAAACGCAACATTCTTGTTAATTTAGAAGCTCGTTTTAAGCTTAATATTAGTATTGAAGCAGATGATAGTATTGGAACGCAACATCTTGTTATTTCTAAAGGCTCAATAGCAGAGAGCATTTCTCGATCTTCATTGGAAGATGCCAATGAGCAAGAAATTGAAGATTCTGTTTTCATAAAGAGTGAATCTATTGAAAATCCTTCTCCCATTGAAACAAACCAAAAGCGTAGGCGCAAAAATCGTCACGGTGAAATTACTGATCATTCTCTCTCCAACGTTCATAAAAAAGAAGATACTTTGAATGATGATTCTTATCGTCGAGGACGTCGTCGAGGACGTCGTGGTGGTCGACGCAATCAAGATAATAGTTTTCATCAGATTCGCGTTCCTTACGCAGAACCAGTGGGAGATTTTGCTAAGCAAGCTTTGGCAGAAATTAAAGCAGCGCATCGCAAACGTCGTATTTCGCCTACTAAATCTTTTGAACTTGAAGAAACAACAAATAATACACAAGCTCTAGATATACAACAACAGGGTGAATCTGAAAAAATTGATACAAGTATTAAACCTAAAAAACGTAAAACACGTTCTTCAAAAGTAGTAGAAAATCAGCTTTCTTTAGAGAATGATCAAAATGTTGCAGAACAAAAATCTCTTGAAGAAAAACCTACAACCAGTTCGATGCGTAAAGCTAAAACAAAAAAAGCAGACAAATCTATTCATGAGGTAGAAGATAAAGCTCTTGAAAAGAGTAAAAAATCAACACGTGGAACACGTAAAAAATCATCTTCTAAAGAGACGCAAATACAAAAAATATTAGAGCAAGAAACTGTAATCGAGATGGAGGAAGTTGTAGAAACCTCTCCTTCCCAAATTGAAGAAACAATTAATCAATCCGTTGTTATTTCATCAACGCCTAATGATTCTTCCAAAACTGAACGTATTGGTTGGTGGAAACGCAGAATTCTTTCGAAAAATTAAGGATTAAAAAACCGCCACAGAAAACTGTGGCGGTTCAAATAAACAATTATAGAAAACGTTTCAACCAATTCTATAGTGTGGGTTTATTACTTTTGTTTTGCTTTTTCTTGCTCAGCCCGCATACGCTCTTCAATTTCTTTTTGCTTTGATTGAATGGCTTGCTGCAGCTTTATTTGTTCTTGTTGGAAATCTTTTTCCTCCATACCAGGACCGGTATAGGCTGCTGTAAACCCATTAAGAGAAAATTCAATAGGATTAGCTGAACCACGAAAATTAACTGTGGTTACAACCATTTTTGTTCCACTTTTCATAGCTGCTATAAGCTTATCATCTAAGACATCATTAGCAATACAACTTGGTCCATTACAAATAATATAAGGAATTTTTTTAGAGAACTCGTCACCGATTTTAATGTGAACACCTTCTGGCAAAAAACGCCCAGTAGGTACTTGAATACCTATACGTTTTTCATTTTGCTTCCCTTTTATTTCAACAAGATTAAAAGCCGTTAAAGGTTGTCCCGTATTCGATAATACAGTATTCATTGTATTACAAATATCAACATCATGCTGCTTACTGCAAACTTTGTACCAACCTTGTGATAAAGTTTGCGCATTTGCAGAAATACCAGCTATAAGAAAAAGGGCAGCGGCTCCAACTAATACTGAAACAGCAGAATAAACATTTTTATGCGACATGATTAAGTTAATCCTTTCAACGCGCTCTTAAGTAACTTTAAAAAAAATATTAAATGTAATTCCAACTTAAATTTATTAAATTATAATGAAATAACAATTAATTTTACTATTTTTACTTCAATATAAAAAAAAAAGTCAAATTTAGAGAAAAAATACGATGAGCCATTCTATTTTTATACACCCATATAATTCCCCTCTTCATCACATTGGTATTTGATATAATCTATCTATAAAATACCTCTGTGCATTTAAACTAAGATTACACAAACGAATCAATATTGCAATATTAATTAAAATAAAGTCTAATACTACTCTAAAAAACTTACTAATTAAACTTTTTACATTTATTACTCTTCATGTTAAGCTTATAGAGCCTTAGCAACAGGTTGTTGCAATGCATGAAGCTCCAAAATATCAGATAAATTTTACTGTTTTCCTTATGTGCCTCGTGTGATACACAAAAACAAAATCATCTACGATATTATTGAAACATTGAATGAATTAAAACCACTGATTGTCTAAAATTTCTGCATAATTGTAAGAGAACTTTTTGCTAATGAACAATCTTCTGCCCTTGTTTACAAAACAATGGTGATACGCTTTTGTAATAAAAATTTTATATTCTATAGCGTTTAAATAAAAAGTTTAGTTTAAAAATACGTTACTAAAGAAGTGCTTTTTTCTTAATTAAACAACACATTTTCTTAGAGAGAAAATCTATAACTGCTGAAAATATTTTATTTATAATAAACTTTCTTAAAATATAATAACATATTAATTTATAATAATAATTTATCTTTTTTCTATTTCTATATTGTATGAAAGATCTTAATAGCGCAAACCTCTCTTATATTGAATCAATAAAATTTATCCACTTGTACATCACAAGCGGAGTTAGTTTTATAGATAAAACTACTGAACAAAGGCCCCCCTATGAATCATCTCACGTGCCTAAAGCCATAATAAATTTATGCTCATATATTATACATCTATTATTGCATATCTGTACAAATATCATCTCTCAGCTTTATAACGTGAATAAAAAATGTAGCTTTTATCAATTTATTTTAAGTTATTTCTCAAATAAAAGAAGCTTCTAAAATGATAAATTCTTTTCAGCTTTCACAACATCAAAGATATAAATCGTTAATGATTTAAGTTTTAAGAAAAAATGAATTCAAAATATCATTTTGTTTTCCTATATAACAAACTTAGAGCTATAAAAAATCTCTCTTATCGTATTAATGAAACAAGATTTATGATATGAGATGTATCGTCATTAAAATAATTAATCAGATAAAAATAAAAAACTACAAGCACAAAAAATTATGCATAAAAAGAAAACATAAAAAAATATATGAGTTTATTATTTAATATATATATATATTAAGTCTTATATGATAAGAATAACAGATAATATATTATGTGTATAAGATTACTTTATTATAAATAATAATTAAAAACAAAAAATTAAAATATATTTTAACTATTATTTAGTATATTATCTTAATTTCTCTGTATTTGTATAAGTAAATTTTTAATTGGATATTCTCATAGCATTATTTTTTATGAATTTTCTAAACTATAATGTTACGAAAAATTAAGTATTTTTCTATTTTGAATATAATTCAACATAAATCAAATAAATAATTTTTAATTGAATAATTCTTCAACATGAAAACGCATACGATCTATAATATTCTTTTTCTTGTTTGGAAGCATTATATTATGTACTTCTTTAATGGTATTACAAAGCTTAGGTGCACTTTTTACAAACCAATTATCTTCTGTAAGACTATTTTTTATATCGTCAAATATTTGTTTTTCATAACTATAAGAGCCATCTGTTAGTAATTCTTTAATATCCCTGACTAAACTAGGACTTATTGAATTATTTGCGCCTTTAGCCCAACTAAAATCTTTATCTTTCCAATCAAAATCTTTGCGCAAAATAGCACCTATATCACTTTGCAATATATCCGCTAACGTATTGCAAGCAATAATAAACATGAGATAATTTTTCATTATCTCATCATCACCTCCACTTTTCTCATTCATTCCCCATTCATTAAACGTTTGAGTTTTTTTTAAATAGTCTTTTGCTTTAATCAACTTTTCTTCATACTCCCCTACTTCATACTCTCTCGCTATATGTATTTTAGAGATAATTTTTTGTTTTTTTTCAGCTAGATCCTGTAATTTCGAACCAAGATTATAATATTCATCCTTCAGAGTTTTCAGTTTTTTATATAACTTATTCCGTTCCTGTAAACGCTCATAGTATTCTGCTTTAGAAATATTTTTTTCCCAAATATCCAAATGAGATATACTTTCTTCAATAAATTGTATGCTCTCTTTAATATTCTTTCTTTTGTTTTTTAAATGTTGGTATTGTTCATCAGAAGATAACTCAGCATAAGCGTTTTTTACGCCATATATTAAAGTGAGTAATAAAAAAACTATCGTTAGCAACTTTTGTAATGAAGAAAGCATGTTATCTTTACCTAAATTTTTTCTTTCTAAAAAATTTACAGGAGCTTATTAGCTTATTATATTGAAAGTGCTATTTAATGCGGTCCAACCGTCTAATCTATTTTCTTCATTATATCAATACGTATATAATAAAAACCAAATAAATATATAAAGGGTTCTTTATTATAAACTTAAATTTTATTCTTATACAAAATCAATAACTGTTTGTTTTTATAGAATGATTTTATAAAAATGAGTAACAGTTCTGAAACAATAAAGAAATTTTTTAAACAGAATGTTGTTCTGCCATTTCGACAAGCTGTGTCATAATATTCGCTGCTCCAACAAGCCTTTCATCCGCTGAGGACCAATCACGAATAAGAGCAATACTTTGATCTGGTCGAATTTTTGCCATTGAACCTTGTTTTCCCACCCACTGAACAAGAGCAACACTATTTGCAAAATAGTTATTACGAAACTGTATGACAATCCCCTTTGGTCCAACATCTAATTTTTCTACATGTGCTTTTCGACACAATGTTTTAATATGAAAGACTTTAAGAAGATGTTGAACCTCAAGGGGCAAAGGACCAAAGCGATCAATTAACTCCGCTGCAAATTCATCAATTTGTTCTAAACCATCAAGTTCTGTTAAACGACGATAAAGTCCCATACGTAATGATAAGTCAGGCACGAAACTTTCTGGTATCATCACTGTTGTACCAAGAGAAATTTGAGGTGACCATTGCTTATCTTCATTTAGCTCTCCATCTTTTAATTCAGCAACAGCTTCTTCAAGCATTTTTTGATAGAGTTCAAATCCAACTTCTTTGATATGCCCCGATTGCTCTTCACCTAAAAAATTTCCTGAACCGCGGATATCCATGTCATGGCTTGCCAATTGAAAACCGGCCCCTAAGGTGTCAAGAGATTGTAACACTTTAAGACGACGATCAGCAGCAGTTGTTAAAACTTTACCAGCAGGAAATGTAAAGAGAGCATACGCACGTTGTTTTGAACGTCCTACCCTACCACGTAACTGATAAAGGGCAGAAAGACCAAACATCTCAGCACGATGCACAATTAGGGTATTGGCTGTTGGAATATCAAGACCTGATTCAATAATGGTTGTTGATAGCAGCACATCATATTGTCCATCATAAAATGCATTCATGATATCATCAAGTTGTCCAGCCGGCATTTGTCCATGAGCCACAACGAATTTCAGTTCTGGCACATATGTTTTGAGATATTCTTCTACAAAAGCCAGATCAGAAATACGAGGACAAACATAGAAACTTTGTCCACCACGATAATATTCTCGAAGCAGGGTCTCTCGTATAACAAGTGCATCAAAGGGTGAAATAAAAGTACGAACCGCCATTCTATCAATGGGAGGGGTTGTTATCAATGAAAGTTCACGTACACCCGATAAAGCTAACCCTAAAGTGCGTGGTATGGGAGTTGCTGAAAGTGTGAGAACATGAATATCACTTTTAAGCTCTTTTAAACGCTCTTTGTGTTTGACACCAAAATGCTGTTCCTCATCAATGATAAGAAGGCCTAACCGTAAAAAATTAACTGCACCACTTAATAATGCATGGGTTCCAATGACAATATCGATTGTACCATCTGAAACACCTTTTTTTACTCGTGCAAGTTCTTTCGCTTTTACAAGCCTCGAAGCATGTCCAATTTTAACCGGTAATCCTTGAAAACGCGAAATAAATGTTTTGTAATGTTGACGTGAAAGCAAAGTTGTCGGTACAACAACAGCAACCTGATATCCATTTAATGCTGCAACAAAAGCACTTCGAATAGCTACTTCAGTTTTTCCAAAACCAACATCACCGCATATCAAGCGATCCATCGGCTTACCTGAGGCTAGATCGTCCAAAACAGCATCAATTGCATTCATTTGATCTTCCGTTTCTTCATAGGGAAAGCAAGCAACAAACTCATCAAATGGTCCAATTGGTGGAAGTAAAGCAGGCGCAGCACGAGTCATACGCTCTGCAGCTATACGGATTAATTGCCCTGCCATTTCCAATAAATGTTTTTTAAGCCGAGCTTTACGTGCTTGCCAAGCAACACCTCCTAATTTATCTAAAGTTACCTCTGTTCCTTCTGAGCCATAACGTGAGAGAAGCTCAATATTTTCAACAGGTAAAAAGAGTAAATCACCTCCAGCATATCTAATTTCAAGGCAGTCTCGTAAAATTCCAGTGGTTCTGATGGTTTTAAGACCAACAAATTGGCCAATACCGTGGTCGATATGCACAATAATATCACCAGAATTTAAAGCAGAAATTTCAGAAATAAAATTTGTATTATTCTTACGCCGCTTTGGCGATCTTATAAAACGATCGCCAAGGATATCTTGCTCTGCTATAATAGCTAAATCTTCAGCCACAAAACCATGTTCTATCATGATAACAGCTGCTAATATGCGATCTCGAGGTGTTGCTTTGACTGTTTGCAAAGATTTTGCAACATCTATTTTTTTCAATCCATGCTCATCGAGAACTTGTAACAAACGATTGAGAGATCCTTCACTCCAACACGCTAAAAGCACTTTTTTACCAGCAGCGCGTAAAGATGCGATATGATCAATAACACTTGAAAAAACATTTTTTTCCTGCGCATTACGCTCTTTTACAAAATCATATCCTTGTTTAACATTGGTGTGAATAACAGTTTGTTCCAAACTTTGTGGAACATTAAAAGGCGAAAAATCAATACGCTGTGAAGATTGTTGCACATCTTCCAAAACACGCTTTGGCGTTAAATAGAAAAGACTAGGATCTATTGGATGATAAGAAGTAGAATTTTTTTCATCATTTTCGCGCTCTTTGCGCGCGTTATAATAGTCTTCAATAAGACGATAGCGCTCAATGAAGACTTCTTCTATGAGATGCTCAAAAACTATCGGTAAGTTGCCACAATGGTCAAAAAAGCTATCAAGGTTTTCATAAAAAAATGGAAGCCAATGTTCCATACCGGCAAAACGCCGACCTTGAGAAATTGCTTCATAAAGCATGTTATTTTTTTGTGATACACCAAATGTACGGGTATAATTGCTTTTAAAACGACTGATGCGTTCTGGTGTAAGAACAACCTCACTCATTGCCTGTAATAAAAGTTCAGTTTTTTGGCCTGTTGTCCTTTGACTTTCTGGATCAAATACGCGGATACTTTCTAGGGTATCTCCAAAAAAATCAAGACGTAAAGGTTCAACATCCATCGGAGAAAAGATATCAAGTATTCCTCCTCTTACAGCAAACTCACCAACATCACGGACAACCGTAACGCGTTCAAAACCATTGGTTTCTAGAAATTGAATAAGATTTCCCATGTTATTGCGCTGGCCAACACGTGCGTGAATAAGCTGAGCTTCTATCATTTCACGAGGAGGTAGCTTTTGCATAATCGCATTTGCTGTTGTTAATATAATTGCAGGATGTGGATCTTTACGTAAATTTGCTATGTGTGCCAATGCTGATAGTCGACGAGCCATAACAGCAATTCCTGGTGACACACGATCATACGGCAAACAATCCCATGCAGGAAATTGAAGTACGGGTAAATTGGGCTCAATAAAATTTAAAACTTGTTGTAAATGCACAATTTTTGTTCCGTCACGGACAACATAGAGGAGCGGTTTACCTTGTGCAATTTCTGAACTTAATTTAGCAAGCGCAAAGGCTTCAAATCCATCAGTAACGCCATCTAAAATCATACGAACAGAATTATTTTTGGGAATAACAATTTTTTTAAATATAGGCATCGGGATTAATAACTTAAGCAAGTACGATAATTGGCAATATCACGAAAAAGTGGACTATCAACCTCAGAGGGGGGCAAAATTTCTCCAGTAATCCATGTCAGTAAATCACGATCATCAAAAGACATAATATACTCAAGCTCAGAGAGCGTTCTATCATTCATCCCAGTAATATGAGCATCGACATAATGTCCAAAAATGAGATCCATTTCACGAATACCGCGATGCCATGCACGAAAAATCAATCGACGACGACGAGCATCTAATTGATTTTTGTCAACGACAAAAACTGTCATAAAAAATCTCCTTGAATAAAGTAATATAAACTATTCAATTAGTCGTATAAAATTTGTACCTTGCTTTAAGGAAGTTCTATAATCTTTTGTTCTTTAAGTGTAATTCGACGATGCATTTGCTTAGCCAAAGCGTAATTATGTGTTGCAATAAGAGCAGAAAGACCAGACTGACGAACAAGGATAGATAAAGCTTGAAAGACATAAGCTGAAGTTACTGGATCAAGATTTCCTGTAGGTTCATCAGCCAAAAGAACCGAAGGGCCATTTGCTACTGCACGTGCAATAGCAACACGTTGTTGTTCTCCTCCCGATAACTCTGAGGGACGATGGTTCGCACGATGAGAAACACGCAGATACGTCAATAATTTGCGCGCACGATCTTCTGCTATAGATTTTTTTAATCCTGCTATCATTTGCGGTATCATGACATTTTCTAACGCCGTAAACTCTGGAAGTAAATGATGAAATTGATAAACAAAACCAATATCATTCCGTCTTATAGCTGTTCGCTCACTATCAGAGCGCTTTGCACAAGAAACACCCCGTAACATCACATCACCAGCTGTTGGTTTTTCTAATAATCCAGCAATATGAAGAAGTGTTGATTTTCCAGCACCAGATGGTGCAACAAGTGCGACAAGCTCTCCACGATTAAGAATAAAATTCGCTTTATCTAAAACAATGAGCGGCTTATGGCTCTCGAAAAAGTGTCTTTCAATCTCTACAAGCTCTAAAATAGCTGTCATTATTCATACCTCAAAGCTTGTACGGGGTCTAGCTTAGCAGCACGCCATGCCGGAATGAGAGCAGCAAGAAACGACAAGAATAAAGCCATCATAGCAACCAAGATGGTCTGTTTCCACTCAATTTGTGCAGGCAATTTTGTTAAAAAATAAAGTTGAGGATTAAAAACGTCGACATTAAATAACCAAGATATAAAATCTTGGATATGATTAATATTCGCGGTCGCGATAACACCTAAAACTAAACCCAATATAGTTCCAATAAAACCAATCATCATTCCTGTAATGATAAATATACGCAAAATCGCACTCTGTTGAGCCCCCATCGTGCGTAAAATTGCAATATCATGACTTTTATCTTTTACAAGCATAATCAGCCCTGAAATAATATTTAAAGCAGCAACAAGAACGATCAGAGAAAGAATGAAAAACATAACATTTCGTTCAATCTGTAAGGCTGAAAAAAAAGCCTGATTGCGTGTACGCCAATCAATTAAATAGACCTGTTGTTCAACTGCTTTTTCTACAACAGGTTTTATTTGATCAACAGCATCAGGATCATTTAGAAATAATTCCAAAGACTGAACCTTATCTCCCAAATTAAAAAACATTTGTGCTTCATGGAGAGGCATAAAGATAAATATTGAATCATATTCAGACATACCAACTTCAAAAATAGCAACGACTTTATAAGCTTTCACACGTGGGGTAACGCCAAAAGGAGTCTCATCACCATCTGGAGTAATAATACGAATATCTCTTCCAACTGTCAGTCCTAATTTTTCTGCTAAGCCACTTCCAATTGCAACACCTTCTTCTTGATCAAACCGAGAAATCGATCCTAATTTAATGTTTTGAGAGACTGTTTTAAGCTTTTCTAGATCTTGTTTGCGCATACCACGAACTAACGCGCCAGAGCCACCTTGAACTTCACCTTGAACAAGCGCTTGACCTTCAATAACAGGTAAAGCAAACTTCACACCATTTGTAGTTTCTAAAGAAGAAATAAGAGTCTTATAATCAGAAAAACCAGAATCAACTGTTTGAATAATAAGATGCCCATTCATACCAAGAATACGATTGAGAAGTTCTGTACGAAAGCCATTCATCACCGCCATAACAACAACCAGAGCAAATACGCCCAACATAATCCCAATAAGAGAAATAATTGAAATAACAGATGCAACGACATGTTTTTTATTGGGAATCATATAACGAAAAGCGATCATCCACTCATAAGATGAAAAGCATTTGTTTTTCAGCCTCTTCATAACATTTCCTATTAAATTATAGAAAGTTGGCTGAGCACATCTTCAACCTTTAGAGATTTTTTTATTCCTGTTTTTCGATCTTTAATTTCAACTTCATTTTGTGCAATGCTGTTAGGGCCAACAATGACTTGCGTTGGCAAACCAATCAAATCCATTGTTGCAAATTTTGATCCAGGACGTTCATTTCTATCATCTAATAACGGATCAAAACCAACCTCCTTTAATCCCTGATAGAGAAACTCACATACCTGTGTGCATTTTTCATCATCGGGTTTCATATTGATAATCCCAAAATCAAACGGTGCCATCGACTTTGGCCAAATAATACCATTTTCATCATGAGAAGCTTCAATAGCGGCCGCAACAAGACGCGAAGGCCCAATACCATAAGATCCCATAGAGACCACATGCTCTTTTCCATCTTGTCCCATAACTTTTGCTCCCATTGGAGCAGAATATTTAGTACCAAAGTGGAAAATATGACCTACTTCAATACCACGCGCTGAAAGACGATTATGATCAGAAACTTTAGCCCACTCCTCTTCATTATGCATTTCTTCCGTTGCTGCATAACAAGATGTCCATTGCTTAACAATATCATCTAAAACAGCTTTATCACTAAAATCGATTGAACTATCTGGAACGGTAAGTTCAAGAAATTGTTTATCACAGAAGATAGCACTCTCTCCTGTTTCAGCCAAAATGATAAATTCATGACTGAGTTCCCCCCCTATTGGACCTGTATCTGCACGCATAGGAATTGCTTTTAATCCCAGGCGAGAAAAAGTGCGTAAATAAGCAACAAACATACGATTATAAGATGTTTTAGAGCCTTCATAATCAAGATCAAAAGAATAAGCATCTTTCATTAAAAATTCTCGTGCTCGCATCACACCAAAACGTGGACGAATTTCATCACGAAATTTCCATTGAATATGATATAAATTCAGCGGAAGATCTTTATAAGAACGAACATAAGAGCGAAAAATATCTGTTACCATCTCTTCATTGGTTGGACCATAAAGTAAATCACGCTTTTGACGATCTTTAATGCGGAGCATTTCCAAACCATAATCATCGTAACGACCGCTTTCACGCCAAAGATCAGCAGACTGAATTGTAGGCATCAATATTTCTATTGCACCCGCACGTTCTTGCTCTTCACGAATAATTTTACAAACTTTATCAAGCACTTTTTTTCCCAAAGGAAGCCAAGAATAAATCCCTGATGTTTGTTGTCGAATCATTCCAGCGCGCAACATGAAGCGATGAGAAACAATTTCTGCTTCTTTAGGATTCTCTTTTAAAAGTGGAAGGAAATATTGAGAAAGACGCATTGAAATAATTAACTCCTAATCAGATCTATCATATCGGAACAATTTATCACACCCTCTATTCATCTATAGCCGCATTCTGAATACTTGCAAATATAACGATCTTATCATTTAAAAATTTATTGTGCTTTATTCTCTATTTTTCTTATTTAGCAATAAAATAAAAATGCTCTTCTCTTTTTAAATAACGTAATATGAAAGTTCTTTATTTTGACCGATGTAAAAAAACTGTACAGATAGGTTTTTTTTGCCAAATTTCATGAACAGCCGCTCTCACTGCACGTCGTGTTGCCTCTCGAATAAGTTCATTATTTTTCTGTTTCATGCGTGGGATATTATAAACTGTATTTTCTACGATATCTAAAAGAATATCTTTTAAACTTTTCCCCTTTCCATTACTTTCAGGTAACCCTAATATTGTTAGACCTATATCCCCTAATAATTCATGCTTACTATTTATATGGAGAGAAATAGTAACATGACCAGCATAACTTAGTTTGCGGCGCTCACGAATCCCTAATTCATCTTCATCTCCAATTAAGCAACCATCCTTATAGATGCGGCCAACAGGAACTTGATCAATAACTTCTACAGGCTTTGGTGCAAGACGTAAAATATGTCCATTTCTGATATCCGTAACAGTTTTAATACCTGCTTGACGTGCTAAAGTTGCCTGAGCCTTAAGATGCATTGCTTCCCCATGTACAGGGACAAGTATTTGTGGCTTTATCCAATCATACATCTGTAAAAGTTCTGAACGACGTGGATGACCTGAAACATGAACAAGCGCATCTTCATTCGTAATAATTTCAATACCCAAATCAATGAAACGATTTTGTACCTCAATAATCGCTTTTTCGTTTCCTGGAATACTTCGTGATGAATAAATAACGGTATCACCAGCGGAAAGTGCAATATTTTTCATTCCATCACGTGACAGTTTAGCCAAAGCTGCACATGGCTCACCTTGGCTCCCAGTGACAATTAAAACAAGATCTTTTCGCGAGATATAGCCATAATCATCTTCCGTTACAAATGGCGCTAAACCATTCATATAACCAAGCTCTTGTGCAACCATAATACTTCGCTTAAGGGAACGCCCAATGACAAGCACCTTACGTCCAGCAGCTTCAGCTGCAAGAGCAATAGAACGTATCCGACCAATATTAGAAGAAAAAGTTGCTATCGCAACGCGCCCTTCAGCTTTGGAAATAATCTCAGAAAGACTGGCTTGAACTTGCTGCTCTGATGGAGATATACCATCCCGACATGCATTTGTGGAATCACAAAGTAATGCTAAAACACCTTTTTTGCCTAAAGCACGAAATCTTTTTTCATCGGTTACAGCCCCGAGTGAAGGGGTATGATCAATTTTCCAATCACCAGTATGAATCACAGTCCCCAAAGAGGTTGTAATTGCTAAAGATACAGATTCTGGTATTGAATGGTTAACGGCTATAGCCTCTACAGCAAAGGAACCTACCTGAAAACAATCACCAGCTTGAAAAATATTGAGTAAAATTTTTTGAGATTCAAAATCTAATTGTTTTTTAGTTTCCAATAATCCTGCCGTAAAAGGCGTACAGTAAATTGGCACTTGTAACTTTGGACATAAATCAAGAACGGCCCCATAATGATCTTCATGTGCATGTGTTAAAACAAGACCCCGTATATTATGTTTTTCACTTTCTAGAAAACGAATATCAGGCAAAACAAGATCGACACCTGGTAATTCAGAACCAGCAAAACTAACCCCCATATCAACCAGCAGCCATTCACGAAGACTTTGGGGACCAAATCCGTAAGCAGCTAAATTCATCCCTATCTCACCTACACCTCCCAGAGGTAAAAAAACAAATTCATTCTTATTGGCTGCAACCATAAACATCTCCCAAATCATTAAGGTATCTGATGGTAAAATAATTTTTCAATAACGACCTGCATTAATAGAATCAGCGGAACCAAAATGAACATCTCCAGCTGTTATAATGGCTGTCTGACCGTCTTTTTGCTTTATGATGCAGTTAAAATCACTATCAAGACCATCAAAAATACCCTCAATGACTTTTTCATCATTCACCACTTTGACATGTTTTCCAAGGTGAGCGGAATATAAAAGCCATTTTTTTCGGATTATTTCACATCCTTTTGGTTGTTTCCAAAGAAGGTAATTTTTAGAAAAACACTCCGTCAAAACCGTAAATAATTGTTCTGCATCAATATGCAAACCGATATTCTTTAAGCTTGAAGTGGAATAAGGTGCATCTTCATAATTATATTTCACATTTATTCCAATACCAATAACCAAGGCATATTGTTGTGATGACAATTTTAAAATCTCAAGCAAAACTCCAGAGCTTTTTTCTCCTTTGAGCAAAATATCGTTTGGCCATTTTAAGCTCACAATATTGTTTGTCTGCTTTTCCTCTTTTATCAATTGTTTTATTGCCTCTGCCACACTTACTCCAGCAACAAAGCCAAGTTGAGCCGCAGTTTGATGAACAATATCATCAATTAATAAAAGACTAGAATAAAGGTTCCCTTTTGGACTAGACCAAGTCCTCCCTCTTCTTGCTCTTCCCTGTGATTGTTCTTGTGCAACAATCCAAAGATTACCTTGATGACCAGTTTTCGCTTTTCGTTGCGCAATGAGATTTGTTGAATCAACACTATCGTACGCTTCAACAGTATATCCCTGTTTTTGTGCAAAATCTGATAAAGTATAAACCATATTCATTAAAACAATGCTGTTGCTGCTTTTTCTGCTAGCTCAGCGAACCAAACTCCAAAAAGCGCGTAAAATAAAATAAAGAATACAGAAAGACTAAGACAAAACTGAAGCTCATTCGATAAAGCAACAAAATGCGCTTTTGCATCATCAAACCACATAATTTTAATGACTCTCAAATAGTAAAAAGCCCCAACGACAGACGCTATCATCCCCACGACAGCAAGTGGAGTAAGTCCAGCGTGGACAGCCGCAGAAAATGTATACCACTTTCCAAAAAAACCAGCCATAGGAGGTATG
This sequence comes from Bartonella sp. AP20NXHL, assembly GCF_042196165.1. NCBI lineage: Bacteria > Pseudomonadati > Pseudomonadota > Alphaproteobacteria > Hyphomicrobiales > Bartonellaceae > Bartonella > Bartonella sp. AP20NXHL. Next base: position 15,179 of record NZ_JBHIPV010000007.1, on the reverse strand, counting down.
CTTGCTAAAGAAAAAAGCTGTATTGTCATCACAACAGCCATAAAAGGATTCGTCTTTGCTAACCCTGAAAGATCATAAATATTTTCAACATTGCCATTCTGAGAGCGCATTCCAAGAATAAAGGCAAATGAACCAATCGTCATTCCAAGATAAATCGTCATATAAAGAATAACACTTTTTACTCCTAGCATATCTCCAGCAGATAAACCAACAAGTGCATAGCCCATATGACTGATCGACGAATAAGCCATTAAGCGCTTAATATTATTTTGACCAATTGCAGCAAAAGCACCCAGTATCATTGATGCAATCGCCATGAACACCAAAATTTGTTGCCATGCAGGCATCACGTTATCAACACGCCCTAGGGGAATAAAGGTCGTCACAATAATACGGATGATTAAAGCCATTGCAGCAACTTTAGGGGCACCAGCAAAAAATGCTGTAATCGGTGTGGGCGCTCCTTCATAAACATCAGGTGTCCACATATGAAATGGAACAGCAGAAATTTTGAAAGCCAAACCAGCTAAAATAAAGACAATTCCAAAAATGACCCCCAATTGTACATTCTTACCTTTTAAAGCAAGAGCAATTTCGTGAAAACCAATTTGACCGGTAAAACCATAAAGTAAAGAAATACCATAAAGAAGCAACCCTGAAGATAATGCTCCTAAAACAAAGTATTTTATACCGGCTTCAGAAGATTTCACATTATTACGATTAATCGCTGCTAAAACATATAAAGCTAAAGATTGCAATTCTAACCCCATATAAAGCGACAGCATATTACCCGCTGAAATCATAAACATCATTCCAAGGGTTGCTAAAAGAACAAGCACTGGAAACTCAAATATATTAAACTTTTGTGCATTGGCAAAACCAACAGACATGATAAGAGAAAAGAGTGCACCAATAAGCATTAAAATTTTCATATAACGACTAAAGGAATCGATAACGAGCGCATTGGTTTGAAATGAACCATTTTTCGGAAAAACTATAAGAATAATAATGGTTGCCACAAGAAGTGCCATGGCTAAACCTGTCACTGTTAAAGAAGCACGTGTATTGGAATAAACACCAATCATAAGTAGCACGACAGCTCCTAATGCAATTAAAAGCTCTGGAAGAATTAAGACTAATTGCGCTATTATTTCAGTTTGCATGTGCATTCTTCCCTTATCTAGTGCAGTTTATTGATGAGGGTTTCTACGGAAAACGCCGTTGCCTTAAGAATAGGCGTTGGATAGATACCAAAGAATATTGTAAGAATAACCATTGGATAAAGGAGGAATTTTTCTCTTAAAGAAAGATCTATTAATACTTTTAAATTCTCTTTATCCAAGGAACCAAAAACCACACGCCGATAAAGATAAAGGGCATAGGCTGCCGATAAGATAACACCTGTTGTTGCTAAAACAACAACTAATTTATTTACTTGAAAAACACCTATTAAGGTTAAAAACTCACCCAAAAATCCTGAGCTTCCAGGCAAACCAACATTTGCCATAGTGAAAATTAAGAAAACAACAGCATATTTAGGCATATTATTCACTAAACCACCAAACGCTGAAATTTCACGTGTATGCAAGCGATCATAGATAACCCCAACACAAAGAAACAATGCTGCTGAAACAATTCCATGGGATAGCATCTGATAAATAGCCCCTTGTATCCCCTGTTCATTTGCAGCAAAAATACCCATTGTCACATACCCCATATGCGCTATTGAAGAATAAGCAATAAGTTTTTTGATGTCACTTTGAACAAGTGCAACCAGTGATGTATAAATAATAGCGATAAGCGATAATGTGAAAACAAAAGGCGCAAAATCTGCTGAAGCGATAGGAAACATAGGCAAAGAAAAACGAAGAAAACCATACCCACCTAATTTGAGTAAGACACCAGCTAAAATAACGGAACCCGCTGTCGGTGCTTCTACGTGAGCATCAGGGAGCCATGTATGAACTGGCCACATTGGCATTTTAACTGCGAAAGAAGCAAAAAATGCAAGCCATAGCCATATTTGCATATGAGCAGGAAACTGATAATTGAGTAAAGTTGGTATATCAAGTGTCCCAGCCTCCCAATACATAACCATAAGAGCAACCAGCATAAGCACTGAACCAAGTAAAGTATATAAGAAAAACTTTATACTTGCATAAACACGACGTGCTCCTCCCCATACACCTATAATGATAAACATTGGAATAAGGCTGCCTTCAAAAAAAACATAGAATAGCATTGCATCAAGAGCACAAAAAACGCCAATAATCGCAACTTCTAGAAGAAGAAACGCAATCATATAAGCCTTTAATCTCTCTTTAACATTCTCCCAACTTGCTAAAATACAGAAAGGCAAAAGAAAAGCCGAGAGAACAACAAAAAGAATAGAAATACCATCAACCCCCATATGATAGCTAATACCCCCCCCTAACCAACTGGATTTTTCAACCATTTGAAAATTTTGGTTGCTAGAATCAAATCCTATCCAAATAATTAAAGAAATAATAAAAACAAATAGAGTCGTAAAAAATGCGACATTACGTATATTATGGCGTGCTACTTCACTATCATCTTTGATAAACAAAATCAGAAGCACACCAACAAGCGGCAAAAATGTAACCGTAGAAAGAATAGGCCAATCGGTCATTAGTTTACGCCCCCGATCATCATCCATGTAATGAGCAATGCAACGCCGATAAGCATTGCAAATGCATAGTGGTAAAGATAGCCTGTTTGCATTCGAACAACTCTATTTGTAATATCAACAACACGCGCTGCAATACCATTAGGGCCTAGACCATCAATAATCTTACCGTCTCCCACTTTCCAAAGAAAAGAACCAATTCTAAAGGTAGGACGAACAAACAAAAAGTTATATAATTGATCGAAATACCATTTTTGGTAAAGAAAGTTATATGTTCTTGGCATAATACGAACCATTTTCTTAGGAAGAGATGGAATAGAAACATAAAATAAATAAGCTAAGATAAACCCAAGAAGCATCGCTATAAATGGCGACCATTTTACCCAATTAAAGACATGGTGGGCATCATGAAGAATGTGATTATGGCTGCTTGTAAATAATGCTCCCTTCCAAAAAGCATTATACAACTCACCAAAAAAGTAAGGTTGGAAAACGACACCAGAAAATATTGCTCCAATAGATAAAAGAAAGAGTGGAATCAACATAACTGGAGACGATTCATGAACATGATGCATCACATCAACTGTTGCCCGTGGTTTACCATGGAATGTCATAAAGATAAGCCGCCATGAATAGAAACTTGTTAAAAAGGCAGCAAAAACAAGAAGATAAAAAGCATATCCTGAAGCAATATTATGAGATGCAAAAGCAGACTCTATAATCGCATCTTTTGAGAAAAAACCTGCAGTCCCGAAAAGTGTTCCTGGAATTCCAACACCGGTCAAGGCAATGGTCCCGACCATCATCATCCAATAGGTGACCTTTATATGTTTGCGTAACCCACCCATTTTTCGCATATCTTGTTCATCAGATACAGCATGAATCACAGAACCTGCACCAAGAAACAATAAGGCTTTAAAAAAAGCATGCGTAAAAAGATGAAAGACAGCAGCGCCATAAGCTCCAACACCTAATGCCACAAACATATAACCAAGTTGAGAGCATGTAGAATAAGCAATAACACGCTTAATATCATTCTGCACCAACCCCACAGTTGCTGCAAAAAACGCTGTTGTTGCACCAACAATAATAATCACGGTCAAAGCAGTCGAAGAAAGTTCAAAAATTGGCGACATACGCGCAACCATAAAAACACCAGCCGTTACCATTGTAGCAGCATGAATAAGCGCTGATACAGGGGTTGGTCCTTCCATTGCATCAGGCAGCCAAGTATGTAAAAGAAATTGTGCGGATTTTCCCATCGCACCAATAAATAATAAAAGACATGTAATGGTAATTGCCGTCTGCCCATCAAATTGCCAATCTAAAAATGTCATATTTTGTATAAAGCTCTTGTCGGCAGCTTTTGCAAAAATAGAGGCAAAATCAACCGATTGGAACAAAACAAAAACACTAAAGATTCCTAAGAGAAAACCAAAGTCTCCAACACGGTTAACTACAAAAGCTTTCATTGCGGCCTTATTAGCAGAATCGCGCTGAAACCAAAAACCAATGAGTAAATAAGAAGCAAGTCCGACACCTTCCCATCCAAAAAACATCTGAATCAAATTATTGGATGTGACCAACATAAGCATCATAAATGTAAATAAAGAAAGATAAGAAAAAAAACGAGACCTTGAAGGATCATGATGCATATAACCAATTGAATAAATATGCACCAATGCCGAAACACTGTTTACAACAATAAGCATGACAGCTGTTAATGCATCAACATGTAAAGCCCAATTAAAGCTTAAGTCACCAACAGTCATCCAATGTAATACCGATACATCAATCGCTGGAATATGACCAAGTGCAGTACTGAAAAATGCTATCCACGATAATATGGCAACAACAACCATAAAGCTACATGTTATCAATTCACTCGCACGATCTCCTATCGTTTTTCCACCTAGTGCAGCAATTAAAAAACCCAAAAGCGGAAGAAAGACAATCGTATAATACATCACTGGTTAGCCTTTCATTACATTAACATCTTCAACCGCAATGGAACCACGATTACGGAAAAAAACGACCAGAATTGCTAAACCAATGGCAGCTTCAGCAGCTGCTACGGTTAAGACAAATAAAGCAAATACCTGACCAACGAGATCATGAAGAAATGCTGAAAATGCAACAAAATTGAGATTAACTGAAAGCAATATAAGCTCAATGGACATCAAGATAATAATCACGTTTTTTCTGTTGAGAAAAATTCCAGCAATACCAATTGTAAACATCAAAGCAGAAACAGTGAGATAATGTGTAATATCAATATACATCTACATAGCCCCCTTATATACCTTTGCCTGATTCAACTTGTTTGATTTCAATAGCACTTTCTACCGTTCTAGAAACTTGCTCCGCAATAGATTGCCGCTTTACTCCTAATTTATGACGAAGTGTTAGAACAATAGCTCCAATCATTGCAACCAATAAAATCATTCCAGCAATTTGAAAATAGAAAACATAATCCGTATAGAGAATATCACCTAATGCTTGTGTATTTGTTCGCTGGGCTAAATCTGGCATTGGTTGCGTAACATGCGTTCTCAAGATTGGAGAAAAATAGCTACTCATAAAAACAACAATCAATTCTACAGCGATAATAACACCAATAAGAGCTCCAATAGGAGCATACCGAAGAGTTCCACTCTTTAACTCAGCAAAATCAACGTCAAGCATCATAACGACAAATAAAAATAAAACAGCGACAGCTCCAACATACACAACAAGCAGAATAAGCCCTAAAAACTCTGCCCCTGCAAGTAAAAACAAAGCTGCTGCATTAAAAAATGCGAGGATTAAAAACAAAACAGAATGCACTGGATTGCGTGCTGTAATAACAATAACTGCACTTGTTAGCATAATAAAAGCAAACAAATAGAAAAATGCCGCCGCTAGATCTGTTAGCATAGGCTTCTCCTTAATTATTCAAACAATTGGTATAAACTTCATACCAGATTACAATTTATCGGAAAAATATCCGACACCTCATTTAACGATACACTTAACGATAAGGCGCATCCATCAATATATTTCGAGCAATTTCTCGCTCCCAGCGATCTCCATTCAATAAAAGCTTTTCTTTATCATAATAAAGTTCTTCACGTGTTTCCGTCGCAAACTCAAAATTTGGACCTTCGACAATAGCCTCAACCGGACAAGCTTCTTGACAAAAACCACAGTAAATACATTTAACCATATCGATATCATAACGGACAGTTCTACGTGTACCATCATTGCGCCGTGGCCCAGCTTCAATTGTAATCGCTTGAGCAGGACAAATCGCTTCACATAATTTACAAGCAATACACCGTTCTTCACCATTTGGATAGCGACGCAATGCATGCTCACCGCGAAAACGCTGAGATACAAAACCTTTTTCATAAGGATAATTAATCGTGGGCTTTGGTGAAAAAAATTGGCGCATAGCTAAGAAAAAAGCACTCACAAATTCCAATAGAAGAAGTGACTTTGCCGCCTGAATGAAACCTGACATCGTAAAATCTCCTCTTAAACGAAATCCGTAAACTTTAAAAAAGCAGCAGTTATCACAACCATTGCTAGTGAGAGAGGAAGAAAAACCTTCCAACCAAGCCGCATGAGCTGATCATAGCGATAACGTGGAACAAATGCTTTAACTATAGCAAACCAAAAAAATACAAAACAGACTTTTAAAACAAACCAAATGATACCAGGAACCCAATTAAGCCACCAAACATCTAAAGGAGGCAGCCAACCGCCTAAAAATAGAATGGTTGTTAATGCGCACATTAAAACAATCGCAACATATTCACCTAAAAAGAATAGCATGTAAGGCGTTGAAGAATATTCTACCATATGACCAGCAACAAGTTCAGATTCTGCTTCCACCAAATCGAATGGAGGACGGTTTGTCTCTGCAAGCGCAGAAATAAAAAATATAATAAACATTGGAAAAAGGACCAACCAATTCCAATCGAGAAAACTGTTAAAAGGAAGACCAAGAGTTGTACCAAAACCATGACTTTGTTTAAGAACAATTGTTGTAAGATCCAACGAACCACTCACTAAAATAACGGTCACAAGCACAAAACCAATGGAAACTTCATAAGAAACCATTTGTGCCGCCGAACGAAGAGCTCCTAAGAAAGGATATTTTGAATTTGATGCCCATCCCCCCATAATAACACCATAAACTTCAAGAGATGAAATGGCTAAAATATAAAGCAAGCCAACATTAATCTTCGCAACCTCCCAACCCTCATTGACAGGAATAACAGCCCAAGTTGATAAAGCAAGTGTCGCTGAAACAAAAGGAGCCAAAAGAAAAACCCCCTTATTTGCACCTGCTGGGATAATAGGTTCTTTCACAACAAATTTAATTAAATCTGCAAAAGACTGTAACAATCCCCATGGACCAACAACGTTTGGTCCACGACGCAATTGTACCGCAGCCCAAATTTTTCTATCTGCGTAAAGAAGGTAAGCAACTAAGACCAAAAGAACGACCAAAAGAAGAAGTGTTTTTCCGATTATAATGAGTAATGGCAACAGCCAAGTCATAAAGAAATCATACATCATTATTCTTTTTCCTTTGCCCTTACTTTACAGTACAGTTTGCGTAGAACGATTTTTTGCAAGAGATGAACATTTAGCCATAACAGCAGAAGCACGTGCTATCGGATTTGTTAAATAAAAGTCTTTAACCATAGAAGTAAATGTTTGACTCTCGAGAGAAACCATTTTTGAACCAAGCGCCTTAAGACCACTTATATCAGAAGGCACTATATCATCAACAGCACAAAGGTGTGGATAATCATTAAACAAGCATTGCCTTAATTGAGGAAGAGAATCAAAAGGGAGTTTTTGTCCTAAAATATCCGATAAAGCACGCAAAATAGCCCAATCTTCTTTTGCTTCACCTGGAGCAAAACCAGCCCGATTTGTCATTTGAACACGTCCTTCTGTATTCACATAAAGCCCTGATTTTTCAGTGTAAGCAGATGCAGGCAAAATAACATCAGCAGCATGTGCACCATTATCACCATGGCTCCCAATATAAACTGTAAAAGCTTTTGTATTGGCTAATTCTACTTCATCAGCACCAAGCAAAAATAGAACTTCACAGGTTTTAAGTATATTTGCAACCCCAAGCTTAGAAGTAAAGCCTATGTCTAACCCTCCAACAATCGATGCTGCATTATGAAGAACCCCAAACCCATTCCATGTCTCACTCAGAGCACCAATATTATCAGCTAATTTAGCAAGACTTTTTAAAACAGATAAACCTTCATTTCCTGAAACAGCCCCCTCTCCGATAAGAATAAGGGGCCTCTTCGCTTCTTTTAAGACATTAAAAAAAACATCCTCTCCACGAATAAGTGTCGTTAATGTATCACTCCCAGATCCAAGGTAAGAATAAGGATAACGTAAATCGACTTTCTCTCCAATTAATGCAATAGGAAAATTGCCCATCCGTTGGCGCTTTAAAATACGCGCATTTAAAACAGCTGCTTCATGACGTGGATTAGATCCCACAATAAGCAGTGCATCAGCCTGTTCAATACCTACAATTGTAGGATTAAAAATATAACTCGAGCGTCCAAACTCTGGCGATAAAGCCCCCCCTCTTTGACGACAATCAAAAAGCGTTGAGCCCAAAGAGCTCAATAATGTTTTAAGGGCATACATTTCTTCAACAGAAGCAAGATCTCCAGCAATGGCTCCAATTTTTTCTGGAAAAATTTTAGAGATCACCATTTTAATTTTTGCAAAAGCTTCTGTCCAACTGACAGGTTGAAGCTTTCCATCTTTGCGTACATATGGCTTATCAAGCCGCTGAGTCCGTAATCCATCCCAAATAAAACGCGTTTTATCAGAGATCCATTCCTCATTTACATCTTCATTCGTACGCGGCATAATCCGCATAACTTCACGGCCGCGGCTATCAATACGGATAGCACTACCAAGCGCATCCATCACATCAATCGATTCCGTTTTTACCAATTCCCACGGACGGGCATGAAACGCATAAGGTTTTGAAGTTAAAGCTCCCACTGGACAAAGATCAATAACATTTCCCTGTAACTCAGATGTCATAGCTTTTTCAAGATACGTCGTAATTTCAGCATCTTCACCACGACCGATCAAACCAAGCTCAGAAATACCTGCAACTTCCGTTGTAAAACGAACACACCGTGTACAATGAATACATCGTGTCATAACAGTTTTGACAAGAGGTCCAATATATTTATCTTCTACAGCACGTTTATTTTCTGTATAACGAGAACAATCTCGTCCATAAAGCATTGCTTGATCTTGAAGATCACACTCTCCCCCTTGATCACACACTGGACAATCCAAAGGATGATTAATGAGAAGAAATTCCATAACACCTTCACGTGCTTTTTTTACCATCGCCGTATTGGTAAAAATTTCAGGTGCTTCACCGTTAGGCCCTACTCGTAAATCACGAACCCCCATAGCACAAGAAGCCTGAGGTTTTGGAGGACCACCCTTAACCTCAACTAAACACATACGACAATTTCCAGCAATTGATAAAGATTCATGAAAACAAAAACGTGGCACTTCAACACCCGCCGCCTCAGCAGCCTGAAGCAACGTGTAGTAATCAGGAACTTCAATCTCTTTGCCATCAACTTTGATATTTATCATCACCCATCCAACCTGCGGATAACCCACTTAAAATTTGCATTCGGTTGCTCTTAGAACAAAATCCGTTATTAAACCGCTTCTAAAGCAATATTTTTGCTTTGGACTACATTTCGCGTGTATTCATCAATTCTACGCTCGATTTCCGGACGAAAATTACGTATCAACCCCTGTACAGGCCATGCGGCAGCATCACCAAGCGCACAAATAGTGTGTCCTTCAACCTGTTTAGACACTTCAAACAAAAGATCAATCTCGCGTTTTTGCGCTCTTCCTTCAACCATACGCCCTAAAAGACGCATCATCCACCCCGTCCCCTCACGACACGGTGTACACTGACCACAACTCTCGTGCTTGAAAAAAGCAGCTATACGCCAAATTGCCTTGATAATATCGGTTGATTTATCCATAACAATCATTCCCCCTGTGCCAAAAGAAGACCCGACATCTCTCATCCCATCAAAATCCATGATCGCATCGATCATATCCTCACCACGAACGACTGGACAAGAAGCCCCCCCTGGAATAACCGCTAAAAGATTATTCCATCCACCACGAACACCACCCGTATGTTTTTCAATTAATTCACGGAATGAAACACCAAGAGCGTCTTCAAAGGTACAAGGTGCATTAACATGCCCTGAAACCATAAATAATTTCGTTCCAACATTATTTGCTCGTCCAATTGATGAAAACCACGAAGCACCCCGCCGCAAAATCGTTGGAACAACGGCAATAGACTCTACATTATTTACTGTTGTTGGACAGCCATAAACCCCCATATTGGCAGGAAATGGTGGCTTAAGCCGAGGTTGCCCCTTTTTTCCTTCAAGACTTTCAAGAAGAGCCGTTTCTTCACCACAAATATAAGCACCAGCTCCATGATGAATAACAATATCACAAGCATGCCCATATTTCGTTTTTTTGCCAAGTAAACCCGCATCATAGCACTCATCAACGGCAGCTTGAAGCGCTTCACGTTCACGAATATATTCACCACGAATATAAATAAAAGCAACATTGGCTCCCATAGCAAAAGTAGCGATTACACATCCTTCAATCAAAGTATGGGGGTCATGACGTAAAATATCACGGTCTTTACAAGTTCCAGGTTCAGATTCATCGGCATTGACAACCAAATAATGAGGACGCCCATCATTCTGCTTTGGCATAAAGGACCACTTCATTCCAGTAGGAAAACCAGCACCACCACGACCGCGTAAACCCGATGCCTTCACTTCGTCAATGATCCAATCACGACCTTTGTCAATCATCTCTTTCAGACCATTCCAATGCCCACGCAACATCGCAGCCTTTAATGATTTGTCTTTTAAGCCATAAATATTGGTGAAGATACGATCTTTATCAGCTAGCATACCTCACCTTTTTTCTATTACCCATAGCATTTTCCGCTTTTCCTCAAATGCAATTTTTAAATATCTTTTCAAGACTTCTTACTTTTCGTTAAATGTTGCCATCATGGGTAGAATAATAAAATATTTTTTCAAGAAAAATACTTAATTATGTTCCCATTCTTTCCTTATCCTTTTTTGGTGAAGACTTGAGAGATCTTTTTTTCTTTCTCATCATCAATAAGAGAAGTTAAACCACTAATCGGTTCCGACGATTTACGACTATTTTGTGGACCAACCGCTATCTCAGAACTTTCACCTGCTTCAAATGCATCAATAATTTCTTCAAGGCGTTCAGCTGTAAGATCTTCATAAGTATCTTTAAAAATCATAACCATCGGAGCATTAACACAAGCACCAAGACACTCTACCTCTTCCCATGATAAGGTTCCATCCTGATTGGTCGCAAAAGGTTCATGATGAATTTTTTTCTGACAAACTTTAATCAATTCATCAGAACCACGTAACATACAAGGCGTTGTACCACAAACTTGAATATGCGCTTTTGTTCCAACAGGCTTAAGCTGAAACTGAGTATAAAAAGTAGCAACTTCTAAGACACGGATATAAGCCATGGAAAGAATCTGAGCAATATGCTCAATCGCAGCACGTGTCACCCAACCATCTTGCTCTTGAGCGCGCATTAATAATGGAATTACAGCAGACTGCTGACGCCCTACAGGATATTTTTTTATGGTATTTTGTACCCATATCTGATTTTCTTTTGTAAAAGAAAACTCAGCCGGCTGATAAACATCATCTGCAAGACGGCGTACGGACATTAGCGATCAACCTCCCCAAAAACAATATCAATCGAACCCAAAATAGCTGTAGCATCTGCCAACATATGACCTCTGGTTAAAAAATCCATAGCTTGGAGATGAGCAAACCCAGGAGCACGCAACTTGACACGATAAGGCTTATTGGTCCCATCAGAAACAAGATAAACACCAAACTCACCCTTCGGAGCTTCCACAGCAACATATACTTCTCCAGGAGGTGTATGAAAACCTTCCGTATAGAGTTTAAAGTGATGAATCAGTGCTTCCATCGAGCTTTTTATTTCACTCCGCGTCGGTGGTACGATTTTGCGATCCAAGCTCGAAACCGGTCCATTTTTTTCAGTACTCAGTAAACGCTCCACACATTGGCGCATGATTTTAGCTGATTGACGCATTTCTTCCATACGAATAAGATAGCGATCATAACAATCGCTATTTTTACCTACAGGAATATCGAATTCCATTTCATCGTAACATTCATAAGGCTGACTTTTACGCAAATCCCATGGAACACCAGCTCCACGAATCATAACCCCAGAAAAACCGCGTGCCCAAGCTTCATCAATACTTACAACGCCAATATCCACATTACGCTGCTTAAAAATCCGATTTGGGGTCACAAGCGCATCAAGTTTTCCGAGAGAAACAAGAAATGGATCAATAAAATCACCAATATCTTCAACTAAAGATTCTGGTAAATCTTGATGCACGCCACCGGGACGAAAATAATTTGCATGAAGACGAGCACCACAGGCACGCTCATAAAAAATCATCAACCTTTCACGTTGCTCAAACCCCCAAAGCGGTGGTGTTAAAGCGCCAACATCCATTGCCTGTGTCGTTACATTAAGCAAATGATTAAGAATACGCCCAATTTCAGAAAACAAAACACGTATTAATTGCCCTCTTTTAGGAACTTTAATATCTAATAACTTTTCAATAGCAAGAACAAAGGCATGTTCCTGATTCATAGGAGCAACATAATCCAAACGATCCAGATAAGGACCCGCTTGAAGATAAGTCTTTGTTTCCATTAATTTTTCAGTACCGCGATGCAACAACCCAATATGTGGATCTACACGCTCAACAACTTCACCGTCCAACTCCAGAACCATGCGCAAAACCCCATGCGCGGCAGGATGCTGCGGACCAAAATTGATATTAAAGTTTCGAACATTGACCTCAGCCACAATCAACCCCTTGCTTTTTAAAAAACTTCATATCAAATATCAAAAAAATCTATCACGCTAAAAAATATTTAATTATTTAAGAAATACAGTACTCTAATATAATGCCTTATCAAAACCAATATTATTTTTTTTCATCTGCTTTTCCATCACGTGGCAAAGTATACTGTCCTCCTTCCCAAGGAGACAGAAAATCAAAATTACGCATCTCTTGGCGCAAAACAACAGGCTCATAAATCACCCTCTTTGCTTCATTATCATAACGGCATTCAACAAATCCTGTCACAGGAAAGTCTTTGCGTAAAGGATATCCTTCAAACCCATAATCTGTTAAAATCCGTCTCAAATCCGGATGTCCTGAAAATAAAATCCCATACATATCATACGTTTCTCGTTCATACCACTCTGCACCAGGATAAACCGTACAAGCTGAAGCAACAGGAGTATTTTCATCAGTACGAACCTTTACACGTAAGCGTAAATTCTCACGAGGAGATAACAATTGGTAAGAAACATCAAAGCGCTTATCGCGAGAAGGATAATCCACACCACTAATGTCTGTAAGATTAATAAATTGACAGCGAGAATCATCTCGAACAAACATTAAGACATCGATAATTGCATCAAGACGTGCCACAATGGTCAATTCACCAAAAGCAAGAACAGTCTCTTCAAGCTTATTTTTTAACTTGTTTTCCAAATAAGCAGCAAGTTCAACCAATGTTTCATCCACCATGACAAGAAAACTCTCTATCGCTCTATGGATCCGGTACGACGGATTTTTTTCTGTAACAACAATATGCCGTATAATAATGCCTCTGCTGTAGGTGGACACCCTGGAACATATATATCGACAGGCACGATACGATCACATCCCCGCACTACTGAATAGGAATAATGATAATATCCCCCACCGTTTGCACATGACCCCATAGAAATCACATAACGTGGCTCAGGCATCTGATCATAAACCTTCCTTAAAGCAGGCGCCATCTTATTTGTGAGCGTACCAGCAACCACCATCACATCGGACTGGCGGGGTGAAGCTCGTGGTGCATATCCAAAACGCTCATTATCATAATGAGGCATTGAGCATTGCATCATTTCGATAGCACAACAAGCCAAACCAAAACTCATCCACATTAAAGAACCGGTACGTGCCCAAGTAATCAAAGCATCTGCCGAGGTAACTAAAAAACCCTTATCTGATAATTCAGCATTGATATCACGAAAAAACTTATCATCAGATCCTATCAGCCCACCAGTATTTGGATCAATGATTCCTTTTGGTTTTGGAGCTGTAATCGTTGAATTATTAGATCTTAATTCCATTCAAGGGCTCCTTTTTTCCATTCATATATAAATCCAATAGTCAAAATCGCTAAAAACACAATCATCGACCAAAAGCCAAACATACCTATTGATTCGAATGAAACAGCCCAAGGAAAAAGAAAAGCAACTTCAAGATCAAAAATAATAAATAAAATTGATACCAAATAGAAACGAATATCAAACTTCATGCGTGCATCACTAAATGAATTAAACCCACATTCATAAGCCGATAACTTTTCAGGATCGGGGGAACGATATGCTACAATGTAAGGTGTAATCAACAAAACTCCAGCAATAACCGCTGACACAATAATGAAAATCAAGACTGGTAAGTAAGAGCTCAATAAATAAGCCATAACCCTCTTCCATCGTAACGAAATGCCTGAGTTTAACACAATGATTCAATATTGCGAGACCAAACAGACAAATTTAACAATCGCTCTATTAACTCTATTCATACTGCTTCAAAGGCATACAGAGCGATACTTTTCTTATCGGCATAGGTAACGCAGAGCAAAGAAAGACGCAAGCCCTATTCTTATAAACCATATAAAAAGAAAGAAAAAACATATTTATCCCCCAATCAAATACTCCACCACCTCACTTATAGCATATGGATACTTAAAAAAAGGAAATTTCATAAGGAATCAAGAAATGGCGCGAGTGACGGGGCTCGAACCCGCGACCTCCGGCGTGACAGGCCAGCACTCTAACCAACTGAGCTACACCCGCGCATTTTTTTCGAACCAATTTAATTTGGTACAAGCGGTCGTGTAAGGGGTTCACGCGTTTATGTCAAGAAGGATTATGCATTTTTAAAAAAAATTATCAAATACCATCTTTATTCTTGCGTTTAGAAAAATTTTTCCTTAAAGAGTCTCCATTCAATTGCTGATCATTGCATTGGGCGATTAGCTCAGCTGGTAGAGCGCCTCGTTTACACCGAGGATGTCGGGAGTTCGAGTCTCTCATCGCCCACCATATAGCTTTATATTCCTATTAAGCTGTTGATTCTTCATATGTTTTTTTAAGTGAGGGACGCGTAAATAAAAGTTAGGGAATAGGATTTTGCAACACGTCTCTCTAATTATTACGAATCAAGAGTTCTTTTCGGGGTGGTTTTTTAGCAAAACCAGAGGTCCAAAGGGTCTCTAATTCTAAA